>NZ_JBEZHK010000003.1:0-381417 GCF_040650555.1 Streptomyces sp. NPDC048664 | reverse complement strand
ACGCCCGGTTACATTTCGAACCCGGAAGCTAAGCCTTACAGCGCCGATGGTACTGCAGGGGGGACCCTGTGGGAGAGTAGGACGCCGCCGAACAATCTTTGGAGGACCCCTGGTCCCAGCGCACTCGCTGGGACCAGGGGTCCTTTCTTTTTTCCGGAGCGCGCCGGATACCCGGTTGCGCGAGAATGACTTTGCGGTACCGAAGACAGGAGTCACCATGTCCCCCAACTCTCCCGACGAGCGTCCTGAGCGCGACCAGCGCCGCCGGGACAGTGGTGACCGTGGTGGCTATCGCGGGGGCCCCCGCCGGGGCGACGACCGCCCCAGCTACGGCGGTCGCCGCGAGGACGACCGGGGCGGTCAGGGCCGGCGCGACGACCGGCGCGGGGACGACCGCGGCTTCCGCCGCGACGACCGTGGTGGGTTCCGACGCGACGATCGCCGTGACGACCAGCGCGGCGAGCGCGGCGGCTTCGGCGGCCGTGACGACCGGCGAGATGACCGCCGGGACGGCCGGCGCGACGACCAGCGCGGTGCCGACCACGGCGACCGTGGTGGCTTCCGTCGCGACGACCGCGACCGCGGGGCTCGTCCCGCCTTCCGCCGCGACGACCGCCCGAGTGGCCCGCGCCGCGATGACCGTCGTGACGACCGTGGTGGGTTCCGGCGTGACGGTGACCGTCCGGCCCAGCGCCGTGACGACGACCGACCCGGCTTCGCGAACCGCCGCGACGACCGCCCCAGCTTCGGCCGCCGCGACGACGACCGGCGCGGGGACGACCGGCGCGGGGACGACCGCGGCTTCCGCCGCGACGACCGAGGCGGACGCCCCGGCGGTTTCCGCGGACGCGATGACCGCCGTGACGACCGCCGCGATGACCGTGGTGGGTTCCGGCGTGACGGTGACCGTCCGGCCCAGCGCCGTGACGACGACCGCCCCGGCTTCGCGAACCGCCGCGACGACCGCCCCGGCTACGGCCGCCGCGACGACGACCGTCCCAGCTACGGGAACCGCCGCGACGACCGTCCCAGCTTCGGCCGCCGCGACGACGACCGGCGCGGGGACGACCGCGGCTTCCGCCGCGACGACCGCAGGGACGGCGAGCGCGGTGACCGTGCCGGCTACGGCCGCCGTGACGACCAGCGCGGCGAGCGCGGCGGCTTCGGCGGCCGTGACGACCGGCGAGATGACCGTCGGGACGACCGCGGTGGCTTCCGCGGACGCGACGACCGGCGTGGCGACGACCGTGGTGCTCGCGGCCCCCGCCGCGACGACCGGGGCGGCCGCCCCGGCGGCTACCGCGGACGGGACGACCGCCGCGACGACCGCGACCGCGGATACCGCCGTGACGACCGCGGCGGACGCCCCGGTGGCTTCCGCGAGGACCGCGACCCGAACCGTGAGCCGATCAAGCGCCTGCCGATCCCGCAGGACGTCACCGGCGAGGAGATCGACGGCGACGTACGCCAGCAGCTCCAGAGCCTGCCGAAGACGCTCGCCGAGGACGTCGCCAGGAACCTGGTGATGGTCGCCCGGCTGATCGACGAGGATCCCGAGCAGGCCTACGGCTACTCCCGGGTGGCGCTGCGTCTCGCGTCCCGTGTCGCCGCCGTGCGTGAGGCGGCCGGATTCGCCGCGTACGCCAACGAGAAGTACAGCGAGGCGCTCGCCGAGTTCCGTGCCGCCCGCCGTATGACCGGAAGCTCCGAGCTGTGGCCCGTCATGGCCGACTGCGAGCGGGGTCTGGGTCGGCCCGAGAAGGCGCTCGACATGGCCGGCGCCCCCGAGGTGCACAAGCTCGACAAGGCCGGCCAGGTCGAGATGCGGCTGGTCGCGGCCGGTGCGCGGCGGGACATGGAGCAGCTCGACGCCGCCATCGTGACTCTGCAGAGCCCGGAGCTCGCGTCCAACTCCGTCCAGCCGTGGACCGCTCGCCTGCGGTACGCGTACGCCGACGCCCTGCTGGCCGCCGGCCGCGAGGACCAGGCGCGCGAGTGGTTCGCCAAGGCCGTCGAGGCCGACAAGGACGGCAGCACGGACGCCTCCGACCGGCTCGCCGAGCTGGACGGGGTGGAGTTCGTGGACGCGCTCGGTGACCTCGACGAGAGCGACGACGCCGGCGAGGGCACGCCCGAGAACGACGTCGAGGTCGAGAACGACGACGACGAGGCTGACGGCGCCGGGGACGACGTCCCGGCGGAGGCGGAGAGCGCGGCCAAGGACGAGGCTCGGAACGAGGCCGCCGAAGGCTGAGCCGGCCATCCTCGGCAGGTGACGGGGCGGGATCCACATCCGGATCCCGCCCTGTTTTCCGTCAGAGCGAGCCGTGCGGCATCAGCATGCGCAGGACCAGGCCGGAAGCCGGCTTCGGGCCGAACGACGTCGACTTGCGGGGCATCGTCACGCCCTGCCGGGCCAGTTCCCGTACGACGTCCTCGCGGACGGGGTGCAGCAGCACGGCCGTGCCTCCGTCGCGCTCCGCCTTCTCGACGGTGGCGGCGGCGTCATGGATGTAGGCGATGTGCTCGGGGGAGTCGTCGGGGATGTTCCAGACATGGCCGAGCAGCGTGGCGTGCAGGACCGTGGCGTCCAGGGTGCGCCAGGCCTCCGGCCGGTCCGCCGGGACGGTGCGGGCCACGAGCTCGGGGGACGGCTCGTCCAGCAGATGGAAGGTGCCCTCGCCCGCGAGCAGGAACGCGGTGCCGGCGCAGGCGGCGTCGGCGAGTGCCTCCAGGGCCTGCGGCAGGGAGGCGTCCAGCTTCCGCACGCGGAACAGCCCCGTCACGGCGGACAGGGCGTCCGCCACGGGCAGCCGGTGCAGCAGCCGGTGGATCGCCCGGACCCGGAGCGGGTAGCGGACCGTGTCCACGAGGAGGACCAGACCGTAGTCCCAGGGGCTGGGCGAGGTGTGCTCCGCGCGAAGACGCAGGTACGTCGCCCAGCGGTGGTGGCCGTCGGCGATCAGGGCCTGGTGCCGCTTCAGGTCCGCCTCGATCTCGGCGAGTTCCGCGGGGTCCGTGACGGCCCAGAGACGATGGCTGAATCCGTCCTCCGTGGTCGTGCACAGCAGCGGCGGGCGCTCGGCCGTGCGTTCGATGACAGCCGTCGCCCCGGTGCCGGAGGTGTTGCCGCGATAGGTGAGCAGCAGCGGTTCGAGGTTGGCGGACGTCGCACGCATCAGGGCCGCGCGGTCGGCGACCACATGGGGCATCACGTCCTCGTGGGGGAGGACTACGCCGTCCGAGGGAGGGGAGACGCGCAGCGCGCCGATGACGCCGCGTTGCAGCAGTCCGCCGCCTCGCTGCTCGTAGACGTAGAGGCCGGGCTCGGCGTCGACCGTCAGGATGCCGTCGGCCAGCCAGCGGCGCAGCGTCTCGGCGGCCTGCTTGTTGCGTGCCGCCGGGTCGGACGCCTGGGGAAGGATCAGGCGGACGATGTTGTGCGGATCGGCCGATTCGAGCTGGTGCAGCCCGTCCGGCCGTACGACGACGTCGTACGGCGGCGAGGTGACGGCGGCGAGGCTGCCGACACGGTCGGGGTCGTAGCGCAGCCCTCGGAAGGGGGCCAGCTCCAGACCCGTGCGCGCCGGTACGTCCCCGGGACCTGCAGTGTTCATTGATGCATCGTAAGTGTGTCAGTGGCATGCGCGATGATCGGGGGAAAGCGAACGAACGAGGAGCGATGCGTAATGAGCCAGACCGTCAGGACGCGGCCCGAGGGCAGTGCGCGCCGCCTGAGCGAGGCCTACGACACGGCGCTGCTCGATCTCGACGGTGTGGTCTACGCGGGCGGGCGGGCGATCCCGCATGCCATGGAGTCGCTGGGAACCGCTCGCGAGCAGGGCATGCATCTGGCGTACGTCACGAACAACGCGTTGCGCACCCCCGACGCGGTGGCCGCGCATCTCACCGAGCTGGGGACGGCGACCGAGGCCTCGGACGTCATCACCTCGGCGCAGGCGGTCGCGCGGCTGATCGGCGAGCAGGTGCCGGCCGGGTCGCGGGTTCTGGTCGTGGGCGGTGAGGGGTTGCGGGTGGCGCTGCGGGAGCGGGGGCTGGTGCCCGTGGAGTCGGCCGACGACGAGCCTGCGGCGGTCGTGCAGGGCTACGGCGGGCCGGAGCTGGCCTGGGGCCGGTTCGCGGAGGCGTCGTACGCCATCGCGCGCGGGGTGCCGTGGTTCGCGTCCAACACGGATCTGACGATCCCGAGCGGGCGCGGTATCGCGCCGGGCAACGGCGCGGCGGTCGAGGTCGTGCGGATCGCCACGGGCGCCGAGCCGCAGGTGGCGGGCAAGCCGCAGCCGCCCATGCACCGGGAGACGATCCTGCGGACCGGCGCCGAGCGGCCCCTGGTGGTCGGGGACCGGCTGGACACGGACATCGAGGGCGCGTTCAACGGCGGTGTCGACTCGCTGCTCGTGCTGACCGGGGTGACGGACGGCGCCCAGCTGCTCGCCGCGCCCCCGCACCACCGTCCCTCGTACGTGGACGCGGACCTGCGCGGGCTGTCGGCCGGTCAGCCCGACGTCGTCGAGGCGGACGCCGGGTTCCGCTGCGGCGGCTGGACGGCGACGGCGTCCTCGGAGCGTCTGGAGCTGGCGGGCGAGGGGGAGCCGATGGACGGGCTGCGCGCGCTGTGCGCGGCGGCTTGGACGGCGGCCGGTGACGGTGTGTGCGAGCTGGAGAGCGGGAAGGCGTTGGCGCGACTGGGTCTGTGAGCCCGGCGGCCGGGCGGTGCGGGCGACGGCATCGAGCCCAGTGGCGAGGGTAGGCTAACCTAACCTTGTGTTGGTCGACAGTCCTCCCGAACCACGCGCGGAGACCGCCCCCGTGCCCCCAACCCGCTGGGCGATACGCTCCCTTGGCCTCCTCGCCTCCGTCGCGGTCCTCGCGCTCGTCGTGCTGGCCAGCATCGCGATCGGGGCCAAGGCCCTGTCCCCGGAGCAGGTCTGGCACGGTCTGTTCCACGATACGGGGACGTACGACGACGTCGTGGTCGGTGACCGGATCTCGCGTACGGTCCTCGGGCTGCTCGCCGGTGCCGCGCTCGGGCTCGCCGGCGCCGTCCTCCAGGCCCTCACCCGCAACCCCCTGGCCGACCCGGGGATCCTCGGCATCAACGCCGGCGCGTCCGCCGCGGTCGTCACCGCCATCACCTTCTTCGGCGTCACGAGCCTGAGCGGCTATGTGTGGTTCGCGTTCGCCGGCGCGGCGGTCGTGGGCGCGCTGGTGTGGTTCCTCGGCGGGAGCCGCGGCGCCACGCCGGTCAGGCTGGCGCTGGCCGGAACGGCGATCAGCGCCGCGCTCTACGGCTATCTCCAGGCCGTCATGATCACGGACGACGCGGCCCTCGACAAGATGCGCTTCTGGACGGTCGGCTCCATCGCCTCGGCCACCGACGCGACCATCACCCAGGTCCTGCCGTTCCTCGTGACGGGCACCCTGCTCGCCCTGGGTCTCGCCCGGCCGCTGAACGCCGTCGCCATGGGCGACGACACCGCGCGCGCCCTCGGCGCGAACCTCCCGCGCACCCGCGCCCTGTCCATGGTCGCCGCCACCCTGCTGTGCGGGGCCGCGACGGCCGCCTGCGGGCCGATCGTGTTCGTCGGGCTGATGGTGCCGCACGTCGTACGGTCCTTCACCGGCCCCGACATGCGCTGGATCCTGCCGTACGCGACCGTCCTGTCGCCCGTGCTGCTGCTCGGCGCCGACGTCCTCGGCCGGGTCGTCGCCCGGCCCGCCGAGATCCAGGTCGGCATCGTGACCGCGGTCGTCGGCGGCCCGGTCTTCATCTTCCTCGTACGACGGCGGAGGACGACGCAGCTGTGAAGGCCACCGTGAAGCCCAAGGCCACCCCCGCCCCGAGCCGGGCCCGCACCCTACGGCGCTCCCGCACCCTGCGCGCGCCCGGCGGACTCTCCCTGCGCCTGGACGTCCGCGCGGTCGTCGTCGCCGCCCTGCTCCTGGCCGCGGCCCTCGCCGCGGGCGTCGCCCTCGTCGGCACGGGCGACTTCCCCATCCCGGCCGGGGCCGTCCTCAGGACGCTGGCCGGGAACGGCGATCCGGGCCAGGAGTTCATCGTCACCGAACTGCGGCTGCCCCGCGCGCTCGTCGGCCTGCTCGTCGGCGCCTCGCTGGGACTGGGCGGCGCCCTGTTCCAGTCCGTCTCCCGCAACCCGCTGGGCAGTCCCGACGTCCTCGGCCTCGGACAGGGCTCGACGGCCGGCGCCCTGGTGATGATCGTGCTGTTCTCCGGGAGCGCCACCGAGGTCGCCGTGGGCGCGCTCGTCGGCGGCCTCGTCACCGGTGCCGCCATCCATCTGCTCGCCTGGAAACAGGGCGTGCACGGATACCGGCTGGTCCTGGTCGGCATCGGCGTCAGCGCCATCGCCTCGGCCGTCAACGGGTACCTGCTCACCAAGGCCGACCTGGTCGACGCGGCACGCGCGTACTCCTGGCTGACGGGTTCCCTGGCCGGACGCGACTGGGACCAGGTCTGGCCGCTGCTCGGGCTGTGCGCCGTCCTCGTCCCGCTGGTGCTCGGCAACGCCCGCGGGCTGCGCACGCTGGAGATGGGCGACGACGTCGCCTACGCCCTCGGGGTGCGCGTGGAACGCGTACGGCTGCTGCTGATGGTCTCCGCCGTGCTGCTCACCGCCGGTGCCACGGCCGCGGCCGGGCCGGTCGGGTTCGTGGCGCTGACCGCGCCCCAGCTCGCCCGCCGCCTGACCAGGTCGCCCGGACCGAACCTCGTGCCCTCCATGGTGATGGGCGCCGCCCTGCTGATCGTCGCGGACTGGCTCTCGCAGTGGCTCTTCGGCGCGGACCAACTGCCCGTCGGCGTGGTCACCGGCACCCTCGGCGGCGTCTATCTGCTGTGGCTGCTGGTCACCGAGCGCAGGGCGGGCCGTATATGAGCGGCGGGCCGCACACGAGCGCCGCGAACGGCGCCCGCAACGGGGTGGAAGCGAACGACAAGAGGAGCACCGTGAACCGTCTGCGCGCAGACAACGTCACTCTCGCCTACGACCAGCGCGTGATCGCCGAACAGCTGTCCGTTCAGATCCCCGACAACTCCTTCACCGTGATCGTCGGACCGAACGCCTGCGGCAAGTCCACGCTGCTGCGTGCCCTGTCCCGGATGCTCAAGCCGACCCGGGGACAGGTGCTCCTGGACGGCCAGGTCATCCAGTCGATGCCGGCGAAGAAGGTGGCGCGGACCCTCGGCCTGCTGCCGCAGACCTCCATCGCGCCCGACGGCATCACCGTCGGCGACCTCGTGGGCCGCGGCCGCTACCCGCACCAGGGCGTGCTGCGCCAGTGGTCGGGCGAGGACGAGAAGGTCGTCCAGGAGTCGATGGCGCGCACCGGCGTCGCCGAACTCGCCGACCGGTACGTGGACGAACTCTCCGGCGGGCAGCGCCAGCGCGTCTGGATCGCCATGGCGCTCGCCCAGCAGACCCCGCTGCTGCTGCTCGACGAGCCGACGACCTATCTCGACATCCAGCACCAGATCGACGTGCTCGACCTGTGCGCCGAACTGCACGAGGAGCACGGGCGCACGCTCGTCGCCGTGCTGCACGACCTCAACCACGCCGCGCGCTACGCCACCCATCTCATCGCCCTGCGCGACGGGAAGGTGATCGCCGAGGGCGCCCCCGGCGACATCGTCACCGCCGCGCTGGTCGAGAAGGTGTTCGGGCTGCGCTGCCAGGTCATCGAGGACCCGGAGACGGGCACCCCCCTGGTGGTGCCGGCGGCCCGCGCGAGCCGCGCACGGGTGCCGGTCCAGGGCCGTGCCTGAGCGCTACAGGAGCTTTCTGAGGCGGAACAGGTCCAGGACCGCCGCCTCCAGCTTCACCCTGCCCGAAGCCCAGGCCTTGGCGAAGTTCAGCTCGCCGTCGACCATCGCCACCAGGTCGTCGCCCGCCATGGCCAACCGGATCTGGGCCTTGTGCGGCGGCGGTCCCGAAACCGTGTCGAGCACCTCGATGCGGCCCTCCACGAGCCGGCCGACGAACGTGATGTCCAGGTCGGTGATACGGCAGCTGAGCGAGCGGTTCAGGGCCGCGGCGTCGCGTACGTCCCCGTCGGCGCCCGCCAGGTTGTCCGAGAGTGTGTCGAGTGCGCGGCGGCACTCCTGCATGGTCGCCATCGTGAGCGACGGTACCCCAGTGCTCGTCCGTGCTTCGAGGTAGCGTCGGGGCATGAGCGACACTGTGTCCGAGAGCGAGGCCCCCGTGGCGGACCCCGACGTCCCGCAGGGCCTCGCCCGGGAGCCGGAGGACGACCCCGCCGCGCCCTCGCCGCTGAACGTGCAGCGCACGCCCACCGGCAACGCGGAGGTCGACGCCCAGCTGCGGCGGCTGGCCGACGCCGACCACCTCGCCACCGACGGGCACGCGGAGGTGTACGAGGATGTACACAGGGGGCTGCGTGACGCGCTGACCGCGCTCGACGCCCGCCCGGGACCTCCGGCGCCCCCCTCGCACCACCGACACAGGAGCTGAACCGAACGTGGCAGGAGTCGCACGCCGCCGTCTGGACGCGGAGCTGGTGCGCCGGAAGCTGGCGCGCTCGCGCGAGCATGCCGGCCAGCTGATCGCGGCGGGCCGGGTCACCGTCGGCAAGACCGTCGCGACCAAGCCCGCCACCCAGGTGGAGACCGCGGCGGCCATCGTCGTGGCCCAGGACGACGGCGACCCCGACTACGTCTCGCGCGGCGGCCACAAGCTCGCCGGCGCGCTCGCGGCCTTCGTCCCCCAGGGCCTGGCGGTCACGGGCCGACGGGCCCTGGACGCCGGGGCGTCCACCGGGGGCTTCACCGACGTCCTGCTGCGCGCGGGCGCCGCCCATGTCGTCGCCGTCGACGTCGGATACGGACAACTCGCCTGGTCCCTGCGGAGCGATGAACGCGTCACCGTCAAGGACCGTACGAACGTACGGGAGTTGACGCTCGAAGCGATCGATGGGGAGCCTGTGGATCTTGTGGTGGGGGATCTGTCGTTCATCCCGCTCGGACTGGTCCTGCCCGCTCTGGTGCGGTGCGCGAAACCGGACACCGATCTGGTGATGATGGTCAAACCGCAGTTCGAGGTGGGGAAGGAACGGCTGGGCAGCGGCGGTGTCGTCCGCAGCCCGCAGCTGCGCGCGGAGGCCGTGTGCCAGGTGGCCGAACGGGCCGCGGAACTCGGGCTCGGCGTGAACGGCGTGACGGCCAGCCCGCTGCCCGGCCCGTCGGGCAATGTCGAGTACTTTCTGTGGCTGCGAGCCGGGGCACCCGCTCTGGACCCGGCCGACGTTGACCGTGCAGTGGCGGAGGGGCCGCGTTGACACAGAACCGAGCTCGTACAGTCTTCCTGCTCGCCCACACGGGGCGGCCCGCGGCCATCCGGAGCGCGGAACTCGTGGTCAAGGGACTGCTGAACTGCGGGATCGGCGTGCGCGTCCTCGCGGCCGAGGCGCAGGACCTGCCGCTGCCGGACGAGGTGCAGCTGGTCAAGGAGGCCACCCCGCAGTGCCTGGACGGCTGCGAACTGCTCATCGTGCTCGGCGGTGACGGCACGCTGCTGCGCGGCGCCGAGTTCGCCCGCGCCTCCGGGGTGCCGATGCTCGGCGTCAACCTCGGCCGGGTCGGCTTCCTCGCGGAGGCCGAGCGCGACGATCTCGACCGGGTCGTGGACCGGGTCGTGATGAAGGCCTACGAGGTCGAGGAGCGCATGACCGTCGACGTCGTCGTGCACAGGAACGGCGACATCGTGCACACCGACTGGGCGCTCAACGAGGCCGCCGTGCAGAAGGTCTCCGCGGAGAAGCTCCTGGAGGTCGTGCTGGAGATCGACGGCCGGC
The DNA here is from genome assembly GCF_040650555.1 of Streptomyces sp. NPDC048664. NCBI lineage: Bacteria > Bacillati > Actinomycetota > Actinomycetes > Kitasatosporales > Streptomycetaceae > Streptomyces > Streptomyces sp. NPDC048664. The sequence continues at coordinate 371,568 of NZ_JBEZHK010000003.1, read as the reverse complement.
CGGTGACCGGGTTCGGCTGCGACGGCATCGTGTGCGCCACGCCCACCGGGTCGACGGCGTACGCCTTCTCGGCGGGCGGACCCGTGGTGTGGCCGGAGGTGGAGGCCCTGCTGATGGTGCCGATCAGCGCGCACGCGCTGTTCGCGAAGCCGCTGGTGACGTCGCCGGACTCGGTGCTCGCGGTGGAGGTGCAGCCGGACACCCCGCACGGGGTGCTGTGGTGCGACGGGCGCCGGATGGTGGAGCTGCCGGTGGGGGCGCGGGTGGAGGTGCGGCGGGGTGCGGTGCCGGTGCGGTTGGCTCGGCTGCACCATGCCTCGTTCACGGACCGGTTGGTCGCGAAGTTCGCGCTGCCTGTTTCCGGGTGGCGGGGGGCACCGCACTAGCGCTCCGCGCGAGGGCGGTGCGTCTGGACCTGCGGGTGAGTGGGGGGTTTTGCGCAGTTCCCCGCGCCCCTTGGGGGGTGGGGGCTGGGGTGTGTCTGGACCTGCGGGTGGGTGGGGCTTTTTGCGCAGTTCCCCGCGCCCCTGGGGAGGTGGGGCTTGGGGTGGTTGCGTGGTTCCCTGCGGTCCTGGGGAGGTGGGGCTTGGGGTGGTTGCGTGGTTCCCTGCGGTCCTTGGAGGGTGAGGGTGTTCGCTCGGCGGGGTGATATGGGGGGTTCGTGGCGGGTCCTTACCTGCAGGTTCGCCCCAGCGGGGCGGGTGGCGTCGCACGGTGGGCGGCCGACCTCGTATGGTCGTGTCCGTGTTGGAGGAGATGCGGATACGGTCGCTCGGGGTCATCGACGACGCGGTCGTGGAGCTGTCGCCCGGCTTCACCGCCGTGACCGGTGAGACCGGCGCGGGCAAGACCATGGTCGTCACCAGTCTCGGCCTGCTGCTCGGCGGCCGTGCCGACCCGGCGCTCGTGCGGATCGGGGCGAAGAACGCGGTCGTGGAGGGGCGGATCGCCGTGCCCGAGGGCGCCGCGGCCGCCGTACGCGCCGAGGAGGCCGGCGCCGAGCTCGACGAGGGGGCGCTGCTGATCAGCCGCACCGTGTCCGCCGAGGGACGTTCCAGGGCGCACCTGGGCGGGCGTTCCGTCCCCGTCGGCGTGCTCGCGGAGCTGGCCGACGAACTGGTGGCCGTGCACGGGCAGACCGACCAGCAGGGCCTGCTCAAACCGAACCGGCAGCGCCAGGCCCTGGACCGGTACGCCGGCGACGCGGTCGCCGTGCCGCTCACCAAGTACGCGCAGGCCTACCGGCGGCTGCGGTCCGTGGCCACCGAGCTGGAGGAGATCACCACCCGCGCCCGGGAACGGGCCCAGGAAGCCGATCTGCTGCGCTTCGGGCTCGACGAGATCGCGGCCGTGGAGCCGAGGACCGGCGAGGACCTGGAACTGGCCGAGGAGGCGGAGCGGCTCGGACACGCGGAGGCGCTCGCGTCCGCCGCGACGGCCGCGCACGCCGCCCTGGCGGGCAACCCGGAGGACCCCGAGAGCATCGACGCGGCCACGCTGGTCGCGGGCGCCCACCGCGCCCTGGAGGCAGTGCGGTCGCACGACCCGGCGCTGGCGGCGCTGGCCGACCGGATCGGCGAGGTCGGGATCCTGCTCGGCGACGTGGCCGGTGAGCTCGCCGGGTACGCCGACGACCTGGACGCCGACCCGCTGCGGCTGACGGCCGTGGAGGAACGGCGCGCGGTGCTGAACGCCCTGATCCGCAAGTACGGCCAGGACGTGGGCTCCGTCCTGGAGTGGGCCGAGCAGGGGGCCGCGCGGCTCACCGAGCTGGACGGCGACGACGACCGGGTCGAGGAGCTGACCGCCGAGCGGGACGGGCTGCGGACCGAGCTGGGCGACCTGGCCCAGGCGCTGTCGAACGCCCGCACGGACGCGGCCGAACGGTTCGCCGCCGCCGTCACCGCGGAACTGTCCTCCCTCGCCATGCCGCACGCACGCGTGTCGTTCGACATCCGGCAGACCGAGGACCCCGAGGGCGTCGAGGTCGGCGGACGCGCGGTCGCGTGCGGGCCCTCGGGCGTCGACGAGGTCGAACTGCTGCTGGCACCCCATCCCGGCGCACCGCCCCGGCCCATCGCCAAGGGCGCCTCCGGCGGTGAGCTCTCCCGTGTGATGCTCGCCGTGGAGGTGGTCTTCGCGGGGACGGACCCCGTGCCCACCTACCTCTTCGACGAGGTCGACGCGGGCGTCGGCGGCAAGGCGGCGGTCGAGATCGGCCGGCGCCTGGCCCGGCTCGCGAAGACCGCGCAGGTCGTGGTCGTCACCCATCTGCCGCAGGTGGCGGCGTTCGCCGACCGGCAGCTGCTGGTGGAGAAGACGAACGACGGCTCGGTGACCCGTTCCGGTGTGAAGGTGCTCGAAGGCGAGGACCGCGTCCGTGAACTGTCCCGGATGCTGGCGGGCCAGGAGGACTCCGAGACGGCCCGAGCCCACGCGGAGGAACTGCTGGCGACGGCCCGGACGGACCGCCCCTGAGGGCTGTCCCGGGTCACGCCGGGCTCCCGGTCCTGGCATGCTTGGCTCGGCCCGGCGCACCAAGCCGGGCATGTCGCGCGGTCCACCCCTGCCGCGTGATCCTTCTGTACGTTTCTTCGTGACCGTCCGACGCCGAACCAGGAGCCCCGGCCACGTGAGCCTCGCGAGCAGCCACTCACCGCACGGCCGGTCGCCGCTGCGCACCGTGCAGGTGCTCGGCGGGGGCAGCGCCGGCAGCAGCGCCCATGTGCGCACGCTGACTTCGGGACTGGTCGCCCGGGGCGTGCAGGTCACCGTGTGCGCCCCCGCCGAGGCCGAGCACGCCTACGACTTCACCGGCGTCGGCGGACGGCACGTCCCGGTGTCCCGCAGCACGGACCCCACGGCGCTGGCCGCCCTGCGCGTCGCCTGCGGGGACGCCGACCTGGTGCACGCGCACGGGCTGCACGCCGGGCTGCGCGCCGTGCTCGCGCTCAGCGGCCGCCGCGTCCCCCTGGTCGTCACCTGGCACACCCGGGCGCACGCCGAAGGAGCCCGCGCCCATCTGGTGCGGCTGCTCGAACGCCGGGTGGCCAGAGCCGCGTCCGTGGTCCTCGGCACGTCGTCCGACCTCGTCGACCGGGCCCGCCGTCGCGGCGCCCGGGACGCCCGGCTCGCCGCGGTGTCGCTGCCCGGGCCGCGTGCCGCCGTGGACCGCGACGACCAGGAGGGTCCGGGCACCAAGGTCCGCGCCGAACTCGGGGCCGTCGGCCGCCCGTTGCTCATCGCCGTCGGCACCCTGGACCGGCATCGCGGCTACGACGTCCTGCTGGACGCCGCGCGCGCCTGGCGCGACCTCGATCCTCAGCCGCTGGTCGTGATCGCGGGGGAGGGGACACTGCGGACGGTGCTGCGGCGGCGTATCGAGGACGAGGAGCTGCCCGTACGGCTGCTGGGGCGGCGCGCGGACGCCGGTGAACTGCTCGCCGCGGCGGATCTGGCGTTGCTGCCCAGCAGCTGGGAGTCCCGGTCCGTGCTGGCGCAGGAGGCCCTGCACGCCGGGGTGCCGCTGGTCGCGACCGATGTCGGGGGCATGCGGGAGCTGGTGGGGGACGCGGCGGAACTCGTCCCGTACGGCGACGCGGGGGCACTGGCCGCCGCGGTGGTGCGCCTGCTCGGGGACGCCGGGCGGCGGGAGGAGCTGCGGCGGCTGGGGGGTCGGCAGGCCGCGGGGTGGCCGACCGAGGACGAGACGGTGGCGCAGGTGCTCAGTGTCTACGACGAGTTGACCCGGGTGTTGCCGTACGCGTAGCGCCGCGCGCGGCCGGGCGGCTTTCCGGTGCGGTGCGTTGTTCGGCCGCGGGCGCGTGGTGGGTTGTGCGCGGTTCCCCGCGCCCCTGACGGTGGGGGCTTGAGGCGTTGCGCGGTTCCCCGCGGCCCCGGACTCAGGGGACGTGGCGGCGGGCTCTCAGGGCCAGGCTCAGGGTGAGGACCGTCTGGGGGTCGTCGAGGTCGGTGCCCAGCAGTTCGGCGATGCGGGCCAGGCGGTTGTAGAGGGTCTGGCGGTTGAGGTGGAGCTCGCGGGCCGTTTCCGCCTTGCGGCCCGCGTGGGCCAGATAGGTCTCCAGCGTGGGCAGCAGCGGTGGCTTCGAGCGGTGGTCGTGGTCGCGCAGCGGGCCGATCGCGCGCTCCACGAAGGCCGCCAGGTCCGGATGGTCGCGCAGCCGCCACAGCAGCAGGTCGATGTCGAGACGCCGGGCGTCGTACCAGGGATGCTCCGGCAGCCCCTGCGCCGCCGTCGCCGTCTCCGCCGCGTGCCGCAGGCCCGCCGACGCCGCCGCCCAGCCTCCCGCGGCGGCGACCACCACGACCGGCGGCCGGGCCCCGGGCCGGTGCATGCCCGCGCGTTCCACTCCCGCCCGCAGCGCCGTGGCCACCCGGTCGGCGACCGCCGGACCCTCCGCCTCCGCGCGCAGCCCCAGCAGCAGAGGGACCCGGCCCTCCACCGGGCGTACGCCGAGCAGCACCGGCACGCCGACCGAGGCGAGCTCCTCCGCCACCGCCCGTGCCAGGACCGCCCAGCCACCGCCGCCCGGCGACATCCCGTCCGCCAGGCGCATCACCACCGGGAGCAGCGGGCCGGAACCCGGCCGGAACCCGAGCACCCGGGCCTGCGCGGGCGCGTCCTCGGCGGCGATGCGGCCCTCCGCGAGGTCGGTGAGGAAGTCGCCCCGCCCGCGTGCCGCCAGCTCCTCCTCCTGCCGGGCCTGCATCAGGACCACGGCCAGGATGCCCGCCGCCCGCTCGGCGGCCATCCGGTGCACGGGGGTCATCGGCGCGCTGACCGGCAGCAGCACCAGCCGGGCCCGTACCGAACCCGCGCCGCCCGGACCGCCGCCGGGGACGTCCACGAGGGTCGTGCCGGCCGGGGGTTCGTCCTGGTGCTGGTCGCGCAGCCCCTCCCACACCTGGAGCGGGTCGGTGTCCGCGGGCCCGGTGCCGGTCGCGTACAGCAACTGGCCGTCGGGGGTCTCCAGGAACACCGGGTTGCCGCAGAAGTCGGACAGGATGCCGAGGACCTGCGGTACCCCGCCGCCGCCGAGCAGCGCCTCGGTGCAGCGCCGGTGCACCTCCTCGGCCCTCTGGAGCAGGGCGTAGTGGCCGTTGACGATCTCGGTGTGGATCTCTTCGGTGACCGCCACGAACGGCACCTCGCGGTGCAGCTGGACGAGCGGCAGCCCGGCGGCCCGGGCCGTCTCGACCAGGGCGGCGGGCAACCGGGAGAAACGCGGGCCCAGTTCCACCACCAGCGCCGCGATGCCGCGTTCGGCCAGGGTGCGGACGAACGCGCGCTGCTCGGCGGGGCGGGTGCCGAGGCCGTAGCCCGTGGTCAGGAGCAGCTCGCCGCCCTTGAGGAGCGAGGCGATGTTCGGGACCTCGCCCGCGTGCACCCAGCGCACGGTGCGGCTGAGCCGGTCGGCGCCGGCCAGCACCTCCGGCAGCCCGCCGCGCAGCCCGGGCAGCTCCAGGGCCCGCTGCACGGTGATCCCGGTGCCCTGGGTGTTCTGCGGGGGGAAACGGCTGTCCATGCGGCGACGCTACCTGTGCCGGAGCTCCGGGCGCACCGTCGGGCGGTGGTCAGGCGGGCCTGACGTTGTGGTTGTAGCGGAACACGTTGTCCGGGTCGTACCGCCGTTTGACGCGTTCCAGGCGGGCGAGGGTCCCGGTGTCCAGACCGGCCACCAATCGGTCCCCGCCCGTGTCCGCGACGGGCGCCGCGTACACCGCCCCCGTCCGCCAGGGACGCACGTCGTCGTGGACGGCGTCGGCCCACCGCAGCGCGCGCTCGTCGTCCGCCGGGTCCGCCCAGGCGCCGAGCGGGTGCGCGCTCCACGCCGCGTCCTGGCAGGGGGCGGGGTGCCCGGCTGGCCCGTGGGCGAGGGCGCCGCCCAGCGGGAACAGCGCGTACCGGCAGTACGTGGGCGCGGGCATCGCGGCGGCGCGGGCGCAGAAGAGGTCGGCCAGCTCGTCCGGCAGAGCGGTCAGATGTGCGGCCGATCCGTGGCCGCGCAGTCCTGGCGGGACGTCGAGCAGCCGACGGACACCGGGGTACGGCATCGGGGAGACGATCGCGGCCCGGTGCGGCAGCGCCGACAGCGGCCGGATCAGTGCGCGCAGGTCCGCCACGGCGCCCGCGTAGGTGACGAGCACACCGCACACCGGTGACCACGGCCGGTCCGCCGTGTACAGCACCGCGCCGCCGAGCCGTGCGGGGCCGGCCTCGACGAGGTCGCGGTAGGCCCGAACCGCCTCGGGGGCCGTCGCGGGCGGGAACGTCAGCAGGGCGGCCGAGAACGCGGGGAGTTCGTGCAGCCTGAGCGTGAGCGCGGTGGCGATGCCGAAGTTCCCGCCGCCGCCGTGCAGGGCCCAGAAGAGGTCGGGCTCCTGCTCGGGGGTCGCCGCGACCGTGTCGCCGTCGGCGGTCACCACGTCCACGGCGAGCAGGGCGTCGGCGGCGAGGCCGAAGGGCCGGTCCAGCCAGCCGGTGCAGCCGCCGAGCACGGTGCCGGCGACCCCGGTGGCCGAGAACCGGCCAGCGCCGGCCGCGAGGGCGTGGCGCAGGGTGGCGCGGTCCAGTTCCGCGGTCAGGGTGCCGCCGCCGAGCCGTACCGAGGGGGAGCGCGGGTCGACCGCGACGGTCCGCATCCGGCGCAGGTCCACGACGAGGCCGTTGTCGCACACCGCCGTGCCGGTGACGCTGTGGCCGCCGCCGCGGACGGCGATCTTCAGATCCAGTTCCCGGGCGAACCGTACGGCCCGGACGACGTCCGGGGTGCCCTCGCACTGGGCGATCACCGCCGGGTGCCGGTCGATGCGGGCGTTGAACACCGCCCGCGCCTGGTCGTAGCCGGGGTCACCGGGGGCGAGGACGTCGCCGTCCAGCTCCCGACGCAGTCCGCTCAACGCCGCCGCGGCCTTCCCCACGCCAACGGCCCCTTCCACGAGACCCCGACTCCAGGGTAGGCAACACCCCCCGGCCCGCGCCCCTCCTCAGGCCGCATACGGCAGCGTGGTGACCGTCCGCGCAGTTCCCCGCGCCCCTTATCAGGGGCGCGGGGAACTGCGCGAGATCTGTGGCGGTGCCGCACCCGGCCGGCCCCGCCCGCGGTTCACCCGCCATACGCTCCGGACGCCGTCAGCCGAAGCGCCGTGTCGATCAGCGGCACATGGCTGAACGCCTGCGGGAAGTTGCCCACCTGGCGCTGGAGCCGCGGGTCCCACTCCTCGGCGAGCAGCCCGAGATCGTTGCGCAACGCCAGCAGCTTCTCGAACAGCTTGCGCGCCTCGTCGACGCGCCCGATCATCGCCAGATCGTCCGCCAGCCAGAAGGAGCAGGCGAGGAAAGCCCCCTCGTCGCCCGGCAGCCCGTCCACGCCCTCCTCCTCACCCGAGGTCGGGTAGCGCAGGATGAACCCGTCCGCCGTGGAGAGCTCCCGCTGGATCGCCTCGATCGTGCCGATCACCCGCTTGTCGTCCGGCGGCAGGAACCCCATCTGCGGGATCAGCAGCAGCGAGGCGTCCAGTTCCCTGGAGCCGTACGACTGGGTGAAGGTGTTGCGCTCCTTGTCGTAACCCTTCTCACACACGTCCCGGTGGATGTCGTCGCGCAGCTCGCGCCACTTCTCCAGGGGCCCGTCCGCGTCCCCGGACTCCAGCAGCTTGATCGTGCGGTCGACCGCGACCCAGGCCATGACCTTGGAGTGCACGAAGTGGCGGCGCGGCCCGCGCACCTCCCAGATGCCCTCGTCCGGCTCGTCCCAGTGCTGCTCCAGGTAGCGGATCAGCTTGAGCTGGAGCAGGGACGCGTAGTCGTTGCGCGCCAGGCCCGTCATATGGGCCAGGTGCAGCGCCTCCGTGACCTCTCCGTACACGTCCAGCTGCAACTGGTGCGCGGCGCCGTTGCCCACCCGCACCGGCGCCGAGTTCTCGTAGCCCGGCAGCCAGTCCAGCTCGGCCTCGCCCAGTTCCCGCTCGCCCGCGATGCCGTACATGATCTGCAGGTTCTCGGGGTCGCCCGCCACCGCCCGCAGCAGCCACTCGCGCCAGGCGCGGGCCTCGTCGCGGTAGCCGGTGCGCAGCAGCGAGGAGAGGGTGATCGCGGCGTCCCGCAGCCAGGTGTAGCGGTAGTCCCAGTTGCGTACGCCGCCGATCTCCTCCGGCAGGGAGGTCGTCGGCGCGGCCACGATGCCGCCCGTCGGCGCGTACGTCAGGGCCTTCAGGGTGATCAGCGAGCGCACCACGGCCTCACGGTAGGGACCGTGGTACGTGCAGTGGTCCACCCACTCGCGCCAGAAGTCCTCGGTCGCCGTCAGCGACTGCTCGGGCTCCGGCAGCGCCGGGGGGTTCTTGTGCGAAGGCTGCCAGGAGATCGTGAAGGCGATCCGGTCACCGGGCGCGACCGTGAAGTCCGCGTAGGTGGTCAGCCCCTTGCCGTACGTCTCGGACTGTGTGTCGAACCACACGGAGTCCGGGCCGGCCACGGCCACCGTCCGCCCCTCGTGCTTGTGCACCCAGGGCACAACCCGCCCGTACGAGAACCGCATGCGCAGCGCGGAGCGCATCGGCACCCGGCCGGTGACGCCCTCCACGATCCGGATCAGCTGCGGGGCGCCGTCACGCGGGGGCATGAAGTCGATGATCCGGACCGTGCCGCGCGGGGTGTCCCACTCGGACTCCAGGATCAGCGACTCCCCGCGGTAGGAGCGCCGGGTGGCCGCCGGCGGCCCGGCGTCCGGCGCGTGGGCCGGGCCCAGCCGCCAGAAGCCGTGCTCCTCGGTGCCGAGCAGCCCCGCGAAGACCGCATGGGAGTCGAACCGGGGCAGGCACAACCAGTCCACGGTGCCGTCCCGGCAGACCAGCGCCGCGGTCTGCATGTCTCCGATGAGTGCGTAGTCTTCGATGCGCCCGGCCAATGCAACTCCAGTCGAACGGCCACGTCGCCCACGAGGGGCGGTCGCTCTTTGCGGTCTTGGGGTCAATGGGGTCGGTGAGAAGGTCGTCGCTCACCCGCTCATTCGGAAATGAAGCGGTCGATGTTCAACGAACCGACAAGCCCTTGTTGTTCCGGTGACAGACGGGGGTGGTGTCGTTTTCCGGTTCTGCTCGGCACAGAGTGTCCGAGCAGGATACGACGCACCTCGATGATCCGCGTGCCCCGAAGGACAACGCGAGTGCGCCGAACGAGTGGGCCAAGGGTGAAGGTCCGGTGACTGTCTCGATCTGTGCGCGGAGCGTGGCCGGAAGCAGCCCCTCTCGGGCGCTGATACGCTGGTAGCCCGTGGACCGGTGGGAGAAAAACCCCCGAACCGCAGCGACGGCACCCCCGGAAATCCCCGGTGGGCAGGCCGGAACGCACGACAGAACGCGACCACGGGAGCCCCCTCTTGGCCATGCCGCCCTTCCGGAACAACACAGCCACGACGACCAAGCACATCTTCGTCACCGGGGGTGTCGCCTCCTCGCTCGGCAAGGGCTTGACGGCCTCCAGCCTCGGCATGCTGCTCAAGGCGCGGGGCCTGCGCGTCGTCATGCAGAAGCTCGACCCGTACCTCAACGTGGACCCGGGCACCATGAACCCGTTCCAGCACGGTGAGGTGTTCGTCACCAACGACGGCGCCGAGACCGACCTGGACATCGGGCACTACGAGCGCTTCCTCGACCGTGACCTCGACGGCTCCGCCAACGTGACCACCGGGCAGGTCTACTCCACGGTGATCGCCAAGGAGCGGCGCGGCGAGTACCTCGGTGACACCGTGCAGGTCATCCCGCACATCACCAACGAGATCAAGCACCGGATCCGCCGTATGGCGACGGACGAGGTCGACGTCGTGATCACCGAGGTCGGCGGCACGGTCGGTGACATCGAGTCGCTGCCGTTCCTGGAGACCGTGCGGCAGGTCCGCCACGAGGTCGGCCGGGACAACGTCTTCGTCGTTCATATCTCTCTTCTGCCCTACATCGGCCCGTCCGGCGAGCTGAAGACCAAGCCGACCCAGCACTCGGTCGCCGCGCTGCGCAACATCGGTATCCAGCCGGACGCGATCGTCCTGCGCTGCGACCGCGAGGTCCCGACCGCCATCAAGCGCAAGATCTCCCTGATGTGCGACGTGGACGAGGCCGCGGTCGTGGCCTGCCCCGACGCCCGCTCGATCTACGACATCCCCAAGGTCGTGCACTCCGAGGGCCTGGACGCGTACGTCGTCCGCAAGCTGGACCTGCCCTTCCGCGACGTGGACTGGACGACCTGGGACGACCTGCTCGACCGCGTCCACAACCCGGACCACGAGGTCACCCTCGCCCTGGTCGGCAAGTACATCGACCTGCCCGACGCCTATCTGTCGGTGACCGAGGCCCTGCGCGCCGGCGGTTTCGCCAACCGGGCCCGGGTGAAGATCAAGTGGGTGACGTCCGACGACTGCAGGACCCCGGCGGACGCCGCGCAGCAGCTGGGCGACGTGGACGCGATCTGCGTGCCCGGCGGCTTCGGCGACCGGGGCGTGTCCGGCAAGGTCGGCGCCATCCAGTACGCCCGTGAGAACAGGATCCCGCTGCTCGGCCTGTGCCTCGGCCTCCAGTGCATCGTGATCGAGGCGGCGCGCAACCTCGCCGGCATCGCGGACGCCAACTCCACCGAGTTCGACGCCGTCACCGCGCACCCCGTGATCTCCACCATGGCCGAGCAGCTCGACATCGTGGCGGGCGAGGGCGACATGGGCGGCACCATGCGGCTGGGCATGTACCCGGCCAAGCTGGCCGAGGGCTCCATCGTGCGCGAGGTGTACGCCGGCAAGGAGTACGTCGAGGAGCGCCACCGCCACCGGTACGAGGTGAACAACGCCTACCGGGCCGAGCTGGAGAAGAAGGCCGGCATCCAGTTCTCCGGCACCTCCCCGGACGGCAAGCTCGTGGAGTACGTCGAGTACCCGCGCGAGGTGCACCCCTACCTGGTGGCCACGCAGGCGCACCCCGAGCTGCGCTCCCGCCCGACCCGGCCGCACCCGCTGTTCGCCGGCCTGGTGAAGGCCGCCGTCGAGCGCCAGCAGCAGGCGGCAGCCGGCAAGGGCGGCGCCAAGAACGGCAAGTAGCCCAGAAGGTACGGTGACCGGGGTGCGCGTCCTGCGGGAGGCGCACCCCGGTCGTGTGCGAGGACGTGGGAGGACAGCGCGAGATGGCGATCAAGGACACCCCCGAGCAGTGGCGGGTCAGGGCGAGCGAGACCCCGTTCGTCGGCAACAAGACCTCGGTGCGCACCGACGACGTGGTCATGCCCGACGGCTCCGTCGCCCGCCGCGACTACCAGGTCCACCCCGGCTCGGTGGCCGTGCTCGCCCTGGACGACCAGGACCGCGTGCTGGTGATCCGCCAGTACCGCCATCCCGTGCGCCACAAGCTCTGGGAGATCCCGGCCGGACTTCTCGACGTCCCCGGCGAGAACCCGCTGCACGCCGCGCAGCGCGAGCTGTACGAGGAGGCGCACGTCAAGGCCGAGGACTGGCGGGTGCTGACCGACGTCTACACCACCCCCGGCGGTTGCGACGAGGCCGTGCGCGTCTTCCTCGCCCGCGGCCTGTCCGAGGCCGAGGGGCGGCGCTTCGAGGTGGAGGACGAGGAGGCCGACATGGAGGTGGCCCGGGTGCCGCTCGCCGACCTCGTCCGCGGGGTGCTGGCCGGTGAGCTGCACAACAACTGCCTCGTCGTCGGTGCCCTGTCCCTGGTCGCGGCGCGCGGCGGCGACGGCCTGGACGCCCTGCGCCCGGCGGAGGCGCCCTGGCCCGCACGGCCGTTCGAGGCCTGAGCGGTCTCGGCCACGCGCCTCGCTCCCGTCCTCCTTGGCCGCATGACGGTCCTACGATCGCTTGATCCGATTGGGCGATGTGTCGGCCCCGCTCCGCCCGGAACGCCGCAGGTCGTCAACTAGGCTCTGAGCGCGGCACGCCCCATGGTGGCGGCCCTGTTGGCGCGGTGGGACGGGAGCGTGGCCCGTGGCGGATCAGGCGGTGGACACAGACGGTGCCGAGCTGTCCCAGCGCGCCCGGCGCCCCTCCGCCGCGGACGGACCCTTCCTCGGACGCACCCGGGAGCTGAAGGAACTCCTCGCCGACATCGAACGCGCGGGCCTGGACACCCTCTCCGGCCGCAAGGCGCCCCGCGCCCGTGTCCTGCTCATCGCGGGCCGGCCCGGCCTCGGCCGTACGGCCCTCGCGCGCGAACTGGTGCGCCAGGTCGGGCACCGCTACGGGGACGGGGTGCTGCGCACCCGCCTCAGCGAACCCGACGGCACCCCCGTCCCCACCGAGCGCACCGCCCGCGAACTGCTGGACGCCCTCGGCCTGCCCGTCCCCGCGGGCGCCCCGCCGGACGAACTCGGCCAGGCCGTGCGCGAGGCGCTCTCGGGCCGCCGCGCGCTGCTCCTGCTGGACGACGCGGTGTCCGCAGAGCAGGTCGACGCGCTGTTGCCCGACACACCGGACTGCCTGGTCGTCGCCGTCTCCGAGGGGCCGCTGACCGGGATCTCGGACGTGCGGCCCTGCACCCTCGGCGGCCTCGACACCAAGTCGGCCCTTGACCTGCTCACCCGCTTCACCGGGGCGGTGCGCGTCACCGTCGACCCGCGTGCCGCCGAAGGGCTCGTGGAGGAGTGCGCCGGCCAGCCCGCCGCACTCGTGCTGGCGGGCGGCTGGCTCGCCGCGCGCCCCGAGGCCGCGGTCGCCGACCTCGCCAGGCACCTGCGCTCGGCGGGGGAGGAGGGGCCGCCGACGGCCCGGCTCTTCCAGCTCGCGTACGAGGGGCTGCCCGCCCTGACGCAGCGGCTGCTGCGGCTGCTGTCCCTGGCGCCCGCGGGCCTCGTGGACGCGCACACGGCCTCCGCGCTGGCTGGCTGCTCGCCCCGGGACGCGGCCGCCCTTCTCGACGGCCTCGCCGCCCAGTCCTTCCTGCGGCGCGCCGACCCGCCCGGGACCGGCCCGAGCAGGACCGATGCGCCCGGCCCCGAGGACCGCGCCCGGGACGAGGCGCGGACCTCGGACCGGCCCCGGTACGAGGTCCCCGGCTGCCTGCTGCCCCTGCTGCGGGACCGGGCGCGCAGCCAGGACCGCCCCGCCGAGCTCCAGCTGGCCCGCGCGCGCATGCTGGAGCGGACCGTACGGCTGCTCCAGTCCTGCCGGGCGATCACCGAGACCGACAGCCCCCAGGCCCGTGAGAAGCTCGCCGCGCTGCCCGGGACCCTGCGCTTCTCCGGTCCCCGGGCCGCCGAGGACTGGCTGCGCACCCGGCAGCCCGCCCTGCTGGCCGCGGCCCGGCTCGCGGTCGCCGACGGAGAGCTGGACACGCTGGCCCGGCGGCTCATGGCCGCCCTGGTCAGGGCCCTGGTCGCGCACTTCGGCACCGAGGCCGCGGCGCCCGAGCTGTATCTCGTCCACGGGCTCGTCCGCGATGTGGCCGAGCGCCGCGACCTGCCCCGGGAGGAGGCGGCGGCGCTGCTGAACCTCGCGGACCTGGACGCGCGCACCGGCCGTACGGCCCAGGCGCTGCGCCGCTACCGGGACGCGCTGGACGCCGGGCGGCGGGGGAACGACCCGTACGCGACGGGCCGCGCGATGGAATCCGTGGGCGCCGCCCACCAGGAGCTGCGGGACCACGACCGGGCCGCCGACTGGTACGGCCGGGCGCTCGCCCAGCGGCTGGCCCGCGACGAGCACGCCGACGCCGCCCGGCTGTACGGCCGCCTGGCCACCGTCCAGAGTCGTGCGGGTCGCCACGACGAGGCGCTGCGCAACGGGCGCGCCGCGGTCGCGGTGCACCGCAGGGCGGGTGATGTGGCCGCCCACGCGCGGGCGTTGAGCGAGCTCGCCCGCCTCCAGGAGCACGCGGGCCGCCCGGCGGACTCGATGCGCACCTGCCACGAGGCCATCGAGTACGCGCGCCGCGCCGAGGACACCCGGCTCCAGGTGGCGCTGCGGCTCAGGGTCGCCGACACCCTGGAGCGGCTCGGCGACCCGGCGGCCGCGCGCCTGCAGCGCGGAGTGGCCGAGCGCATGCTGGGTGAGGGGCCCGAGGGCGGCCCCGACGGCGCCGACAGGGCCCTGGAGCAGGAGCAGGAGATCGATTCCTGCGAAATCCGCAGTACATCTGATGAAGATTGATGCAATGAAAGGCTAGACAGCAGGAACGCCTTCATTAGACTGGCTCTGCCGCTCGTTCCCCTGCGGTGTCTCCTGGTGTGCCCAGTGCGCCCGGGTATGTCGTTCCATGCCCCACATTCTCTGAGTCAAGGACCGTGATCGACGTGAAGGTCGGTATCCCCCGCGAGGTCAAGAACAACGAGTTCCGGGTGGCCATCACCCCTGCTGGTGTGCACGAGCTCGTGCGCCATGGCCACCAGGTCGTCGTCGAGCGCGACGCCGGCATCGGCTCCTCGATCCCGAACGAGGAGTACGTCGCCGCCGGCGCGCGGATCCTGGACACCGCCGACGAGGTCTGGGCCACCGCCGACCTGCTGCTGAAGGTCAAGGAGCCCATCGCCGAGGAGTACCACCGGCTGCGCAAGGACCAGATCCTCTTCACGTACCTGCACCTGGCCGCGTCCAAGGAGTGCACGGACGCCCTCCTGGAGTCCGGCACCACGGCGATCGCGTACGAGACGGTCGAGCTCGCGAACCGCGCGCTCCCGCTGCTCGCCCCCATGTCCGAGGTCGCGGGCCGGCTGGCCCCGCAGGTCGGCGCCTACCACCTGATGCGCGCGGCCGGCGGCCGCGGTGTCCTGCCCGGCGGCGTCCCCGGCGTGCCGGCCGGCAAGGCCGTCATCATCGGCGGCGGCGTCTCCGGCTGGAACGCCGCGGTGATCGCCATCGGCCTCGGCTTCCACGTCACCCTGCTCGACAAGGACATCAACAAGCTCAAGGAGGCGGACAAGGTCTTCGGCACGAAGATCCAGACCGTCGTCTCCAACGCCTTCGAGCTGGAGAAGGCCTGCCTGGAGGCGGACCTCGTCGTCGGCGCCGTCCTCGTCCCCGGTGCCAAGGCCCCGAAGCTGGTCACCAACGAGCTGGTGTCCCGGATGAAGGCCGGAAGTGTCCTTGTCGACATCGCGATCGACCAGGGCGGCTGCTTCGAGGACTCCCGTGCCACCACGCACGCCGAACCGACCTTCAAGGTCCACGAGTCGGTCTTCTACTGCGTCGCCAACATGCCCGGCGCCGTCCCCAACACCTCCACCTACGCGCTGACGAACGCCACGCTGCCCTACATCGTGGAACTCGCGAACCGCGGCTGGGTGGAGGCGCTGCGCCGCGACGCCGCCCTGGCCAAGGGTCTCAACGCCCATGAGGGCAAGGTGGTTTACCGCGAGGTGGCCGAGGCGCACGGCCTGGAGCACGTCGAACTGGACACCCTCATCGGCTGAGTGCCGACCTCCCCGGTGCTACAAGGCGACAGGTCAACCCGCCTCGTCAACACCGGTCGTCCGGCCGGACCTTGCCCGACAAGGTCCGGCCGGATGTGTGTATGGTCACTTTGCGACACTCGTTCAACTCGCCTCGAACGCACCCCTTCAACCGTTTCGCACACCGGTGAAACCTGGCGAACGGAGTCCGGACACCCTTGACAGCGGGATGTTTCATTGCCGACACATCGGGCCGGGTCCGGCGGATTGTGTTGCTGCGGACCGCCGACACGCCATAGAGTCGCCAACCGTCGGCATGGTGCCACGCTGACCTATCTAGAAGTTTCCTGGTCACCAAGGAGGTAAGACGACTTGTGAATGAGTCGACATTTTCTCCCGGGGGCGGTCAACCAGGAGCGCCTGCGCGGGGCACGGGCCCCACGGGGTTCGAGGCTGTCGGCTCCGTCGCTGTCCGTACCTTCGCTGCCCACCAGAGCCAGAGCCCCCACCTGGCTCAGACAGCACCCCAGAGCTTGGATGGCCAACACGTGAACGCCATGGCCGGCAACGGAAGTGGCGGGGTCCACAACCACTTCGCCGACTACGACGAACTGCCCGAAGGGCACTTCTACGACCCCGACGCCGAGTACGAGCCCGATCCCGAGTACGCGGCCACGCTCGCGCCCGACGCGGCCCGACAGCGCCGCGAGCGCATCGGCCCGACCGGCCGCCCCCTCCCGTACTTCCCGATCCCGGGCCCCCTGACCGACCACGGTCCCGCGAAGATCATCGCGATGTGCAACCAGAAGGGCGGCGTCGGCAAGACGACGTCGACCATCAACCTGGGTGCCGCGCTCGCGGAGTACGGCCGCCGGGTGCTCCTGGTCGACTTCGACCCGCAGGGCGCCCTCTCGGTGGGCCTCGGCGTCAACCCGATGGAGCTGGACCTCACCGTCTACAACCTGCTCATGGAGCGGGGCATGTCGGCGGACGAGGTGCTGCTCAAGACCGCCGTCCCCAACATGGACCTGCTGCCCAGCAACATCGACCTGTCGGCGGCCGAGGTCCAGCTGGTCTCCGAGGTCGCGCGCGAGTCGACGCTCCAGCGGGCGCTGAAGCCGCTGCTGCCCGACTACGACTACATCGTGATCGACTGTCAGCCCTCGCTCGGCCTGCTCACGGTCAACGCGCTCACCGCCGCGCACAAGGTGATCGTGCCCCTGGAGTGCGAGTTCTTCGCGCTGCGCGGTGTCGCGCTGCTCACCGAGACCATCGAGAAGGTCCAGGAGCGGCTCAACCCGGAGCTGGAGCTCGACGGCATCCTCGCCACGATGTACGACTCCCGGACCGTGCACAGCCGCGAGGTCCTGGCCCGTGTGGTCGAGGCGTTCGACGACCACGTCTACCACACGGTCATCGGCCGCACGGTCCGCTTCCCGGAGACCACGGTCGCCGGTGAGCCGATCACCACGTACGCCTCCAACTCCGTCGGTGCCGCCGCCTATCGCCAGCTCGCCAGGGAGGTGCTCGCCCGGTGTCACGCCGAGTGAGTCTGCCGGGGGCCGACGAACTGTTCCGCACCACCGGGGGAATGGCGCTCCAGGCGTCGACCCCCAGGCGCCAGGCCAACGGCGAGGCCCGGGTGCCGGCTCCCGCGTCGGACAGCGACGCGACGGCCACCACCGCGGACGCACCGCAGTCCGTGCCCGTCCAGGGCGGTGACGGCGAGGGCGACGAGCACGTCGCCGCGGACACCGCCCAGTCCGAGGCGGGGGAGCCCCACGCACGCCCGGCGCCCGAGGAGCGCACCGGGCGGCGCCAGACGGCGCAGGAAGGTTCAGCCGCCGCCCAGCCGCGCAAGCGGGGGCGCGGGGCCGGACGACGGCCCAGCGGACGCGAGCGGCACGACGAGAAGATCACCGTGTACGTGTCCGCCGAGGAACTGATGGACCTCGAGCACGCGCGCCTCGTGCTGCGCGGGGAGCACGGGCTCGCGGTCGACCGCGGCCGGATCGTGCGCGAGGCGGTCGCCGTCGTGCTGGCCGATCTGGAGTCCCGGGGGGACGCGAGCATCCTCGTACGGCGTCTGCGCGGTCGGTGACCAGGTAGCCTGCCACGGCTATGACCTCGTACGACGGCTTCGCACCCACCCCCGGCCCACCGGGTCGCCGACGTGCGCTCGGCCGCGGCCCCGGCACGCCGCCGCCCGCGCCCGAGGCTCCCGCCCCCGAGGCGCCCACCGCCTCCCCGGAGCCGCCCGAGCCCGGTGACGGCGTCTTCACGGTGCGGCTGGACAACTTCGAAGGCCCCTTCGACCTGCTCCTGCAGCTGATCTCCAAGCACAAGCTGGATGTCACCGAGGTCGCGCTGTCGAAGGTCACCGACGAGTTCATGGCGCACATCCGCGCGATGGGGCCCGACTGGGACCTCGACCAGACGACCGAGTTCCTGGTCGTCGCCGCGACCCTGCTCGACCTCAAGGCCGCCCGGCTGCTGCCCGCCGCCGAGGTCGAGGACGAGGCGGACCTCGCGCTCCTCGAAGCACGCGACCTGCTCTTCGCGCGGCTGCTGCAGTACCGCGCGTACAAGCAGATCGCCGAGATCTTCACCCGCCGCGCCGACGACGAGGGCCGCCGCTACCCCCGCACCGTCGGCCTGGAACCGCAGCACGCGGAACTGCTGCCCGAGGTGGTCATCAGCATCGGCCCCGAGGGGTTCGCCCGGCTCGCGGTGAAGGCGATGCAGCCCAGGCCCAAGCCCCAGGTGTACGTCGACCACATCCACGCACCGCTGGTGTCCGTGCAGGAGCAGGCCCGGATCGTGGTCGAGCGGCTGCGGGTGCTGGGCGAGGCGAGCTTCCGCGCGCTGATCGAGGACACCGACGACACCCTCACCGTCGTCGCGCGCTTCCTCGCCCTGCTGGAGCTGTACCGGGAGAAGGCGGTGGCGCTGGAGCAGGAGGCCGCCCTCGGCGAGCTCACCGTGCGCTGGACGGGCGGGGACGGGGACGAGGCGCCGGTGGTGACGGACGAGTTCGACCGCCCGCCCGAGGACCCCGACAAGAGCCGCGAGAACGGCACGCGGACGGACGAGAAGACGGAGGAGATGGTGTGAGCGAGCACACCGCCGACATGCCCGCCGGCCTGGACACGGTCGCGGACCTCGCCCTCAGACCCGCCCTGGAGGCCGTCCTCATGGTCGTGGACGAGCCCGCCACCGAGGAGCACCTGGCGAAGATCCTGGAGCGCCCCCGGCGCGTGATCGCGGACGCGCTGCGGGAGCTGGCGGACGAGTACACCGTCCAGGGCCGCGGCTTCGAGCTGCGCTTCGTCGCCGGCGGCTGGCGCTTCTACACCCGGGCCCGGTACGCCCCCGCCGTGGAACGCTTCGTCCTGGACGGCCAGCAGGCCCGGCTCACCCAGGCCGCCCTGGAGACCCTGGCTGTGGTCGCCTACCGCCAGCCGGTCAGCCGCAGCCGGGTCTCGGCGGTGCGCGGAGTGAACTGCGACGGGGTCATGCGCACCCTCCTTCAGCGCGGTCTGGTCCAGGAGGCGGGCGCGGAACCCGAAACAGGTGCGATCCTGTACACGACGACGAACTACTTTCTGGAACGGATGGGCCTGCGCGGCCTGGACGAGCTCCCGGAACTCGCGCCCTTCCTCCCGGAGGCGGAGGCGATCGAGGCCGAGACCCAGGAGGGTGTTCCGTCGTTCGACCCGGACGCCGACGACGCGCCGGACACGGACCGCGGTCACTCGACGAAGACGACCGACACGACTGACACGACGACGGAATTTTGATGCGAAGCAGCGGTAGCGGCAGCGGCAGGAACGGCGGGCGGGGCAACTTCCGCGGCGCCGGCAACAGCAGGGACGAGAAGCAGGGCCAGGGCCAGGGCCGTCCCAAGAAGCCCCGCCCCGAGGAGCGCCGCTACGACGTGGGTCCCGGCGCCTCCCCGGACGGGCCCAGGTCCGGACGGGGCGGGTCCGCGCGCGGCGGCGCCAAGGGCGGCCCCCGGCAGTCCCCGCAGCGCGGCGGGGGCCGTACCGCCCCCGCGCAGTCCCGCGAGTACGAGACGCGCGCCGAGGAGCGCAACCGCGAGCGCTACGCGGGCAAGAAGGACATCAAGCTGCCCAAGACCTTCCCCGGGGCCGAGCAGGAGGGCGAGCGGCTCCAGAAGGTGCTCGCCCGCGCGGGCTACGGCTCCCGGCGCGCCTGTGAGGAGCTGATCGAGCGGGCCAGGGTCGAGGTCAACGGCGAGATCGTCCTGGAGCAGGGCCTCCGGGTCGACCCCGAGAAGGACGAGATCAAGGTCGACGGGCTGACCGTGGCCACGCAGTCGTACCAGTTCTTCTCCCTCAACAAGCCCGCGGGCGTGGTGTCGACCATGGAGGACCCCGAGGGCCGCCAGTGCCTCGGGGACTACGTCACCAACCGCGAGACCCGGCTGTTCCACGTCGGCCGGCTCGACACGGAGACCGAGGGCGTCATCCTGCTCACCAACCACGGCGAGCTGGCGCACCGCCTGACCCACCCCAAGTACGGCGTGAAGAAGACCTACCTCGCGCACATCGTGGGCCCGATCCCGCGCGACCTGGGCAAGCAGCTCAAGGACGGCATCCAGCTGGAGGACGGGTACGCGCGCGCGGACCACTTCCGGGTGGTCGAGCAGACCGGCAAGAACTACCTGGTCGAGGTGACCCTGCACGAGGGTCGCAAGCACATCGTGCGCCGCATGCTCGCGGAGGCGGGCTTCCCGGTCGACAAGCTGGTGCGCGTCGCCTTCGGCCCGATCACCCTCGGCGACCAGAAGTCGGGCTGGCTGCGCCGGCTTTCCAACACCGAGGTCGGCATGCTGATGCAGGAAGTCGACCTGTAGGCCCCCGGCACCGCGTGGACGCGGCCGGCCCCCGTCATACCGACGGGGGCCGGCCGCTTCGCTTTTCCCACCGCCTCGCGCACCGGCTTGTGCTCCCCGCCCGCCACCGTTTATAGTCAGAACGACTATTAAAGGGGGTGGGTGTGGTGCTGGGCTACGACAAGTACGCCTTCGAACCCTTCGCGGTCACCGTCGACCTCGCCGTCCTCACGATCCGCGGCGACGAGCTCCAGGTGCTGCTCGTCGAGCGCGGACAGGAGCCGTACGCGGGCCGCTGGGCGCTCCCCGGCGGCTTCGTGAGGCCCGAGGAGTCCGCCGAGGACGCTGCCCGGCGCGAGCTGGCCGAGGAGGCCGGCCTGACCGACGTCACGGGGCTGCACCTGGAGCAGCTGCGCACCTACAGCGACCCCGGCCGCGACCCCCGGATGCGGGTCGTCTCCGTCGCCTTCGCCGCGCTGCTCCCCGACGCCCCCGAGCCGCGCGGCGGCGGTGACGCCGCCCAGGCGCGCTGGCTGCCCCACGCCGCGGCCGGCCCGCTGGCCTTCGACCACGACCGGATCCTGGCCGACGCCCACGACCGCGTCGGAGCCAAGCTGGAGTACACCACCCTGGCCACCGCCTTCTGCC
The DNA here is from genome assembly GCF_040650555.1 of Streptomyces sp. NPDC048664. Taxonomy (NCBI): domain Bacteria; kingdom Bacillati; phylum Actinomycetota; class Actinomycetes; order Kitasatosporales; family Streptomycetaceae; genus Streptomyces; species Streptomyces sp. NPDC048664. The sequence continues at coordinate 350,665 of NZ_JBEZHK010000003.1, read as the reverse complement.
CCGGCGAGTTCACCCTCGGCGAGCTCCAGGAGGTCTACGAGACCGTCTGGGGCACCGCCCTGGACCGCCCCAACTTCCGGCGCAAGGTCCTCGCCACCCCTGGCTTCGTCGCCCCGGTCCCGGGCGCCTCCCGGCTGACCGGTGGCCGCGGCAAGCCCGCCGCCGTGTACCGCGCGGGCGGCGCCACCGCCCTGCACCCGCCCCTGCTCCGCCCCACCACCGCCACGGAAGGACGGCCCTCATGACCGCCACGACCCTCGCCAGGCGCGCCGCCACCGGTTCCCTGATCGGGCTGGCCCTCGGTGACGCGCTCGGCTACCCGACCGAGTTCAAGGACGTGCCGTCCATCCTCGCCTCGTTCGGGCCCTGGCGGCAGATGGACCTGCCGCGCCCGGCGATCGTCACCGACGACACCCAGATGACCCTGGCCCTCGGCCGGGGCCTGCGCACGGCCATGGACCGCGGGGTGCTGGCCCCCCTGCGGATGGCGCGGCCGGTGCGCGAGGAGTTCGTGGACTGGTACCACTCCCCGGAGAACGACCGGGCCCCCGGCCGCACCTGCCTGGTCGCCTGCAACCTGCTCGGCGACGAGCGCCGCCCCTGGCAGGAGGCCAGCCAGATCGGCTCCAAGGGCTGCGGGGCGAACATGCGCGTGGCCCCGATCGGCCTCGTTCCGGGCCTGAGCGACGAACAGCGCGCCGGTGCCGCCCAGCTCCAGGCCGCACTCACCCACGGCCACCCCACCGCGCTCGCGGCCTCCGACCTGACCGCCCACGCCATACGGCTGCTGGTGCGGGGTGCCGACCCGACCGCACTGGTCGGACTGCTGCGCTCGTACGCGTACGACAACCGCACCCGCTACCACGAGCAGTGGCTCGGTGACCTGTGGACCCGCGCCCAGGACCCCACGCCGCAGCACTTCATCGCCCGCGGCTGGGACGAGTGTCTGGCGGCCCTCGAACGCCTGCGGACGGCCGTGCGCGGCGCGTCCCCCGAGACCGACCCCTGCCTGGCCACCGGTGAGGGATGGATCGCCGAGGAGGCCCTCGCCACCGGGCTGCTGTGCTTCCTGCTGTTCCCCGACGAGCCCCTCACCGCCCTGCGCAGGGCGGCCTGCACCGCGGGCGACTCCGACTCCATCGCCTGCCTGACGGGCGCCTTCGCGGGAGCCCATCTCGGCGTCGACGCCTGGCCGCGCGCATGGGCCGACCGGATCGAGTACGCGGGCGAACTGCAGACCCTGGGAGCCCTCTGGGACGTCTGACGGCACGGCGCTCTCCTGAGGGGCACTAGCCTGATGCCACAGACGCAGGCGATCAGACGATCCCGTACCCAGCGAGGAGCAGCACCGTGGCGGTCGGCCAGGACACGAAGGACATCGCCCGGTGAGGTCCGCACTCGTCATCGGCACGGGCCTGATCGGCACCTCGGCGGCCCTGGCGCTCACCGCGCGCGGGGTCGCCGTCCACCTCGCCGACCACGACCCCGAGCAGGCCCGCACCGCGGTCGTCCTCGGCGCCGGCACCGACGAGGCGCCCGAGGGCGCCGTCGACCTGGTGATCGTCGCGGCCCCGCCCGCGCACGTGGCGGGCGCGCTCGCCGACGCCATGCGGCGCGGCCTCGGACGCGGCTACGTGGACGTCGCCAGCGTCAAGGGCGGCCCGCGACGGGAACTGGAGGCGCTCGGCCTGGACCCGGCCCTGCTGGAGCGGTACATCGGCACCCACCCGATGTCGGGCCGCGAGAAGTCCGGCCCGCTCGCGGCCACCGCCGACCTCTTCGAAGGCCGCCCCTGGGTGCTCACCCCGACCCGGGACACCGACACCGAGGTGCTGAACCTCGCCCTGGAGCTGGTCTCGCACTGCCGGGCCGTGCCGGTCGTCATGGACGCCGACGCCCACGACCGGGCCGTGGCACTGGTCTCCCACATGCCCCACCTGGTCTCCAGCATGGTCGCCGCGCGCCTGGAGCACGCCGAGGACTCCGCCGTGCGGCTGTGCGGCCAGGGCATCAGGGACGTGACCCGGATCGCGGCCTCCGACCCCCGGATGTGGATCGACATCCTGTCCGCGAACCCCGGCCCGGTCGCCGACCTGCTCGGCGAGGTCGCCACCGACCTGGACCACACCGTGCGCGCCCTGCGCGCCCTCCAGTCCGACGACGAGGCCGAGCGCCGCCGGGGCACCGACGGCGTCCACGAGGTGCTGCGCCGCGGCAACGCGGGCCAGGTCCGGGTGCCCGGCAAGCACGGCAGCGCCCCGCGGGCGTACGAGACCGTCGCGGTGTTCATCGACGACCAGCCCGGGCAGCTGGCCCGGATCTTCGCGGACGCGGGGGTGGCCGGCGTCAACATCGAGGACGTCCGCATCGAGCACGCGACCGGGCAGCAGGCGGGCCTGGTGCAGCTCATGGTCGAGCAGAAGGCGGCCCCGGCGCTGACCGCGGCCCTGCGGGAGCGGGGCTGGACGATCCGGCAGTAGAGGCGCGGGCGCCGGTCGGGCGAGGGGCGGCCCCGCCGTCCGTCCGTCATACCGGGTCCCGGAAGCCAGTAACCTTGTGCGGGGCGCCCCGCAACCGTCCGCGCCCCGCCCGTACCCGCCACCCCGCACCAGGAAGGTGTCCTCACCGTGGAAAACGGCGCCGCCCGGACCGCCCCGGCAGTGATTGTCGCCATCGACGGCCCCTCCGGCACGGGCAAGTCGAGCACCTCGAAGGCCGTGGCCGCGCAGCTCGGGCTCAGCTACCTGGACACCGGCGCCCAGTACCGGGCGATCACCTGGTGGATGGTCGCCAACGGCATCGACATAACGGACCCCACGGCCATCGCGGCCGTGGCGGGCAAGCCGGAGATCATCTCCGGCACCGACCCGTCCGCGCCCACCATCACCGTGGACGGCACGGACGTCTCCGGCCCGATCCGCACCCAGGAGGTCACCTCCAAGGTCAGCGCGGTCAGCGCCGTGCCCGAGGTGCGGACCCGCATCACCGAGCTGCAGCGCTCGCTGGCGGCCTCCGCCGACCTCGGCATGGTCGTGGAGGGCCGCGACATCGGCACCACGGTGCTGCCCGACGCCGATCTCAAGATCTTCCTCACCGCCTCCCCGGAGGCGCGCGCGGCCCGCCGCAGCGGCGAGCTCAAGGGCGCGGACCTGCACGCCACCCGCGAGGCACTGGTCAAGCGGGACCAGGCCGACTCCAGTCGCAAGACCTCCCCGCTCGCCAAGGCGGGCGACGCCGTCGAGGTGGACACCACCGAGCTCACGCTCCAGCAGGTCATCGAGTGCGTCGTCACCCTCGTCGAGGAGAAGCGGGCGGGGAAGTGAGCGACGCTCCCACCGAGCGGAGCGCCGACGTCGGGCGGCGTATCGGCGTCGGTCTCATGTACGGGCTGTGGAAGCCCAGAGTCCTCGGGGCCTGGAAGGTCCCCGCGAGCGGTCCCGTGATCTTCGCGGTCAACCACTCCCACAACATCGACGGGCCGATGGTCATGGGCGTGGCGCCCCGCGCCACGCACTTCCTGATCAAGAAGGAGGCCTTCGTCGGCCCGCTCGGCAGCTTCCTGCGCGGCATCGGCCAGCTGGAGGTGGACCGCAGGAGCGCCGACCGCACCGCGGTCACCCGGGCGCTGAGCGTGCTGGAGAACGGCGGAGCGCTCGGCATCTTCCCCGAGGGCACCCGGGGCCAGGGCGACTTCGCCTCGCTGCGCGCGGGCCTGGCCTACTTCGCCCTCCGCGGCGGGGCGCCGATCGTGCCCGTCGCGGTGCTGGGCAGCACCGACCGGCGCGGTCGGCTGGTCAAGGCGCTGCCGCCGCTGCGCAGCCGTGTCGACGTCGTTTTCGGAGACCCCTTCGACGCGGGCGACGGCACCGGGCGGCGGACCCGCTCCGCACTGGACCAGGCCACCGAGCGCATCCAGAAGCAGCTGACCGCGCACCTGGAAGACGCCAGGCGCCTCACCGGCCGCTAAGCGACACTTGAGTAGTGGATCACCGTGGACGCGGTGCTCCACCGATCACCACGATGAACGAGGTACGCACTTCATGAACGACCAGATCCAGCCCGACGGCTCGGCCGCGCACGAGCACGAGCACGGGGCACTCGGCGACGTCGAGTACGCGGAGTTCATGGAGCTCGCCGCGGAAGAGGGCTTCGACCTCGAGGACGTCGAGGGCGCCATCGAGGAGGCCGGGCACGGCCCGCTGCCCGTGCTCGCGGTGGTCGGGCGCCCCAACGTCGGCAAGTCGACCCTGGTGAACCGGATCATCGGCCGCCGCGAGGCCGTGGTCGAGGACAAGCCCGGCGTCACCCGCGACCGTGTCACCTACGAGGCCGAGTGGGCGGGCCGCCGCTTCAAGGTCGTGGACACCGGCGGCTGGGAGCAGGACGTCCTCGGTATCGACGCCTCGGTGGCCACTCAGGCGGAGTACGCGATCGAGGCGGCCGACGCGGTCGTCTTCGTGGTCGACGCCAAGGTCGGCGCGACCGACACCGACGCTGCGGTCGTCCGGCTGCTGCGCAAGGCCGGCAAGCCCGTGGTGCTGTGCGCCAACAAGGTCGACGGCCAGAGCGGCGAGTCCGACGCGACCCACCTGTGGAACCTCGGCCTCGGCGAGCCCCACCCCGTCTCGGCCCTCCACGGCCGCGGCACCGGCGACATGCTGGACGCCGTCCTGGAGGCCCTGCCCGAGGCGCCCGTCCAGACCTTCGGCGCCGGCGGGATCGGCGGTCCGCGCCGGATCGCCCTGATCGGCCGCCCCAACGTCGGCAAGTCGTCCCTGCTGAACAAGGTCGCGGGCGAAGAGCGCGTCGTCGTCAACGAACTCGCCGGGACCACCCGCGACCCGGTCGACGAGCTCATCGAACTCGGCGGTGTGACCTGGAAGTTCGTGGACACGGCCGGCATCCGCAAGCGCGTCCACCTCCAGCAGGGCGCGGACTACTACGCCTCGCTGCGCACCGCGGCCGCCGTGGAGAAGGCCGAGGTCGCCGTCGTGCTGATCGACGGCTCCGAGAGCATCTCCATCCAGGACCAGCGCATCCTCTCCATGGCGGTGGACGCGGGCCGCGCGATCGTCCTCGCCTTCAACAAGTGGGACACCCTGGACGAGGAGCGCCGCTACTACCTGGAGCGGGAGATCGAGACCGAGCTGGGCCAGGTCGCCTGGGCGCCGCGGGTCAACGTCTCGGCGCGCACCGGGCGCCACATGGAGAAGCTGGTCCCGGCGATCGAGACCGCGCTCGCCGGCTGGGAGACCCGGGTGCCCACGGGCCGCCTCAACGCCTTCCTGGGCGAACTGGTCTCCGCGCATCCGCACCCGGTCCGCGGAGGCAAGCAGCCCCGCATCCTCTTCGGCACCCAGGCGGGCACCAAGCCGCCGCGGTTCGTGCTCTTCGCCTCCGGCTTCATCGAGGCGGGCTACCGCCGCTTCATCGAGCGGCGCCTGCGCGAGGAGTTCGGCTTCGACGGGTCGCCGATCCACATCTCCGTCCGCGTGCGCGAGAAGCGCAGCAAGAAGAAGTGACCCGCGTGACGTGACCGGGAAAGGGGCGGCTCCCTCGGGAGCCGCCCCTTTCCCGTGCCGTCTCCGTGCCGCTCACAGCCCTCTGCGCGGGGCCGGCGGCAGCGCGGGCACATGCTGCATGCCGCGCCGCGCCACCTGCTGCCAGACCCCCTTCTGCGTCTCCGGGGCGCCGTGCCCGGCGACCGGTCGGCCGGCGCCGTGCTGCGGGGCGGTCTGGCGCGCGCCGTGGGCACCGAGGGCGCTGTACGAGCCCGTCGCGTAGGAGCCGGTCCCGTAGGTGCCCGTGTCGTACGCGCCCGTCCCGTACGACCCCGCGGCTCCCGAGGAGTAGGAGCCGGAGTCGTACGCGCCCGGGTCGTGCGCGACGGCGGAGAAGTCGGAGAACGCCCTGAAGGCCATGTCCTGCTCGCCGCCGCGGTCGCCCGGAAGCGTCCTGAAGGCCCTGACGTACTCGGCGCACAGGGCGTCGTAGATCGGCGTGGTCGAGAACCCTCCGGACGGGTCCTGACCTGCCCGTCCGGAGGGGATCGGCTGGTAGGTCTGGCGATGGGGGGCGTCGTATGCGTGCACGTAGGTGCCAACGACCCCGCCGTCCGGGAGATGCGGGCAATTCATGCACTTCCTGGGCAATTGGGGCGCCCTTCGCCCGGTGCGCCGCACCCCCGTCCGGGCATGCCGGACCGCGCGCCGGCCGTGGGGGGTCGGCGCCCCGGGCACGGCTCGCACGCGGTCGGGTGTGGGCCCGGCGGGGGAGGGGGCTGCGGCTCAGGTGCCCGCGAGCGGCAGCGCGGCGGCCACGAGCTTTCCGTTGGCGGCCGCCTTGTCCAGCGCGTCGCGCAGCAGGTCCTCGCGGGGCTGGCGGCCGATCGAGCCGACCGGCGCGGCGAACAGCAGCACCTGCTGGTGCTTGTTGGCGGCGGCCCGCCAGCCGTCGGTGACCTGGAGCGGCTGGTGCGCCTGCCACCAGGCGACGGGCTGCCCGCCGTAGGCGCCGGGCTGGAGCACCGCGTGCAGTTGGCCGACGGCGAGCAGCACCGACCAGCCGTGCAGCACCGGCGGCACCGCGTCGATGAGGGTGAGCGGCATGAAGCCCTGCTCGATCAGCAGGGGCAGGAAGTCGTCGCCCGCGCTGATGGTGCCCGGGCGGGCGATCGGCGCGGTCGGCTCCACGACGAGCGCCGGATGCAGTTCCCCGGAGATGAGGACGAGCCCACTGGTGACGCCCAGCACCGCCTGCTCGGGCGCGGGGGCCTGGGTGTGCGTGTGGGCCGGGGCGTGCGTCTGGGCGTGGGCGGAGTACCCGTACCCCCCGTCGGCGGGGGCCGGGGCCGGGGCGGGGACGCCGCGGTCGGCGGCGAAGGAGCGTACGGCGCCCTGGAGCTGCTCCTCGGTGACCTGGACGACCTGGGAGGGCAGGCAGGTGGCGTGGGCGAAGGCCAGGACGGCGGTCTCCTCGCCGATGAAGAGGACGGTGCTGGTGCGCTCCTGTGCGGAGTCGCCCGGAGTCCGGCAGGAGGTGCAGTCGTAACTGCCCGGGGCGTTCTCTCCGGCGAGCAGCCGGTCGGCTTCTTCGTCGCCGATCTCGGCGCGTACGGCGTCGCTGAGGTCGAGCATGCGCGGCACGGGTGGCTCCCTCGGGATGCGGTGCGTGGCGGTGCCGGGTGGCTTCCCGGCCCATGAGTCCGGTGGTCCCCGGCTCATGAAGATGACAACGGGCGATCTGTGGCCGGAGTCACGCTCGGGAGCGAACGGAATCGAACCATCCGACGCGTTCGGTGAGGACGCCCGCGGAATTCGTCACTCAGCGTCAACTGGCGGGTTGGTCAAGAGAGTTGGTGACGTGAAGTGACTCACAGATCACGCGGGGGCGTGGTTGATAAGTCATGAAATAGGCACATCAAGTGGGTGTCCGGAAATCGCCGATACCTCGGGTAACCACGAACTGGCCTGGAGCGACGGGTAGTTGGTTGAGTCGGGCGGCCGACCTCCATAGATTCCTCCGCCGTGTGCAACGAGCACCGCCCGGGTACGTCCACCGGCCGCGCCGCACAGCCGGCGCGCGGTCACCATCTCCGGTGGACGGGGCGGAGCGCGCCGACCCGCGATCTCCCGCGGGCCGACGTGTCCGCCTTGGGGGACCTCGGGTTCGTGGAGAGGGAACTACATGTCTGAATGTGCCGATAGCACCCGCGGCAAGCGCACCACCCGTACGACCGGTACGGCCCGAACGACGGCGGTCCTCGCCGGGGCGGCCCTGCTCGCCCCGCTCGGACTGCTCGCCGCGACCGGCGACGCCACCGCGGCGGACGGCGGGGTGTGGGACCGCATCGCCCAGTGCGAGAGCGGCGGGAACTGGCACATCAACACCGGCAACGGCTACTACGGAGGACTCCAGTTCTCCGCCGGTACCTGGCGTGCGTACGGCGGCACCGCCTACGCCCCGAGTGCCGCCGACGCGTCCAGGGACGCGCAGATCGCCGTGGCCACCAAGGTCCAGCACGCACAGGGCTGGGGGGCGTGGCCCGTCTGCTCGGGGCGCGCGGGAGCCTCCGGCGGCGCGCCCGAGGCGTCGGGCGCCTCGGCGGGGACGCGCGTCCCCAGAGACGGCGCCCTGGAGACCACGCGGTCGCGGCGGACGTCGCCGAGCGCGTCGGAACGGACCTCGAACGGCACGTCCCGGCACACCTCCGAGCCGTCGACCGCGTCGCACGCCCCCACGGAGCACGCCGCCCGAGGGGCGTCCCGCGGCGATTACACGGTGCGGGAGGGCGACACCCTCAGCGTCATCGCGGCACGGCACCAGACCACCTGGCGTGAGCTGTACACCCGGAACAGGGACGTCATCGGCGGCGACCCCGACCTGATCATGCCCGGGCAGCGGCTCGACCTCTGACCCGGAGCCGGTCCTCGGGCCCCGGAGCCGCCACGGCGCTCCGGGGCCCGAGGGCGTTCGCACGAGCGGCGGCCCCATGTCCGTCGCGCGGGCCTTCTCGCCGAACAGCGCGCAGGAGCCGCCCGTCCGTGGCAGGCTGGGAGAACGGCAAGGGAGGCTGAGCCGGAGCGCGCGCATGATGACGAAGGGCCCGCGGACCGGGCGGAAGGGTGAACCCCCGCCCCTGAGTGCCGACAGCGTCGCGGACACCGCGGGAGGGCTTACGTTCGACATCGCCTGCACCGGTGACACCCGCGCCGCCCACCTCGTGCTGCGCCGTGGCGACGGCGAGGAGGTCGCGCTGCCGCTTGCACCGGCCGAGCCCGGCCGGCTGCGCGCCGCCCTGCCCAGCAGCGTCGACCTGCCCGAGGGCCGCTGGGACGCCTACGCGATCTTCGCCGACGGCGCGCCGCACCGCCTCGCGCCGGGCGTCACGGATCTGCGGGCTCTCGCGGGCCGCGTGCCCGGCGAGGCGTCCGCCCGGATCGCCGTCCGCATTCCCTACGCCACCGAGGAGGGCACGGTCGCCGTCCGCAGCTGGCTGCGCGCCCCGCACGCGGAGGCGGCGGAACTGCGGGTCGGCGAGAACGGGTTGAAGGTGAGCGGCCGGGTGTACGGCACGGGCCTGGCCCCGCAGGCCTACGCCGAGGTGCGCGAGCGCGGCGGCCCCCAGGCCGTCCTGCGCGCCGAGGTGACCGGTGGGGAGGCGGAGTTCGGCTTCACGGTGCGCTACGCGCCGCTCGCCCCCGGGATCTGGGACCTGTGGTTGCGACCCGCCGGGGAGGAGGGGCCCCGGGTGAGGATCGCGCGGCTGCTCGACGACGTCGCGGACAAGGAGCCGGTGTTCCGCTACCCGAGGGCGGCGGTCAGCGCCGAGCACGGCGAGGTGGAGGCCTGGCCGTACTTCACGGTCGACAACGACCTCTCGGTGACGGTCAGCGCCGTGCGCTGAGCGGATTCGTGAGGGTGATTCATGTCATGCCTCTCGAACGGGTGTCGCAGCACGACAGGGGCGCCGGCGGGGCCGCGGGGGCGCCGGGGATTGCGTGCCGGGATCGTGCGCTTCTTATGCGCGACTTATGCGTGGTCGAATGGTGATCTCCTTCCCGAACGGCCGGGAATTGATCCCCCGTGAACTCGCCGAGGTCTTTCCCGCGCTTTTACGGGCAAGGCGCTCCGAATTGCGTTCGAGGGGGTGCGCGGCGCGCGCGGAACCGCCCGTACGTGTGACACCCCCGAAGGGGGGCGGGCGTCGTGGTTCTGTGACAGAAGCGTGACCGGTCGGGGATGTGGGGCGGGAGCGGTGGCTCTGCGCTTCCACCGTGCGGGCGGGCCGCCTAACGTGGCGGTATGGCACCCGATCCCATCCCAGGAACCCCAGGAAGCCCGCGAACCCCTGGCCCCGAGCCCGACGACACCCCGGAGAGCTACGTCGGCCTGGACGCGGAGCGGGCCGAGCGGCTCGCCCGCGACCGGGGCTGGAGCGCGGTGCGCTCCCTGGCGCCGGGCACGATCATCACCATGGAGTACCGCGCGGGACGGCTGAACTTCGAGGTCGTGGACGGCACGGTGAGCCGCTGCTGGAAGGGCTGAGCGCCCCGGCACACGGCGAAGGCCCCGGCTCGGTGTGAGCCGGGGCCTTCGCCCTGCGCGGGGGAGTGCGTGTACCGATCCCGCGTCCGTCCGTTCGCCGCCTGCGCGGCCGCGCTCAGCCGCCGGCCAGGGGCCGGGCCGGCGCGGTGCCGCGCGGCAGCCGGTCCGGGTGCGGCGGGCGGCGGCTGCCCGCCGGGGTGACCGGGGTGCGCTCGCCTCTGCTCGTGTGCGGGCCCGGCGCCATATGGGCCGTCGAGCGCGACGCGCGGGCGGCGCCGACCGGTTCGAGGACCGGGACGTCCTCGTTCCGGGCCGGATGCGCGGCCAGGGCGGCCGGGTGCGCCCCGACCGAAGACGCACCCACCGGTGCGGGCACCGGCGCGGTGGCACGGCGGGAGCGGCTGCGGTCGCGGACCGCGAGGATCTCCGTCTCGGCCCGGGCGATCAGAGGCTCGCACCAGGGCAGCGCCAGCATGATCAGCAGCCCCGCGGCCCAGCCGAGGAGCACGTCGCTCAGCCAGTGCGTACCGAGGTAGACCGTGGTCAGGCCGACGCCCAGCGAGGTCACCGCGGAGAGCGCGGACAGCCAGCGTCTGGCCCGCGGCGTCGAGGCCAGATAGGCCAGGATGCCCCAGGTCACCACGGCGTTGGCGGTGTGACCCGAGGGAAATATATCGCCGCCTCGCCACATCTCGTTCGAGCCGATGACGGTCGCGTAGTGCGGCCCCAGGCGGCCCATCCCGTACTTGGCGGCGCCGACGGTGATGTTGAGCAGCAGTAGCGCGGTGCCCAGGGTGAGCAGCGGTCGCAGGGTGTGCTGGCGCCAGGAGCGCCAGCCGAGCCACGAGGCGACCATCACCGCGGTGGGGCCGCGCTGGCCGAGCACCACGTAGTAGTCGAGGAACGCGTGGATCTGCGGCCACTGCTGGTACGGCCGGAAGAACATGACCTGCCAGTCGAGCCGGACCAGCCAGGAGGAGACCACGACGGCCCACACGATCGCCGTGTAGAAGGCCAGCGTCGCCGAGAACAGCACCACCCGGTGCCGGCTCATCCTGGGCACGTCGATGTGAGCCGGTCGTTCCGGCTCACGGTCCAACCGGGCGAAGACCCGGTCCAGACGGCTCAGCTTTCGTTCGGTACGCACTCAATCGACGTTACAGCGAGTGAGCTGCGGGCCCAGCCGAATCACCGGGTTTGTGATGACGATGTGATGTGGGATTCCTCTCAACAGGGCGCTGAATTCTAAGGATTTCGTCATCACCGGCGTGTCCTTCGTTCAATTCCATTGACGGATGGCGGGGCGCGTTTAATGCGCATTGCCTATTCGTTCACCGAATGCCGGGGCGCACCGCGATCAGGGCGGTCCGGAGCCGTTCAGCCAGAACGCCCCGTAGACGGCACCGGCCACCGCGATCGAGCCGAGCACCGCCGCCGCACGCGCCGGGCGCATCCGGGCCGCCGGCCGGGCGAGGGGCAGCAGCAGGGGGAACGCGGGCATCAGGAGGCGGGGCTTGGAGCCGAAGTAGCTGGAGGCGCAGAGCGCGAGCGCCAGGACGACGCCCGCGTACACGAGCAGCGGCAGCGGCTGCCGCTGCCGTACGCACACGACGTACAGCCACAGGACCAGCACCACCCCGACGACCAGTCCGACCCCGGCCGCCGCGGACGGCAGGGAGGTGAACCTGGCGGCGACGAAGCGGGCGAAGGCGTAGCCGCCGTCGAAGCCGTTGCGCCAGCCCGCCTGAACGTCGAGATAGCCGAGCGGGCCCCGGCCGGTGCGCCGGCCGACCCACAGGACGTACCCGGCCGCGCCGAGCGGGGCGAGCAGCACACCCACCGCCCGGCGCGCCGACGCCCCCGACCGTCCGGCCCCCGCCGGCGCGCGTCCGCCCTCGTCCCGCACCCGGGCACGCCGCTCCCGCGCGTACGAGCAGAGCGCGCCCGCCCACACCGCCGCGACGACCGCCGCCCCCCCCGGGCGGGTCAGCCCCGCCAGCGAGGCCAGCGCGCCCGCCGTCACCCAGCGGCCGGTGATCGTCGCGTACAGGGCCCAGGCGGCGAGCGCGGTGAACAGGGACTCGCTGTACGCCATCGACTGCACGACACCCACCGGCAGCACCGCCCACAGCACGGCCGCACAGACTCCCACCCGGCGCCCGTACAGCCGGTCGGCGACGGCGAAGATCCCCCAGGCCGCGGCGAGCGAGGCGAGCGCCGAGACGAGCAGTCCCGCGTCGGCGTACGACAGCGGGGTCAGCGCCGCGCCGAGCCGCTCCAGCCAGGGCAGCAGCGGGAAGAAGGCGAGGTCGCGATGCACGTCGCCGTTCGGCAGGCGCACCTCGTAGCCGTATCCGCCCGCCGCGACCCGGCTGTACCAGAGCGAGTCCCAGCGGGCGGACAGCAGCGTGTGCGCACGGGCGCCGCGCGCCGCGCTCCACACCGCGAGCACGACAAGGCCCAGGGCGCGGACGGCCGCGTACCCGAGCAGAGCGGGAGCGGCCCGGCGCGCGGCGGTCAGGAGGGGAGGCTCCGGGCGCGTTCCAAGATCGGTCACGCGCTCGATTATCGAGGGCGGACGGAACCGGGGCCGTCAGCGGCGCCGTGACGCACGGGGAACGCGTGGCGTACACCACATGCCCTGCGAGGGGACGTGAGAGGTCCACCACGCGACGCCGAAGGGGACTCGCGTACGCTGTCGACTCACTCGTTTCGTGGCGTGGCCCCGGAAGCACCGCTCCTCACGCTTCCGAGCGCAGCCGCGGGGAAGTCCCCACCCCGTGGATCCGCCGAAACGAGGGACACCTGGGAGGTACGTACATGTCCGGCACGACCGGGACGGCCTCGGCTGCCGTCCGGCTGCGCCGTCGGGCGGCCGGGGCCGGTGCCAACCGCTGGGTCGTACTCGTCGTCCTCTGCGTCAGCCTGCTGCTCGTCGCCGTCGACGCCACCGTGCTGCACGTCGCGATGCCCGCGGTCGCCGCGGACCTCGACCCGGGCAGCATCGAACTGCTCTGGATCGTCGACACCTACCCCCTGGTCTGCGCCTCGCTGCTGATCCTCTTCGGCACGCTCGGCGACCGGATCGGCCGCAGGCGGGTCCTGCTGCTCGGCTACGGCCTGTTCGGCATCGCCTCCGGACTCGCGGCCCTCGCCCGGGACCCGCAGCTGCTGATCGCGGCGCGGGCGCTGCTCGGCGTCGGCGGCGCGATGATCATGCCGGCGACGCTGTCCATCCTGCGCCATGTCTTCCCGGACCGCCGTGAACGGGCGCTCGCCATCGGCATCTGGAGCGCGGTGGCCGCGGTGGGGGCGGCCGTCGGACCCCTGCTGGGCGGCTTCCTGCTGGAGCACTTCTGGTGGGGCTCGGTCTTCCTCATCAACATCCCGCTGATGCTGGTCAGCCTCCCGGTCGGCCGACTGCTGCTGCCCGAGTCGAGAGGCGACGGCGACGGCCCCTGGGACGTGGCCGGCGCCCTCATGGCGGCGTTCGGCCTGTTCGGGATGGTCTTCGCGGTGAAGCGGCTCGGCGGCGGCGAGTCCCCGCTGAGCATGTTCACCCTGCTGCCCCTGGTGGCGGGCGGCGCCCTGCTGGCGGCCTTCGTGCGGCGCCAGCGGCGTCGCGCGCACCCCCTGGTCGACCTGCGGATGTTCGCACGTCCGGCGTTCAGCACCTCGGTCGGCTGCATCGTGCTGGCCATGCTGGCGCTGGTCGGCCTGGAACTGATCGCGGCCCAGTACCTGCAGCTGGTGCTGCACCTCTCGCCGCTCCGGACGGGACTGCGCCTGCTTCCGCTGACCTTCGCGGCGATGGCGGCCGGACTCCTCGGCTCGAAGATGCTGCACCGCTTCGGCCCGCGCCGCATGGTCGCCTCCGGCTTCTGCCTGACCGCCGCGGCGGTCCTCTTCCTGACGCAGATGGGCGGACGGGACGACACGGCCCTGCTGCTGTCCGGCTTCGTCCTGCTGGGCTTCGGCCTGGAGACCACGCTCTTCGGCGCCTACGAGTCGATGCTCAGCGAGGCACCCCAGGAGCAGGCCGGCGGGGCGGCGGCGATCGGCGAGACCTCCTACCAGCTCGGCGCGGGCATGGGCATCGCGCTGCTCGGCAGCGTCATGAACGCGGCGTACACGCCGGGCCTGTCGTCGGTGCCGGGGGTTCCGGCCGCGGCGTCCAGGGACGCGGGCCGTTCCCTGGGCGAGGCCTACGAGGTGGCCGGCCGGCTCGGCGGCGCACGGGGCGAGGCCCTGCGGCACGCGGCGCGGGACTCCTTCGTCCACGGCCTGCACGTGACGCTGCTGGTCAGTGCCGGGTTGCTGCTCCTGGGTGCGGTCATGGCGCTGCGGCTGCCGCGGATCATGAACTGCGAGACCCCGTCGCCGCCTCCGTCCGCGGCGGGCGCGACCGGGGTCCCCGCACCGCGCGAGGCCGCGGAGTCACGCGTCTCGGCCTGAGGCCCCGGGCGGCCGCCCGGTACTGGACGCGCGCGCGAACCCGTCGTACGGTCGGGCCGTCCGGTTCGGTTAGCGTTGCTAGTTTTCAGTGTCACGGAGGCTGCTCCATGTCCGCGTCCTCGACGATGCCGCCCTTCGACCCCGCAGATCCGCTCGGGATCGACGATCTGCTGGAGCCCGAGGACCTCGCGATCCGCGACAGCGTGCGCGGCTGGGCGGCCCGGAGTGTGCTGCCCCATGTCGCGGAGTGGTTCGAGAAGGGCGAGCTGCCCGGCGTGCGGGAGCTCGCCCGGGAGCTGGGCTCCCTCGGGGCGCTCGGCATGTCGCTCAGCGGCTACGGATGCGCCGGAGCCAGCGCCGTGCAGTACGGACTGGCCTGCCTGGAGGTGGAGGCCGCGGACTCCGGCCTGCGTTCGCTGATGTCCGTCCAGGGATCCCTCGCCATGTACGCGATCCACCGGTTCGGCAGCGAGGAGCAGAAGCAGCGCTGGCTGCCCGGGATGGCCGCCGGTGAACTCATCGGCTGCTTCGGGCTCACCGAGCCCGACATCGGCTCCGACCCCGCCTCCATGCGCACCCACGCCAAGCGCGACGCGGGCGGGGACTGGGTCCTCAGCGGACGCAAGATGTGGATCACCAACGGCTCCGTCGCCGATGTCGCCCTGGTGTGGGCCCGGACGGACGAGGGCATCCGCGGTTTCGTCGTCCCCACCGACCGCCCGGGCTTCTCCGCCCCGGAGATCAGGCACAAGTGGTCGCTGCGGGCCTCCGTCACCAGCGAACTCGTCCTGGACGACGTCCGGCTGCCCGCCGACGCCGTGCTGCCCGACGTCGTGGGGCTCAAGGGCCCGCTCAGCTGCCTCTCCCACGCCCGGTACGGGATCGTGTGGGGCGCCATGGGAGCGGCCAGGACCTGCCTGGAGACCGCCGTCGAGTACTCCAGGACCAGGGAGCAGTTCGGCCGCCCCATCGGCGGCTTCCAGCTCACCCAGGCCAAGCTGGCGGACATGGCGGTCGAACTGCACAAGGGGGTCCTGCTCGCCCACCACCTGGGGCGGCGGATGGACGCGGGGCGGCTGCGGCCCGAGCAGGTCAGCTTCGGCAAGCTCAACAACGTGCGGGAGGCGATCGAGATCTGCCGTACCGCGCGCACCATCCTCGGCGCCAACGGCATCTCGCTGGAGTACCCCGTGATGCGGCACGCCACCAACCTGGAGTCGGTGCTCACCTACGAGGGCACGGTGGAGATGCACCAACTCGTCCTGGGCAAGGCGCTGACCGGTCTCGACGCCTTTCGGTGACGGGCGACGGGTGACGGATGTCGGGCCCGCCGTGGGAGGCGGGGGCGGGCCCGAGACGGGCAGGGCCGCCAGGCGGCCCCGCCTCAGCTCTGGTTGAAGAAACCGTCCTTGCGACGGCCCTCGGGGTCGCCGCTGACGATCTCCGTGTGCGCGGGCGTCAGCAGGAAGACACGGGTGGAGACCCGGTCGATCGAACCGCGCAGACCGAAGATCAGCCCGGCCGCGAAGTCCACCACCCGCTTGGCGTCCCCCGCCTCCATGTTCGTGAGGTTCATGATGACCGGGACGCCGTCCCGGAACAGTTCGCCGATGACGCGGGCGTCCCGGAAGCTGTCCGGGGTGACCGTGCCGATCCGGCGGCCCTCCTCCTCGGCCGTGTCGGTGGCGATCTGCACACGGGGGTCGGTCACCCAGGCGTCGCCGTGCTCCTGGCCCTCGGCGTAGTCGTCGTCGTAGTAACGCTCGTCATCGTTGTCGTCGACGAGGCCGAGCCAGGCACTCGCCTTGCGTACTGATCCCATGGACGCCTCCTCTCACAGCGGTCTTCCTTCAAACGTTCCGCGGTCCGGTCCCATGGTCGTCCATGATGCGGATGCAGCGCCAAGGGGTTAGACACCTCACGGGGGTTTCGTGACGGTACTGGTGCACGACGCTGACGTCGAGAGCCCGGGCGCCCCAAGGGGCGTACCGTGTACGGCTGCTGACTAAGAGTGAAATAGGATCTTCGTCGGCGTTTGGGTGACGGCCGGTGCGTACGGGTGAACGAGGGGGCAGTTACGCTGCCACAGCTCAACGTCGTACCAGGCACGGGGGAGTTTTGTGTTCGGGATGGTCCGGCCCTGTCGGCACCGACTGACCAAGGGGCTCAGAAGCCAGTGGATGGCGCACCTCTGCGGGCTGTGCCTCGCGCTGCGCGGCGACCACGGGCAGCTCGCCCGGCTCGTCACCAACTACGACGGCCTGCTCGTCTCGGTTCTGACGGAGGCTCAGACGGGCCCGGCCGCCGAGGGCCGGCGCACCGCCGGGCCCTGCCCGCTGCGCGGCATGCGCACCGCCTCCGTCGCACGGGGCGAGGGGGCGCGGCTCGCGGCGGCCGTGTCGCTGGTGCTCGCCTCCGCCAAGATGCGCGACCACCTCGCCGACGGTGACGGACTGCTCGCGCGCCGCCCGATGGCCCTCGCCGCGCGCCGGGTGGCCGCGCGGTGGGACAGCGCCGGAGCGCGCACCGGCTCCGACGTCGGGTTCGACACCGCCGTGCTCGTGGCGGCCGTGGACCGCCAGGCCGGCATCGAGGCCCTGGCCGGTCCCGGCACCCCCCTGCTGACCGTCACCGAGCCGACCGAGACCGCCACCGCCGCGGCCTTCGCGCACACCGCGGTCCTCGCCGGGCGCCCCGGCAACGCCGGGCCGCTCGCCGAGGCGGGCCGGCTCTTCGGACGGCTCGCGCATCTGCTGGACGCGGTGGAGGACAGGCAGGCCGACGCCGCGTCGGGCGCCTGGAACCCGCTGACGGCCACCGGGACCTCCCTGGCCGAGGCGCGCCGTCTCGCCGACGACGCGCTGCGCGGGATACGTCTCGCGCTGCGCGACGCGGAGTTCACCGACGGGCACCTCGCGCATGTCCTGCTCGCGCACGAACTGCGCAACTCCGTGGACCGCGCCTTCGGTACGACGTCGTGCGCGCACCCGCCCGAGCTGTACGGACCGGCGCCGTCCGGACCCCACGCGCCCACCGGCCCGTACCCGCCCGGCGACCCGCACGCACCCGGCGGCCCCCCAGGCCCGGGCGGCCCCGGTGGGCCGCCTCGGCCGCCCCGCCGGGGGCGCGGACTGCTCGCGGGCTGTGCCGTCTGGCTGGGCCTCGCCTGCACCTGCCAGATGTGCTGCGGAACCTATGAGGACCCCTGGACCAGGCAGCGCAAGGAGGGGTTCTGCCAGGACTGCGGTGACTGCTGCGACTGCTGCGAGGGCTGTGGGGAGTGCTGCTCGTGCGGCAACGACTGCGGGAACTGCTGCGACGGCTGTGACTGCTGCGACTGCGGGTGCGACTGCGGCTGCTGAGCGGCCGCCGGCCCCGGCGGCGCACCGCCATCGCGTCGCGCCCGTGCGCCGGGACGGGGCCCGTCGTGTGCGAGGGTTCCTCACATGACGACGGACGCATCCGACGAGTGGAAGCAGTGGCACGAGCACCGCACCGCACAGGTGTCCGCGCCCTATGGGCCGCTCGCCCTGACCGGCACCCACTGGCTGGAGGACTGCCCCGAGGGGGAGGTCCCGGGTGTCCCGGGGCGATGGACCGCCGACGACGGCGCGGTGCTCCTGACCGCCGCCGAGTACGACGGCCTGACCCTCGACGGCGAGCCGTTCACCGGGAGGGTCCGGCTCGAGGCCGACCCGGGCCCGGTGACCGCGGCCCGGGTCGCGACCGGTGAGCGCCGGCTGGTCGTCCTCGTGCGCGAGGGCGAGTGGGGGGTGCGCGTCTACGACCCCGCCGCCCCGGCACGCCGGGCCTTCAAGGGCATCGACGCCACACCCCACGACCCGCGCTGGATCGTCGAGGGCCACTTCACCCCGTACGGGGAGCACCGCACGGTGCACGTGGAGAACGCCGACGGGCGGCACCGCGGGCTCGCCCTCGGCGGTGTCCTCGCGTTCACCCTGGACGAGCAGGACCTCACGCTCCAGGTGTCGGTGGACGACGACGGCTCGCTGTGGGCCGTCTTCGCCGACTCCACCAGCCGGGAGAGCAGTTACCGCTTCCGGTTCCTGCGCCCGCCCGCGCCGGACGGCGACGGGCGCACGACGGTGGACCTCAACCGCGCCCTGCTCCCGCCGTGCGCCTTCAGCGACCACTTCGTCTGCCCCTTCCCCCCGCCCGGCAACACGTTGGGCGTCGCGATCGAGGCGGGGGAGCGGACCCTGCGCTGAGGGCCGTCCCGCGATCCCCACCCCGCCCTCCCCACCCTCCCCGGGACCTGGGTCAGTTGAACGCTGCACGGCCGAAAGCGTCCTTGTGCCCGTCGGCCGGGCGGCCGAATACTCCCCACAGCGCTTGTCAGGGGCACGACTTTGGCCAGCCGGCCGAGCCTCGCCCCTGGCTGCGCCTCACGGGCCCCCGATCCCCACGCGGGCCCCCGACTTCCCTTGGAGGGAACGAAAAGTGAGGATCAAGCGCACCACCCCCACGAGCCCCACCGGTCGTCTCGCGAGACGGACCCGGCTGTTCGCCGTGGTCACCGGATTCGCGGCCGCAGCCGCGTTCGCCGTCCCCACCGCGAACGCGAGCGCGAGCGCCGCGCACACCTTCAGCGCGAACCAACTCGCCCAGGCGAGCGACGCGGTGCTCGCCTCCGACATCGCGGGCACCGCCTGGTCGGTCGACGCCGCCACGGGCCGTGTCGTCGTCACCGCCGACAGCAGGGTCTCCCAGGCCGACATCGCGAAGATCGAGAAGGCGGCGGGCGGCAACGCCTCGGCCCTCACGATCAAGCACACCACGGGCCGGTTCAACAAGCTGATCTCCGGCGGCGACGCCATCTACGGCGGCCAGTACCGCTGCTCGCTCGGCTTCAACGTGCACAGCGGGAGCACCTACTACTTCCTGACCGCCGGCCACTGCGGCGAGGTCGCCTCCACCTGGTACTCCAACTCCGGCAAGACCACGGTCCTGGGCACGAACGTCGGCTACAGCTTCCCGGGCAACGACTACGCCCTGGTCCGCTACACCAACTCCTCCGTCGCGCACCCGAGCGCGGTCGGAAGCCAGAGCATCACCCGTGCCGCCACCCCGAGCGTCGGCACCACCGTCTACCGGCGCGGCTCCACCACCGGCACCCACAGCGGCAGGGTCACCGCGCTGAACGCCACGGTCAACTACGGCAGCGGCGACATCGTCTACGGCCTCATCCAGACCACGGTCTGCGCCGAGGGCGGCGACAGCGGCGGCCCTCTGTACTCGGGCAGCACCGCCTACGGTCTGACCTCCGGCGGCAGCGGTGACTGCAGCTCCGGCGGTACGACCTTCTTCCAGCCGGTCACCGAGGCGCTCAGCGCGTACGGCGTGAGCGTCGGCTGATCCCACCCCACCCCCACCTCCGTCCCGGTCCCGCGACCGGCGGCGGGCGAGCCCCCGTGCATCTCGTGCACGGGGGCTCGCTCCTGTCCGCGGACACTCCCGTACGGCCGACACGCACATCGAAGGGTCGAGATTCGGCCAGGACCAGACCTCGACGGCCGGGGAGGGGCAACCCTCGGCCGGCATGCGCGGCGGGAAACGGCCGGTGAGGACCAGTGGGGACCAGCGAGGATCATCCGCCCTGCGGCAGGGGCCGGTTGTCGCACACACGACCTGATGTCGACCTCGTGAGCCCCCTGTACGCCTCGGACGGTCGAGCGCAGCGCGATGTGCACGGACGCGGGCAGCGAGTGCCGCACCGTGTCTACTCGGATCTGTCCAGTCGGCCGGTCCGGCTACCTCGGGGGCGAGGGCGGGGTCGAGGTCGGGGTCCGGCCTCGGTCCCGGTGGCCGTCCGTCAGGGCGGCGGGGCGCACGGCCTGCGGGCCGAAGCGCCGGCGGGCCCGGTCCGCGGCCGCTTCGACCGCGCGGGCCCGGATGTCGCGAGGGTCCAGGGAGAGCTGACGGTGGGCGGTGCCTGCCGGGGAGAGGTCGTCGGCGCGGATCGCGAAGGAACGCACTCGTGCGCGCTGGAGCCCGAGGGTGCCCAGCAGGCCCAGGGCGGTGTCGGCGAGGGCGGGGAAGTGGTCGGTGGGCTCCGGCAGCGCGCGGGTCCGCGTGGTGGAGCTGCGGTCGGCGTATCGCGCGACGAGGGTGAGCCGACCGGTCACCTGGGCCTCGCCGCGCAGGCGCCGGCCGGTCTGGTCGGCGAGCTCCAGGACCGCCCGGTGCTGCTCCGCGGGGTCGAGGCAGTCGCGGTCGAACACGAGGTCGACGCTCAGATGCGCCGCCGGCTCCCTCGGGGTGACCGGGCGGGGGTCGTGGCCCCGGGCGCGCTCGGCCAGCAGTCGTGCCTGGCCGGTGCCGAGGAGTCGTTGCAGGGTCGACGGGGGCAGCGCGGTGATCTGGCCGATGGTGTGCAGGCCGTGTCTGGCGAGGGTGGCCGCCGTGGCGCGCCCGATGCCGGGCAGCGCGGTGACCGGTCGGGGACGCAGCCACTCGGCGGCCCGTTCGGCGGGGACCCAGGTGGTCTCCCCCGGCGCGGACGCGTCGGCCGCCATGGTCGCGAGCATGCGGTTTCCCGCGAGCCCCGCGCTGCTGTCGATGCCGTACAGCGCCTTCAGCCGGATCTTCGCCAGCTGGACCACGTCGTAGGGGGACAGGTCGAAGTACCGGAGTGCCGAGGTCAGATCGAGGTGGACGGCGTCCGGCGGGACGGCCTGGGTGTGCGGCGTGACTCCGCGCATCAGTTCGACCGCGTCGCCGTACCGGTCCTCGGTCGGCGGGCCGTGCAGATGGAGGTGGGCGATGTGCCGCTGCCGTGTGGTCATCCCGCGCTCCCTGGGTGCACCAGGCGCCTCGGGTGTCCTCTCGGTCCCTCGGGCGCTCCCTCGCCTCCACCGTAGACCTTGTTCGAATATTTGTGCGACTCTTCGTGGTGTGATCGGTCGTCGAGGCGTGGCCGGCGGGCGCTCGGCGGGCCCCGATGCGCCAGGCGGGATCGAAGTGGACGTATGGGGCCGAGGAAACGTATCTTCCGGAGGCTGTGTGATGCCTTGGGGAGGGCTGTGCACGGCGACTTCACCTCTGTGTGCTTCTTGTTCGCCTTTCTCGTTCGCTCTTCTCGCTCGTTTCCCGGGGGACCCGCATGATCTGTGCCCGCTGCGACCACTACGCCGCCAAGCCCGACGACACCCTGTGCGCCCAGTGCGCCGTCGCACCGGCCCCGTCCGACCCGCCGCCTCCCGCGGCCGTGCCCTACGTGCCTCCCGCCCCCACGGCCTGGCTGCGATCACCGGTCGGGCTCGGGCGGGCCGCCGCAGCGGCGCTCGGGCTCGTCGTCGCCGCGGACCTGGCAGCCGTCTGGTCGGACCTCGTGTCGATCGACGTCACGGACGACCTCATGAAGGGTGTCGCCGGCACCGACATGGTCCGGCGCGCCGAACGCGCCGACACCCTCTCCGGTGTGGCGGGCCTGGCCCAGGTCGCCACGCTGGTGGCTGCCATCGCCGTGTACCTCTGCTGGTTCTACCGGGTACGGGTCAACGCCGAGGTGTTCGACCAGTCCGCCCACAGCAAGGCGCGCGGCTGGGCGATCGGCGGCTGGTTCGTCCCCGTCGCGAACCTCTGGTTCCCGCGCCGGGTCACCCTCGACATCTGGGACGCCAGCACCCCCTGGGGCCGGCGTCCCTCGCACGCACTGGTCAACGCCTGGTGGGGGCTGTGGATCCTCTCGCTCGCCGCCGACCGGGCCGCCTTCACCGCGGACCGGCACGCCAAGACCCCCTCGGAACTCCACCACGCGGCCGGCACGATGCTGTTCTCCGACAGCGTCGACATCGTGAGCGCACTGCTCGCCATCGCCCTCGTGCTGCGGCTGACCCGGATGCAGCACCAGAAGGCACTGGCGGGCCCGCTGCCCGAGTGACGGGCCTGCAGGACAGGGCCGCGGGTGAGGGCGGGCGATGCGCCCCCGACGGGCGCTCATCCCGCCGAACCCGGGCTGGTGTAGCCGAACTTCTTCAGGTCGGCGGAGCGGGTGCCGGCGGGTTGGAGGTCGGCGTAGGGGTGGAGGCGGGCGCCTGTGGTGCTGTTGGCCAAGGTGCGCTGCGGCTGAGCGGGGGTCGGGTGCGGGTGGCTCTCCCCCAGGAGGGCGAGCGCGGCCTCGGGGCCGTTGTCGCGGCGGGCGGCGGCGAACTCGTTCCGCAACAATGCGGATGCCCGGTGTGGACGTCCATGAAGGGACGTCCACACCGGGCGCGGAGGTCGCTGGATCAGGTGATCGGATCCTCTGCCAGGATCGCGTCACGGACCGCCGCGAAGGCGGCTTCCGCATCCGGATCGCGCTCCATCATGCGCTCCCAGAAGTCCCCCTCGATCCATTCCTTCGGGCCCATGCTCAGCCCGCCCCAGGGATGAATCTCCACGCTCCACTGGGACGGAATGACATCGGACACCTGCTCGAAGTACTTCCCGTCGAACAGACCGGCGAGGTCGCGCGGCGAATGCTCGATGCGCAGCTCGAAGGACCCGTCGCTGTGGACATGGAGTTCGAGTACGACGTATTCCTGCTCCGGAGTGAAGTAGTACCTGCCGTCGAGCGGGTCGGGCGGCGTGTCCGGAACGCCCAGATAGCGAACTCTCAACTTCGGTCACCTCCGCCCAGCTTCACCTTGTAGTCGTAGTAGTAGATCTCTCCGGTCACTTTGTTTCTGTAGAAGTGAATGTCGAGCGTTCCCTCGCCTCCGGGAGTGTTGAGGCGCGGGGTGCCGTACTTGCCCCACTGCTCGGCTCCGCCGTGCGCCGCGAAGTACTCCTCCAAGTGCGGGTTCTTCATCTTGGTTCCTTCCTGGATCTTGTGGGAACGCGCGATGGTCTCCGCAGTGAGGTCTCCGTCCGTAGTGAACATCTTGGACGCCGCGGCCGCATCCGCCTCGTACTCCAGTTGCTTCCCGAGACGCACCCCGTTGGCGGCGTTCGCCGCGCCGCCGTACGCGGAGCCGGACGGCATGCTTCCGCCCGCGGCGCCGCCCGTCCCGATCTCGGCCACGACCTCGGCGCAGCCCGCGGGATTGGCCAGACAGGCCGTGGTGATCTCCGGTCCGGCGGCCGCGACGACCGGGGCGCCGACCACCGCCACCGCCACGGCGGTGATGACACCCAGTACGACCTTCTGCCAGGTGGCGAGCTTGGGCCGGTCGGTGAGGAGGTCCTTGGCACTCTGGTTGGCCGGGACAGGGTAGCTACCCGCGAGCAAGTTAAATCGGGGCTGCTCCTTCTTTTCAGGTTCCGGCTCGGGACCCTTCTTGAACACTATCTGCGCCGACTTGACGCCGCCGTCCGTGTGCACCGTGATGGTCATGCTCCCGGTGCCGGTGGCGCCGTTCGAGGCTCGGTACTCGACCGTCGTGCTGTACGTCTTCGTGGAGTGGTACACCCACGTCCCGTTGGGACCCATTGTCATGTAGTCCCGGTACGCGCCGCCCTTGCCGTCGCTGCACCCGATCTCGCAGTCCGTGATCGGCCTGAGGCCGGTCGGGTCGGACTTGGTGACCGGGGTGTTGTTGGCGTAGGCGTAGCCGTTGAGGGATTCGTGGTCGTCTGGGGCGAGGATCGGGTCGACGGACAGGAAGCGTCCGGTGGCCGGGTCGTACTCGCGGGCGCCGACGTGGGTGAGTCCGGTGTCGGCGTCGGCGGGCTTGCCGAGGAAGCCCTTGTCGTCGGGCCATGCCGGCGGTGTCGCGCCGCGTTCTTCGCCGAACGGCTTGATGTAGCGGCGGGCGACCGCCTGGGTGGTGGCGTCCACCGTCATCGAGGCGGTGCCGTGGTGGTCGTCGACCATCCAGGACAGGCCGGTCTCGGTACGGACGGCGGTGGCGTCGCCTGATGGGTAGTAGCGCTGGGCGGTGAAGTTCTTGGCGGCGGTGTCGTAGTGGAGTTCCTGGCCGGCCAGGTAGAGGATGGTCTTGCTGGGGCCGCGGCGGATCAGGAGTTCCCCGTTGGCGTCGTACAGGTAGTCGGTGTTCTTCGACCCTTCGGTGAGGTGGGTCAGCTCTCCTTCGATGCCCCAGTCGAGGCTCTGCGCGGTGCCAGTGGGGCTGTAACGCTTGGTGGTGTTGCCCTGCTCGTCGTACTCGTACGACTTGGCGGTACCGCCGTCGACCGTGACCGAGGTCATGGTGTGGGGCTGGCCGGTCCCGTTGGCATTGACGGCTGGGTAGCCGTAACTGGTCTTGGTGTCGCCCGTCGCATTGTGCTCGGTCTGGGTGTCACGCAGGCCACCGGGCTTGTAGGACCAGCTGGTCCAGTACGGGGCCGGGCCGCCGAGGACGGCCGCCGAGCGGGCGGTGGAGCAGTCGTTGGAAGATGGGGTCCAGGCCTCGGTCAGGCGGCGGTAACCGTCGTAGGCGAAGCACTGGGTGTCCTTGCCGTTCGCCTTGTCGGTGACCGACTTGACGTTACCGGTGGCGTCGTAGACGTAGTCGACGTCGCTCGTGTAGCCGGTGTTGGTCTGGTCGACGGTGTGAGTGTTGGCGAGGCGGCGGGTGCCGTCCTCGTACTGGTTGAGGATCTGGAGCTGCTTGGCGCCGGTGGAGGTGCCGAGGCGGGTCTCCTCGATCTCGCCGTACGGGGAGTAGCCGATGTTCTGGACGTAGTCCGTCAGGCCGTCCGTGCCGGTCAGCATGCCGAGGCCGTTGTAGCTGTTGGTGACGGTCTCGGCGGGCAGGCCGGCTGCCGCAGGCATCGAGGTGGACTGGATGGTGCCGTCGATGTTGTACGTCGTCGACGTGGTGAATGTCTGCGGTGCACCGGCGACGACCAGGGGGTCAGTGGCGGCGATGACGGTCTTGGTCCCCTTGGGGCGGCCGAGTGCGTCGTAGCCGGTGATGACCTGGGAGTAGATCTTGCCGGTGGTGCCGCCGACGTAGCGGATGGAGGCCGTCGGCTGTCCCTTGGCGAGGCTGTCGTAGGTGAACTTGGTCAGGCGGTGGGAGTCGTCCTCGACTCCGTCCCAGGTACCCGTCTTGCGGCCCAGTTCGTCGTAGTCGGTGATCAGGGTGCGCGAGGTGCCGTCGAGGGTGCTGGTGACGGTCAGCGGCTGGTCGGTGTCGTTGTAGGTGGTGTCGCTCCTGCCCTTGTCCGGGTCGGTCGAGACGGTCCTGCGGCCGCGCAGGTCGTAGTCGTACGTCCACACCGCCCCGTCGGGGCCGGTCACCTTCTTGAGCTGGCCGCCGGGCGTGTACTCGTACAGCGTGCGCGTGTAGTCGCTGCCGGTCGGGTTGGGGCCGCCGTACTCGCGGCGCTCGGTGACCCGGCCGCGGGCGTCATTGACCGTCAGGGTGCCGGTGCCGCCCACGGCTGCGGTGACGGCGACGCGGTCGCCCTGGTCGTCGGTCTTGGTCCGCCACTTCTCCTGGTCGTAGACCCGGAAGATCGACTCGGTGGCGCGCCCGGCGCCGTCGAAGACCGTCTCGGTGGAGGCGGGGACGGAGCCCTGGAAGGTGTTGGCCAGGGTGCCCGAGGGCGCGTTGTTGTCGTGGACCTGGGAGTTGGCCACGTAGGCCAGGCCGCGGTCGTCGTAGAGGGTCTCGGATATCACCCGGCCGCCGTCAGGCGCGGGGACTTGCTGCTGCCGGGACCGCAGCAGACCGTCGAAGATCTCGTACGAGCTGTTGTACGTCTTTCCGTCCGCCTTCAGGGCGTCGGTGCGGATCCAGGTCTCCTTGTCGTTGTTGACACCGTAGGCGTAGATGATGCTGGCGGCGTCACCGAGCGAGCGTGAACGGTCCGGCTTCCAGACCGACTTGAGGCGACCAAGCGCGTCGAGAGCCCACTCGGTGGCGTTGCCGTTGGCGTCGGTGGACTTGGTGGCGGTGCCCCACGCCGGGTCCACCACGGTGGTGGTCGTGTAGAGCTTGGGGTCCTGGGTGGTCTTGGACGTCAGCGGGCCGTAGCCGGTGTCGTCGGGGACATAGGTGGTACGGACCGTCTGGTTCAGCGCATTGGTCGCGGTGAGCGGGCGGCCCAGCTTGTCGTAGGTGGCACCGGCGACCTGCTGGTAGACCGGCTTCTTGTCGACCGCGCCGTAGCTCGCGACCCGGTAGGAGGCGGTGTTGTCGCCCTTGGTTGGCGCCACCCCGACCGCCTGGTTGTCGTAGGCGGTGGTGACGTCGGAAACGACGTCGTCGGGGATCGTCGGGATGGTCGTGCACGGCACCGAGTACGTCTCGGTGCGCGAGGCCAGGTTCACCAGCCAGGCCGAAGTGTTGCGGGCGTAACTGGTGTGCACGCAGGACTCATCACCGCTCTTGGCGGTGTCGCCGCTGTCCTCCACGGTGATCGGCATGCCGTATGTGGTGTCGTACGTGGTCTTCTGGTTGACCGTGCGGGTGCCGGTGGAGGTCTTGGTGCGGGTGCTGGTCTCGCCGGCCTGGACGATCCAGGAATCGGTGGTGCCCCAGCTGTAGGTGTGGCTTCCGGTCCGGTACGACCACGGGGTGTTGATGGTGCCGCTGTCCTCGTCGGCACCGTTGTAGATGATGGTTTCGCGGATGAAACCGGCATACTGGCGGGAGTCGTCGATGGCGGCGCCGGTGGAGTCGGTGACCTTCTCCGTGCGGGGGGTGCCGTCGAGTTCCTTCTCGCCGTTCAGACCGCGCATGTAGAGGGTGGACTTCTTCGAGCGCGGGCCCTCGGTGTCGCCGGAGGTCTCCACGACCTTGTCGTAGCCACGCCACTGCGACCAGGTGCGGTTGGACACCTTGGTGATGCCTTCGTCGTCGGCGTAACCCCAGCCCGCGCCGCCCTGGTAGTCGTAGTATTTCTCGGCCGTGTCGCCGTGGCCGTAGGGGTCGTCCTGGAAGACCGAGGTGACTACGTACTTGTGGAACCAGTCGGTGACCGGCGTCGCCCCGGACTGGGACCACTTGACGGGGAAGCAGCGGCGGGTGTTCTTGTCGATGTTCGTCGGCATGCTCGAACCCCAGACGCAGTCGGGGTCGGAGTAGTTGGCGGTGATGGTCGAGCCGGTATCGGTCTTGATGGTGCGCACGCGCCACTTGATGTAGCGCAGGGTGTCCGGGCCGCTGCCTTCGACGTGGTTGGGCATCTGGATGCCGCCGAAGACGATCGGCGGCATCGCGGCCGCGGTGCTGTTGGCCTTGCCGGTGTTCTGGATGGACTTCAGCCACAGGCTCGGCGAGGAGGCGTCACCGGTGTCGGGGAAGTCCTGGTCGAGGTGCCAGGTGTCCACGTCCCGCTGTGTGATGCCGCTGCCGGTCCACACCGACGTGGTCACGTCCGTCAGGCGCTTGCGGGTGAAGAAGGACGGGCCGATCTGGGTGGTGCACTTGGTGCCGGACGCGCAGATCATGTCGAAGGGCACGTCGGGCCAGTTGGCCTTCGTCGTCGGCGTCAGGCTCGTGCACGAGGACAGGCACCGCTCGGCGTAGGCGAAGCGGACCTGCTGCGCGGCCGGCTTGCTGTAGAGCAGGTCGTTGCGCAGGCCGTAGTCGATGCGGTTGAGGTAGCCGCCTCGGGTGTAGCTCGTGCCGTTGGCCGTGGTGTCGGCATTCTTCGAGTAGTAGTTCGTCTCCTTGGTGTACCAGTACGTGGAGGCGTTGCCGTGGGTGTCCACGACGTAGTCGAGGTTCCAGCGCCATGCCTGGTTGCAGAAGGAGTCGGCAAAGCCGGTCGACTTGTAGCAGGGCTCGCCGGAGTCGTCGCCGAAGACCGGCACGGTCCACACGGAGTTGGTGACCGGGTCGTCGTCGGAGGTGTCGGTGGTGCCCTTGTCGCTCCAGCCGGGCAGGCGGTGCTTGCCGAAGAAGTACTGGTTGCCGGAGGCGTCGGTGACCTTCCAGTACTCGGCGTTGTCATCACCGTTGCCGGTGGCCCCGGTCAGATGTTCGACGCGAGTGCCGTCCTCGTTCTTCAGCTTCCAGCTCCCGCCGGAGGCCTGGGACAAGGCCGCGCTGTCGCAGGCCGTCTTGTCCGCACATGTGTTGACCAGCTCGACGGCCTTGCCGTTGAGGACGAGGGTGGCGTTGGCGTACTTCCAGCACAGGTCGCCCTTGCCGGTCTGCCCGTCGTCCTTGCACGAGCCGTACTTGCGCTCGATGTAGGACTCGGTCAGCGAGAAGCCTTCACCGATCACCGATGTCTGGTTGTTCTCCCCGGCCGTACGGCCGTCCACCGAGGCGGAGTTGTAGGAGATCGACAGGTTCGGTGACGGGCCGGCGGTCGCCGGAGGAACCCGTAGCGGGTAGTTCCAGGTGAAGTCACCCGTGCTGCCGCCAGCCTCCCAGGTCGAGGTCGGGGAGAGCGAGGTGGCGCTGTAGTCGCTGCCGCCACCGCTGCCCGAACCGTCGGTCGACGCCGCCAGCAGCATTGGCGTGCGGGCGGAGACGGTGCCCATCACGGTCTGCGCCGCGGCGTCATTGTCCGCACCCGCCACCGGGGTCTGGGTGCGGCACGCCTTCTTCTGCGGCGTGGTCAGCGCGCATGCCGGCAGCGTTACCAGGCGCAGCCGGGGGCCGAAGTTACCACCGTAGGCGTCCTTGAACGAGGCGTAGCTCAGCGAGACCCGAAGCTTTCCGGTGCCGATGGCGGACGCGGTCTTGGACGGGGCCACGGTCAGCAGCACACCGCTGACACCCGCCTTCTGCGCGGCCGACCGGGACTGGACGTCGAGCGTCACCCGCGCGGCCGGACCCGTGGCGACCGCCTTGCGCTGCGCGGCCCTGGGCGCTGGCACTTGGGCCAGCTTCAGGCCCAGGCCGCCCACGGCGACGGACGCCTTGCCGACCACCGGGACCTCGGCGGTGGCCTTGCTGGCCGTCGGCCAGGCAGCTCGCTTCAGCCGCTCACGCGTCTGCGTGACGGCCGGGACGGCTTTGTCCTTGGGTGCCTTGGATGTGCCCGGTTTGAGCACGCCCACCTTGTCGATCTTCGCGTCGGGCCGGTCCTCCAGCTTGCGGGACGCCGCTGACTGAGCCTGTGCCGCGAAGTCGTAGCCCGAGGGCACGACCACCTGCGACAACAGGGAGAGGGAGAGAACGAGTCCGCCACGACCGAGCCAGCGGCGTACGACCGCCGCTGGCACGCGTCTGCGGAAGGGTGATGAAGACACGGTGATATCCCGGTTGTCGAAAAGGGAGGAGAAAGGGGATAGGAGAGAAAAGAAGAAAGGACAGGCAGGGCAGGGGAGGACGGGGATTCAGCCTGTCCTCCCCCTGCCCTCGCAGCTATCGCTGCTCGGCGTTGCGCCGGTTGGCGATCGTGTCGGTGGAGGTGGCTCCGGCCCAGACGCGGACGCTGTCGATCGTCCCGGGGAAGTA
Source organism: Streptomyces sp. NPDC048664 (assembly GCF_040650555.1). Lineage (NCBI taxonomy): Bacteria > Bacillati > Actinomycetota > Actinomycetes > Kitasatosporales > Streptomycetaceae > Streptomyces > Streptomyces sp. NPDC048664. The sequence continues at coordinate 320,849 of NZ_JBEZHK010000003.1, read as the reverse complement.
GCGCGCGGTGGCGCCGTCGATCTTCGCCCGGCCGATCTCGAACGCCCCCCCGCTCTGCCAGGGGGCCGGGTAGGACACGCCGTCCTCGTCGCCCATCAGGGCGCTGTCGACGTACAGCTTGAGCGCGCCGAGCTTGGAGGCGTCGTTGGGGTCGGCCGCCGCCTGGGCGTCGTAGACGACCGTCAGCATGACCGGGACGCCCAGCTGGGCTGTGGTGAACGCGTTGGATGCGCTCGTGGTCCAGACCGCGCCGGTGCCGTCCTTGTCGGGACGGCCGAACGTCCAGCGGCCCTGTATGCTGCCGGCCGGCTGCTCGTACCAGACGCCCCAGGAGGACTGGCTGGTGCCCGACTGGCCGAAGACCTGCACTGCGTACGACTTGGTGGTGTCGGTGAACTTGGCCGGGTTCAGCGTGACCCACGCGGTCGCGGTGAACGAGCCGGTGTCGTCGATGAACGGGCCGGTGGCGGTGGCGTACGCGCTGGTGCCGTTCAAGGCCATCGTCTGCGTGGTCGTGACCTCTTCGCCGATGTCCGGGTCACCGATGCTGACCTGGGTGAGCGTCGCCCCATTCAGGGTGAGGTTCCGGCCGAAGCCGCTGGTGTCCTTGACGGTGGTGCCGGTGGCGTTCGCCATGTCGGTGGCGTCCCACTTGGCGACGAGCGCCGGGACCGGGTCGCCGGCCGTGCCGTCGCTCAGGTCCTCGTCCTCCAGCCAGGCATCATGGGTGACCTCGGTGTCCGCGAGGGCGCGGGACCAGACCTTCACCTCGTCGATGGTGCCGGAGAAGTTCTCCTTGCTGCCGCCGTCGTACCACAGCCGCCCGATTTGGAGGTTGCCCGACGCCTTCCACGGTGTGGTGAACGCCACCGGGGCGCCCTGCGGGACACCGTTGACGTAGAGCTGGACGGTCTGGTTCGCCGCGTCGTAGACGCCCGCCAGGTGGGTCCAGGCGTTCAGGACCGGCGGCTTGGTGCCGATCGAGCGGGTGATGCCGGGGCTGACGACGTCCGACTGGTGGCGGTTGAAGACCCAGGCCTTGTAGGAGCTGGAGTAGTACAGCTGGAACCCGGAGGCGTTGGTGCCCGCCTGGGACAGGACGGTGTAGTTGACGTCGTTCTTCGTCAGCCGCGCCCAGGCTGAGACGGTGAAGGACTTGGTGGTGTCCAGGACCGCGCCGGAGGTGGACAGATAGGCTGTGGTGCCGTTCAGCTTCGCCGCACCGGGACCGCTGCGGGCCAGGGTGTCCCAGGTGGCACCCGCGTTGGTCAGCGGGTGCTGGGTCGCGGTGGTGGCGTCGGTGACGGCGTTGTCCAGGTGCCAGATTCCCGAGGGCAGTTCGGCCCCCAGAACCAGGAAGCTGTAGTAGCCGGTGAGGGAGCTGTGCCCAGCCGCGTCGAAGCCCCAGACCTGGATGGTGTTCTCACCTGGCTGGTTCGGGGTGATCGACAGGGTGGTGGCCGTGCCCGTGGCCACGTTGATCGGCGAGGAGATCGCGCCGCTGTTCAGCTTCCACTTGTAGCTGACGACGTCGGACTGGATGCCGGCCGTGGTGGGGTTGGTGTCCGCAGGAGTGAAGGTGAACTTGCCCGGGGTACCCACACCGCCCGCCGCCGGATAGGCGTCGGCTGGCTTGTACAGGCCATCGGTGCTGCTGATGACGGGCGACGGCGGCGAGTCGGTGTCGACGCGGAAGTAGCACCAGGACGACCAGGCCGAGTCCAGGACACCCGAGTCGCCCCGGTCTGTCATGTAGTACGCCTGCGTCCTGACCCGCATCCGGTAGTTCGTCTGCGCCGTCAGCGTGCTGGTGCTGGCATCACGGACGGCGTTGTCGGCCACCCAGGCGCCGCTTGGCGAGTTCGCGGTCCACACGCGGCTGGAGCCGTCGGCCTTCCACACCTCGAAGTCGGCGCGCAGCTGGGCCTGGCTGCCGTCCACCGACTGCACCGTACCCAGCATCTTCGGCGAGGTGTCGCTGGTGGCGAAGGGCAGCGTCGAGGCGTTGCAGGTCCGCCCCGTGGTGCCCTGCTGGACGCCGTACGACGTCGGCTTGTCTGGGTATGACACGTAAGTCACCGACAGCTTCGCGTCGTTGCGGAACCGCGCCCACGCTCCAGCGTCGGACTCGTCGTGCGCGGTCAACGAGAAGGTGATCTGCGCGTCCTTGTTCGCGGCGTGCGAGGCAAGCGTCGTCGTCAGGTTCTCATTGGTCTCCTCGCCCACGTTGTCGCTGAACCGCACCCAGTTGGCCGGCTGCGACGGGCTGCACAGGCTGCCGCGCCCGTAGGACACGTAGCGGTCGCCCATCAGGTCGTCCGCACTGGGGCGGCTCGACCACGTGGTGCTGTCGGAGATGCCTTTGGTCACGTGGCTCAGGTCGTACCAGTGCGCATCACAGGTGAACGTCCACACCTGGTACACCTCGAAGGTCGCGTCCAGGATCTTCTTGCCATGGATCGAGGAGAGCGGGTACTCGAAGTACATGCGCTGGGTGTACGGGCTGTTGGAGCAGAGGTAGCCGGCGTAGTTGGAGCAGCGCCCCACGCCCTTGTCACCGCTGAACTTCCAGTACTTGGTGCCGTTGGAGGCTAGCGCCGTCCAGTCGCCCAGGGAGATGCCCTTGGTCGGCGGGTCGATGTACAGCGGGAAGACGGTGTCCTCGCCGTGCAGAAGGGCTGGGTCCGGGGTGATCTCCAGGGTGGTTCCGGTGATGTGGAGTGGCAGATCTGCCGCCGCGTCACCGGTGCCGGGGCCCTCGGTGGGGGCCGGCTCACCCCCGGCATCGGGCAGCGGGACGGGTGCGGTCGGCGTGGGCTCGGGGTCGACCTGGGCCGTGCGTGCGAGCTGCGTGCTGACGCCCGCGGTGTCGGCGTCCGCGATGTCACCTGCCGAGTCCCACATCCGGCCCGCCGGGCTCTCGAAGACCGGGGTGCCGTCGCCGTCTCGCGCGACGAAACCGCCGTCGCTTGTCGGGGCGATGTCCAGGCCGGCGCCGGAGGTGGTCATCCTGATCGTCGCGAGCGCCGGGTTCTTCGCCGCCTGGGCGGTCTTGACGACGAGCACGGAGGTGTAGCCGGTGCTCAGCGCGGTCAGTCGCAGGTCGACGTCGGGGAGGACGTCGGAGTAGGTGGCGGTGGCGCCGTCGAGGCGGGGCGCGGGGAGCGGGCCGGGCCAGCCGAGTTTCAACCGGTGCCCGTCGTCCTCCAGGGTGACCAGTCCGCTGCCGCTGCCGCCGCCCGAGAAGGTGACGTCCGCCGTGGTGTTCCTGGCCCGCACGGAGCCGTCGGCATCACGCTCGAGGGTGGTGTCGATGGCAGCCCAGCGGCCGTCGTCCTCCTGGGCGCGGACCGGCGCCGCGTTCATTTCCTGAGTGAAGGTGCCGTCCGGGTTGGCGAACAGCTGCGCGGACTCAGTGGTCTTGGCTGTCACCTCCACGCGCTCACCGGTCTTCGCCGCGAGGGCGCTGGCCTCCGACTCCGGATTGTGATCAGCCGCTGCTGAGGTCCCTCCCTCATCGGCGAACGCCGGGGACGCCGCGGCCCCGATCGCCGGAATCGCACCCCCCAGGAGAACGACGGCTATCGTGCCGCTTCCGATCGCCCGGCGCCAGCCGCGCCGACGTCTGTGCGTCAACACACCCCACCCATTCTCTTAAAATTTCCTTACAAACTGTGGTGATCATGTGCGGGTCGAACGCATCGGTCAATAGTGTCGTGTGTCACATTTGGGGACTGTCCCGGACTGCTGTGCACCCGCCGGGTTCACGAGAGCGAGCGCGTCGAGGGCTGGTGCGGGATGCGCCCGTTCTGGGCCTGGCGGATACGCTCCGTGAACGCCAGCGATCGTCACCGAACGCCGCTCCCGCCCGGACTCGCCGCGCTTCTGGCACCGCTCAGCTGATGACCTACTACGGGGTCTCCGACTGAATGGTCGACAAATGGGTCAAAGCGGGTTGCCCGGTTGAGCCCGCAGTATTCCGGGGTCGGCGTTTCGGCCTCGCAGCCGTGAAAGGCTGGATGGCCGAACATGACAGGGAATCCGTTCGGTGGCCGGGATGAGCGTCATGCGATCCTCGGCCCGGGGTTGATGCAGTCAGCCAAAGCGGCTGGATGCCCAGCCTCAAGCCCGAAGCGTCGACGGGCCCGATCTGCGGCGGCTTCGGCTGCGGGGCGCGGGCATCACCAGGATCCAGAGAGAGCTGGCAGTAGACGTTGTCGGCCGGCAGCAGGTCGTCGACACGGATCGCGTAGGCGCGGACGCGCGCTCCCTGCAGCCCCAAGGAGGTAAGTAGAGCCAGGGCGGTCGCGGAGGGGGCGAGTGGTTGGTCGGTTCCGGCAGCGTGCGGGTGCGCGTAGTGGAGCTGCGGTCGGCGTACCTCACCGTGAGGGTGGCTGGCTGGCGACCTGACTCTCGCCACGCAGGCGTTGCCCGATCTGCTCGGCAAGTCCCAAAACGGCTCGGTGATGCCGCGCCGGGTCAAGACAGTCCCGGTCCGCACGAGGCCGGCGGTCAGATAAGCCGCCGCTTCCGACGGGATGACCGGGCGGGGGTCGTGGCCGCGGGCGCGTTCGGCCAGCAGCCGAGCGAGGGCGGCGCCGAGGAGTCGTTGCAGGGTCGCCGCGGGTATCTCGACCACCTGGCCGATGGGGTCCATTTTATATCGGTTGAGCGTTTCCGCTGCGGTACGGCCGATCCCCGGAAGTGCGGTGACCGGGCGGGGATACAGCCAGGCGGCAGCCTGCTTGGCGGGAACCCAAGTGGTCTCTCCCGGCGCGGACGCGTCGGCCGCCATCATGCGGTTGCCCGCAAGCCCGGCGCTGCTTTCTTTACTGTAGAGGGCCTTCAGTCTGAGCTTTTGCCAGCTGGGCGACGTCATAAGGGGGATATGGGGCGTGACACCAGACGTTGGTTCGATCGCAGAGGCGTACTGATCCTCGGTCAGCGAGCCACGCAAATGGAGGTGAGCGATGTGCCGCTGCCGTGTGGTCATCCCGCGCTCCCCGGGCTGGTGTAGCCGAACTTCTTCAGGTCGGCCGAGCGAGTGCCGGCGGGCTGGAGGTCGGCGTAGGGGTGGAGGCGGGCGCCTGTGGTGCTGTTGGCCAAGGTGCGCTGCGGCTGAGCGGGGGTCGGGTGCGGGTGGCTCTCCCCCAGGAGGGCGAGCGCGGCCTCGGGGCCGTTGTCTCGGCGGGCGGCGGCGATCTCGTCCAGGTCCCAGGCCATGGTGCCGACGACGGTGCGGCGGGTGCCGCGCACCTGGACCGTGCCGCGCACCAGCAGCAGTCCGCTGTGGAAGACGGTGTAGGCGCAGGCAGGGTGGGAGTCCTCGAAGAACGCGAGGTCGATCAGGCCGGAACCGTCCTCCAGGGTGACGAAGACGACCCGCTTGCCGCTCGCGATCGGCGGGGTCTGGGTGGAGGCCCGCACGCCGGCGACGAGCACCTGTCGGCCGGCGCGCATCCGGGGCAGGTGCGCCGCGTCGGTCGCGCCGACCTCCCGCAGCAGCCGGTGATGGTGATCCATCAGATGCCGGGAGACGTCGATGCCGAGGGTGTTCAACTCGGCGCTCAGCGCCTCGCGTCCGGTCATCTCCGGCAGACCGCTCGGTTCCGCGCCGCCCACCGCGCCCCCGTCGAGGGGCAGTTGCCCCGACCCCGCGGTTCGGCTACGGGACTGCCGGTGGAGTTCGGCGATCTGCAGCAGCAGATCGCGGCGCGTGAGGCGTCCGTCGTGGAGGGAGTCCAGGGCGCCGATCTCCGCGAGGCGTTCGGCGACGGGCCTGCTGGGACGGGCCCGCTGCCAGAAGTCCGCCAGCGATCCGTACGGCTGCCCCTCCTCGATCCGCGCGGACTCCTCCGCACGGATCCCGTGCACCTGTGAGAGGGCGAGCCGCACGCCCCACCGCTCCCCGTCCGTCCTCTCCACGGTGTGCCGTACCCGGGAGTCGTTGACGTCGACAGGAAGCACCGGCACACCGCCCCGCCGGGCGTCCGCGACCAGGACCCGCTGGGGCCACATCCCGGGATCGTGTTCGAGGAGGCCGGCGAGCAGGAACGCCGGACGGTGCGCCTTGAGCCAGGCGCTCTGCAGCGCGGGCACGGCGAAGGCGACCGCGTGGGCCCGGCAGAATCCGTAGGCGCCGAAGGCCTCCACGGTCCTCCAGACCTCGTCGCGGACGGTCTCGCTGTAGCCGCGCGCGCGGGCCAGGCGGTGGAACCAGTCCCTGATCCTCGGCAGCCGGTCCTTGTCGCCGAGCGCCCGCCGGGCGATCTCCGCCAGCGCGTAGTCGCAGCCGGTCATGACCGACAGGGTCTCGATGACCTGCTCGTGCCAGATGGTCACGCCGTAGGTGTCGGCGAGCACCGGCTCCAGGTCCGGATGGGCGTACGACGGTGTGCCGCCGTGCCGGGCGGCGATGTACCGCTCGGGCATGCCGCCCGCGACCGGGCCGGGGCGGAAGAGGCTGATGTCGGCGATGACGTCCTGGACGTCGCGGGGCTGGAGCCGGGACAGGAGGTCCTGCTGGCCGGGCGACTCCAGCTGGAACAGGCCGAGGGTCCGGCTCTCCTGGATGAGCTTGAAGGCGAGGACGTCGTCCAGCGGAACCTGCCGGGGGTCGTCCAGGTCGACGCGGTCGCCGGTGGCCCGTTCGATCTCGGCGACGGCGTGGGCCATGGCGGACTGCATCCGCACGCCCAGGACGTCGAGTTTGATGTTGCCCAGCGCCTCGATCTCCTCCTTCGCCGCCATGGCCATCGGGTACTCGCCCTGCGGGGTGGGCTGCACCGGAAGCCGGTCCAGGAGGGTCGCGTCGCTGATGACGACACCGCAGGGGTGCATGGCCATGCCGTGGACCAGGGAGTCGAGGCCCTCCGCGAGTTCCCACAGCGGCCCGTACCGGTCTGCCTCGGCGGCCAGTTGCCGCAGTTCGGGCAGTTCGGCGAGGGCGCCGGTGATGTCGCAGGCCCGCAGGTGCGGGAAGCTCTTGGCGATCCGGTCGACGTCCGCGGGCGCGATGCCGAGGGCGAGCCCGGTGTCCCGCAGGGCCCTGCGCGCCCGGTAGGTCTCGGGCATCGCGGTGACGGCCACCCGCTCCTTGCCGAACCGTTCGAAGATCGTGTCGTAGCACTCCAGGCGGCGGGCGGACTCCACGTCGATGTCGATGTCGGGCAGCGAGGCCCGGCGCGTGCTCAGAAAGCGTTCGAACAGCAGGTGGTGGTCGAGCGGGTTGGCGGTGGCGATGCCCAGCGCGTGGCAGACCAGTGAACCGGCACCGGAGCCGCGGGCCGCGACCCGGATCCCCTTGGCCCGGATGTCGGCCACGACCTGGCTCACGGCGAGGAAGTACGCGTCGTAGCCCAGCCGGGAGATGACCGCGAGCTCCTGGTCCAGCCGCTCCCGCGCGGCCCGGTCGCGGTCCGGCCCGCGCCGGGCCAGGCCCTCCGCGCACTGCCGGCGCAGCAGGTGGGCGGCTTCTCCCGCCGCGGGCCCGGCGCCGAAGAGGGACGGTTCCGGGAAGTGGTGGGCGCCGAGCCCGAGGTCCGCCGCCGGGTCCACGGCGCACGCGGCGGCGGTGGCGGCGGTGTCCGCCAGCAGGCGGTGGGCCCGCCGGGCGTCCGCTCCGGCGCACTCGGCGACCAGCCGTGCCACGCCGGCCATGGCTTCCCCGTCCTTGAGCCAGCGCTGCCCGCTGTCCAGACGGCGCCGGTCGACCGGGCGCAGCAGCCGCGCGGCGTCCAGGACGTCGGCGAGCCGGTGCTGTGCGGGATCGGCGTAGCGGACGGCGTTGGAGAGCACGGCGGTGATGCCGGTGCGGTCGGCCAGCGCCAGGGTCCGGGCGGCCGTCCGGAGGGAGCCCGGACCTGTGCCGGAACGTTTCTGCGCGACCACCTCCAGCCGGACCTCCCTCCCGAAGACCTCCACCCAGGGCGCCAGCAGTCTCATCGCGACGTCCTCCCGGCCCGCCGCCAGGGCCCGTACCGGCTCCGAGAGGGGCCCGAGCAGCACGGTCAGGCCGGGGCCGCCGTACGCGCGCAGCGCCTCCCAGGGCACCACCGGTGGCGTACCCCCGAGGGCGTCGGCATGGGCGGCCGAGGTGATGCGGCACAGCCGGGCCCAGCCCGCCCGGTTCCGTGCGAGCAGAGTGAACCGCAGCGGCGGTTCGGCCACATGGGCGCCGCCGCGCGCCGGGGTGCGGCGGCGCTGGACCGGTGGCGACGGCGCGAGGGCCGCCACCGCGAGGTCGATGCCGAAGAGCGGCCGGACCCCCTCCTTCGCGCAGGCCCGCGCGAACCGCACGGCCCCGGTGACCGTGTCCCGGTCGGTGAGCGCGAGCGCCGCCATGCCCCGCTCGGCCGCCCTTCGGGCGAGGTGCTCGGGGTGGGAGGCGCCGTAGCGGGCGGAGTAACCGGAGGCGACGTGCAGATGAGCGAAGCCCGTCATGCCGCACCTCCCTCACTCTGCCCCCTTTTCGTCGGATGTCCGATACGTGCATCGTACGCTCGTTCGATTACTCTAGCCTCACCAGGCAGGGTGAGGGGGCTGGCTCGAACATGTCTTAGAACACATGAGCGATTCAATGATCGGTGATACAGCCCTCGCCGGTCCCGGCAGGGGGCCAGCGAGGGCTGGACAAAGGAGTTGCCCGGTCGGGTCGTGCCGGGTCAGGATCCGTACTCGTGACGATGTCGAAGCAGTCCATGGTCCGGGCGGCCGCCCGCGACAACGCCGAGTGGTGCGCGGTGATGAGCCGGGCGCACGGGGTGGCGGGGGAGTTCCTCGAACAGGCGTGGGCCGCCCCGGCCCGCACACCGCCGTACTACCCGGACGCGGTGACGCTGGCGCCCGGCGCCGACCCGGCCGCGCTGCTGGCCCGCATCGACACCGCCGCGCCCGGCGCCAGTGTCAAGGACAGCTTCGCGGATCTGGATCTGACGCAGGCCGGCTTCCGGGTCCTGTTCGACGCACAGTGGATCCACCGCCCGCCGCGTCCGCCCGCCGTCCTCCCGGCCCTCGACTGGGGCGTGGTGGACGACGCGGCCGCGCTGCGCGCCTGGGCGTCGGCCTGGGACGACGGGGGTGGCGACGCGGATCTGTTCCGCCCCGGACTGCTCGCCGACCCGGCCACCCGCCTGCTCGCCGGGCACTCCGCCGACGGCCGGGTGGTCGCCGGAGCGGTGGCGAGCATCGGCGGCCCGGTGGTCGGCGTCTCCAACGTCTTCGCCCTCGACGGCGGCCCCGACACGGCCTGGCCGCTCGTGCTGGCCGCGGTGCACCACCTGTTCCCCGCCCTGCCGGTGGTCGGCTACGAACACGGCGACGATCTGGAGGCCGCCGTACGCCACGGCTTCGAACCGATCGGCCCGCTGCGGGTCTGGATCCGCTGAGGGCTGTCCCGTGATCCGCGCTGATCCGCCGGGGATTACGGGACAGCCCTTGGCACCGCCTGCCGCGGCCGGGCCCCGAGGGTGAGGCGGTCGGGTGTCGTCCCCGTCCAGGTCCGCTCACGCGGCCCACGGGGGAGTGATCCGGGTGCCGTCGGCCAGTTCCGCCTCCAGGCCGAGGGAGGTGGTGACCCAGGAGACGGCGGTCTCGGCGGTGGGGTTCTCGACGCCGAAGAGCGTGCCGGCGTTGACGATCACCGTGTCGCCCGCGGCGATCCGCTCGGTGCGGCCGTCGAGGGTGACGAGCAGCTCGCCGCTCAGCAGATGGAAGACCTCCTCCCGGGTGACGGTGTGCAGGGGTGCGCGCAGTCCGGCGGGCAGTTCGCCGCGCCAGGCGCACAGCTCCCTGCCGCCGGTCCGGGGGGTGACGTACGAGACGAAGCGGGCGCCGTGCATCTCGTGGGTGACGGCTTCGCGAGGGTGGACGACGGGCATGAGGGGCTCCCGGGGGATCGAGGTGGGTGAGGGGGTCGGTCGATATGGTCAAGCGACTTGACCACTCTCATGGTCAAGCAGCTTGACCATTCTGTCAAGGTGTTCAATGTCCGCGTGAGGAACTCCGAGGCCATGGCCCTGTCCGCCGCCCTGCTCGCCGTGGCGGGCGAGTTGACGCAGCGCATCCATGACGGGGTCGCCGCGCGCGGCTTCGGGGGGCTGCGGCCCGCGCACGGCTTCGCGTTCGTCCGGCTCGCTCCCGACGGCGCGACCGTGACGGAGCTGGCGTCCCATCTCGGGGTCACCAAGCAGGCGGCGAGCCAGCTCGTCGACGAGATCGTGCGCAAGGGCTTCGCCGAGCGCCGGCCCCACCCCGAGGACGCGCGCGCCCGGCTGATCGTGCTGACCGAGCGGGGCTGGGCGTGCGCCCGGGCCGCCGAGGAGGCCGCCGCGGAGGCCGTGCGGCCGTGGGCGGAGCTGCTCGGGGAAGGGGAGATCCGCTCGCTCCAGGGGCAGTTGCTGCGCATCGCGCCCGGTGGGCCCGTGCGGCCCACATGGTGATGCGTCGTCACATGCGCTGAGGCCGTTACCAGGAATCGCATCCGTGCGTGGCCGTGGCGGGAAGTTTTTACCGACGCGTAACTTCCCATGGGTGGCTACTCGTTCGTAACTTGACGAGTGAACAGCATCCTCGTGATCCGGATCACAGAGGCAAGTCGTCGCACCTCCCGTGAGCCGCAAGGAGATCACCCGATGCTGCCCTGGAAACGCCTGCTCAGACCGCTCGCAGCGATGCTGCTGGCCGCCGCGTTCGCCGTCGTCCCGGCCGCCACCGCCGAGGCCGCCGCGCCGTCCTCCGGCTGGAACGACTACTCCTGCGAGCCGTCCGCCGCGCACCCCCGCCCCGTCGTCCTCGTCCACGGGACGCTCGGCAACTCCGTCGACAACTGGCTGTCCCTCGCCCCGTATCTGGAGGCGCGCGGCTACTGCGTCTTCTCGCTGGACTACGGCCAGCTGCCGGGAGTCCCGCTCTTCCACGGCCTCGGCCCCATCGACGCCTCGGCCGGGCAGCTCCAGGTCTTCGTGGACAAGGTGCTCGCCGCGACCGGCGCCGCCAAGGTCGATCTCGTCGGCCACTCGCAGGGCGGCATGATGCCCCGCTACTACCTCAAGTTCCTCGGCGGCGCCGCCAAGGTGAACGCCCTCGTCGGCCTCGCGCCCGACAACCACGGCACCACCCTGAGCGGCCTCGCCAACCTGCTGCCGTACTTCCCCGGTGCCGAGGCCCTGCTCTCCGCGGCCACGCCCGGTCTCGCCGACCAGCTCGTCGGATCGGCGTTCCTGACCAAGCTCAACGCCGGCGGCGACACCGTGCCCGGCGTCCACTACACGGTCATCGCCACCCGGCACGACGAGGTGGTCACGCCGTACGGCTCGCAGTTCCTGAGCGGCCCCGACGTCCACAACATCCTGCTGCAGAACCTGTGCGCGGTCGACCTCTCCGAGCACGTGGCGATCGGTCTGCTCGACCGGATCGCCTTCCACGAGGTGGCCAACGCCCTCGATCCGGCCCACGCCACCGCCAGCACCTGCGCGTCCGTGTTCAGCTGACGCTGCCGGGCCACGAACGGGCGTCCGTGGTTGTCCCCAGCATCCGCGGCCGCCGCCGGGGCCTGTCCGACCTGAGCCGCCGGGCAGGCCCCGGACCTCGGCGTGGTCCCGTGGGGGCGCTCCTCATCAAGCTAGCCCCGGAAAACGGCGGAAGCGCGGGTCGGAGGCGGTCGAAGGTGATCTTTATGGCGCCGTTAAGGCACGGCTAACCGCGCGCTCAGGAACGCTCAGCAAGAAGAGGGCGCGCGCCCGGCCCGGGGGGCGAAGGACACGGAGGGGCCGGGTGCGCGGGGCATGCGAAAGCGCGCCGGGCGGAGGCTGTCGCCTCTGCCGGCGCGCTGATGATCACAGGCGCGGTCACGCGCGGGGGCGGCCGAGTCGGACGGGGGTGTGCGCTGCCGTGCGGAGCCGGAACCGGGCTGACGGGGCGCGAGGGCTCAGCCCTGAGGCCACCAGACGCGCGCGATGTCCTTGCGCACCTCGGGGCGGTCCACGGGACGCTCGTCGGCCTCCTCCCGCACCCGGCGGGAGTCGGTCCTCTTCAGGGGCTTGTGCACAGTCACTCGGCGCATGGCTGCCTCCTTGTGCCTACCGGGTTTCGCGTTTGTGCGGAGGTAGACCTGTTCAGCGAGGGTTGCTCATCGGTTCACGTTCTGTCTGTGGCGGCTGTCACGATCGGGTTGTCAGTGGTCGCTGTCACGATGGCGTCGTGACCAGGTACATGACCAGGAACATGGCCAAGAACCAGCGATCCGAAACATCGCGAGGGGGGAGCGCGGAAGTGGACTGGGACGCCGAGGCCGCCACCTTCGACGACGAACCGGACCACGGGCTGCGCGATCCCGCCGTGCGCCGGGCGTGGGCCGCCCGGCTGGAGCGGTGGCTGCCACCGCGGCCCGGCGACCTCCTCGACCTGGGCTGCGGCACCGGCAGCCTCTCGCTCCTCGCGTCCGAGCGGGGGCACCGGGTGACCGGCGTGGACCTGTCCCCGAACATGCTCGAACGGGCCCGTGCCAAGCTGGCCGGATGTGACGCGGTGTTCCTCCTCGGTGACGCCGCGTCTCCGCCGGTCGGCGAGCGCCTCTTCGACACCGTCCTCGTGCGCCATGTGCTCTGGGCCCTGCCCGATCCCGCACGGGCCCTGCGGCACTGGCGCGGACTGCTCCGCCCCGGTGGCGGGCGCCTCGTCCTCGTCGAGGGCGTGTGGGGAACGCGGAACCCGGTCGGCATGCCCGCGAGCGAGGTGAGCGCCCTTCTCGCACCGCTCACCGGTGAGGTCCACGTCGAGCGGCTGTCGGACGACACCCGCCTGTGGGGCAAGGAGGTGCGGGACGAGCGGTACGCGGTGACCGCGACGCTCTGACGGCCGGCTCAGGCCGTCAGCTCCTCGAATCCGCCCTCGCGGGCCAGGAGTTCGAGCGTGTCCAGCGCCCGTACGGCGGCCGCGGCGGCGGCCGGGTCCGCCGCCGCGAGCCCGCTCGCCGCGAACTCGTCCTCGTCCAGGCGCAGTACGGTCCGGCCGTCCGCCGAACGCCACAGGTCCAGATCGAGGTCCTCGACCACCAGCTCACCGCCGCGGACCACGGCCGGCCGGGCGATGTCGCAGTACCAGCCCTTCAGCACGCCCCGCCCGTCACGGACCTCCTTCACCGCGTACCACCGGTCGCGCCAGTAGTACTCGGTGAAGACGTCCCCGGGCACGAACCGTACGAAGCCGAAGTCGCGGACCCCCTCACCCGCCCAGGGCGCGCGCACCACGATCCGCGCGCCGTCGTCCGCCACCAGCTCCGCCGGGTAACGGATCTTCGTACGGCCCGCCTTGACCAGGACCACGTCCACCTGGCCCGCGCGGCCGGGTCCGTTCAGGGACATGCAGCACCTCCGGCACTTGGGGTTCGGCAACACCCTCACGCGGCACACGCTAGGCGGCCGCCCGGACGAATGCCTCCGGATTTCTTCTCGCTGCGGGACAATCGGCCCGTGACCTTGAAGATCCATATCGTGGAAGGGCCCGCGCCCTACGAGCAGGTGCGTGCCCAGATCGCCGAGCAGGCCCGGTCGGGTGCGCTGCCGGTGGGATACCGGCTGCCGACCGTCCGCGGACTCGCCGAGTCGCTCGCCCTCGCGCCGAACACCGTGGCCAAGGCGTACCGCGCCCTGGAGAGCGACGGAGTGATCGAGACACGGGGCCGCAACGGCACCTTCGTGGCCGCCGCCGGGTCCGCCGCGGAGCGGGAGGCCGCCGGTGCCGCGCAGGCGTACGCCGAGCGGGTACGGCGACTGGGGCTCGGCGAGGACGAGGCGCTGACCGCCGTCCGGGAGGCCCTGCGCGCGGCCTACCGTCCCTGAGCCCGAGCGACGGCCGGGGCCGGGCGCGACCGTGCCGCCCGCGCCGTCCGCCCGGCGCGCGGTGTACGCGTCACCGTCATCCCCGCACGGTCCGCGACGTGCGCGAACGCCGTCGCGTCCAGGACCGCCGCCGCGTGCGGGTCGTTGTTGAAGTACGCGTACACGTCCTGCCCGTCGGGCCAGACGGCGTCGAGGCGGTGCACCCAGGACGTGAGGGCCTGCCGGCCGTAGCGCGGCCACGGCCGGGCACGACCCGCGTGGAAGCGGACGTAACCCCAGCCGGCGGTCCGCCACAGGGGAGTGACCGGGCGGGACAGCACGTCGGCCCAGCACAGCGCCGCACCTCGGCCTTCGAGCACCGCGCGCACCTCGGGCGTCCACCACGAGTCGTGGCGGGGCTCCACCGCGACCCGGGTGCCGGCGGGGAAGCAGGCGAGGCAGGCGTCCAGCAGCGCGGGGTCGGCGCGCAGGGTGGGCGGGAGCTGGAGCAGCACCGGGCCGAGCCGGTCGCCGAGGCCCGCCGCATGGCCCATCAGGCGGTGCACCGGCTCCTCGGGGTCCCGCAGCCGCTTGACGTGCGTCAGGAAGCGGCTCGCCTTCACCGCCACCACGAAGTCCCCCGGCACCCGCTCCCGCCAGCCCTCGAAGGTCTCGCGGGACGGCAGCCGGTAGAACGCGTTGTTGACCTCGACCGTGGCGAACCGGGCCGCGTACGCCTCCAGCCACAGCCGCACGGGCACGTCGGCCGGGTACAGGACGTCGCGCCAGTCCCGGTACTGCCACCCCGACGTGCCGACGAACAGGGCCATGGCTCCATCAAAGCACCGGACCCCGGCGTCCGGCAGCGCGGACACCCCGCAGGCTCGGCTACAGGTACAGCCCGGAGTCCGCGCCCGTGCGGGGGTCCGGCACCGACGCGGGCGACGTGCCCCGCTGGAGCGCGTACAGCTCCGCGAGGGTCGCGCCGTCGCGGCTCACGCCCTCCTCCTGGCCCAGCCAGTCCACCGCCTCCGACCGGGTCAGCGGGCCGACCTCGATACGGGCCAGACAGCGGCCCGGACGGACCACGGCGGGATGCAGGCGCTCCAGGTCCTCGTTCGTCGTGACACCCACCAGAACGTTCCTGCCCTGCCCCAGCAGCCCGTCCGTCAGGTTCAGCAGACGGGACAGCGCCTGCCCCGCCGTGTGCTTCGCCTCGCCCCGGATCAGTTCGTCGCAGTCCTCCAGCAGCAGCAGCCGCCAACGGCCCTTGCCCGCCCCGTCGTCCTCGCCGATCGCGATGTCCATCAGATAGCCGACGTCGGAGAACAGCCGCTCGGGGTCCAGGACGCAGTCCACCTGGCACCAGTCGCGCCACGAGCGGGCCAGGGTGCGCAGCGCCGAGGTCTTGCCCGTGCCCGGCGGACCGTGGAGCAGCAGCAGACGGCCCGCGATGTCCTCGGGTGTCGTCCCCATCAGCCGGTCCAGGGCGTCCGCGACCGGCGCCGTGTAGTTCGGTCGGACCTCCTCCCAGGTGCCCGCCGAGATCTGCCGGGTCGTACGGTGCGGGCCGCGCCTCGGCGACACGTACCAAAAGCCCATGGTCACGTTCTCCGGCTGCGGGTCGGGCTCGTCGGCCGCGCCGTCCGTGGCCTCGCCGAGCACCTTCTCGGCCAGCTCGGCACTGGTCGCGGTGACCGTGACGTCCGCGCCCCGGTTCCAGCGGGACACCAGCAGCGTCCAGCCGTCGCCCTCCGCGAGCGTCGCGCTGCGGTCCTCGTCGCGGGCGACGCGCAGCAGCCGCGCGCCCGGGGGCAGCAGTGTGGCGCCGGAGCGCACCCGGTCGATGTTCGCCGCGTGCGAGTACGGCTGCTCGCCTGCCGCGAAACGGCCGAGGAACAGCGCGTCGACGACGTCGGACGGCGAATCGCTGTCGTCTACGGTGAGCCGGACCGGCAGAGCCTCGTATGGGTTCGCGGACATGCCGCCATGATCCGGCACGAGGCCCCTCGGTGCACCCGGTTTCCGCGGTGCGTCGGGTGTGTCGGTCTCCCCGCCCGTCCCGGCCGTGCCCGCCGTGCTCCCCACGCGCCCCGTACGCCCGGCGCGGGACGGTCCACCCCCGCCGTACGGCGAAACCCGTCCGCGGGCCGACCCCCGCCGTTAGGGTGACCCCTGATGGGACGTCAAGGGTGGGACACGGGGTCCGCGCGGTGGCGCCTGATCGCGCTGCTCGGCGTGGTCACGGCCGTCGCGGTCCTGGCGGTGGCCCTGCTCGGCGCCCCGCCCGGGCGCACCCCGGACATCCGGGGCACCACGCCCGACGGGGACAAGGTGCACGGCACGCCGGCCACCCCGCCCGCGCGCACGGACCCGGACGTCGGCTGGGGCTTCACCCACACCCAGTTCAGCGCGGACGAGGGCGGCGCGGTCGCCACCGCGCGCGTGGCGGGTCTGCTGTCCGGGACCGGGATGCCGCAGAACCAGCACATCATGGGGTGGGGCGCGGGCAACCCCGAACCGGTCCCGGGCCACTACGACTTCGAGGACATGGACCGCCGCGTCGACTTCGTCCGCAGGACGCACGGCACCCCGGTCGTCACCCTGTGCTGCTCCCCGGACTGGATGAAGGGCGGCAAGGCGGGGGCCGACCGCACCGACTGGAGCCGGTCGGCCCTGGAGACCGCCCCCACCCCCGACCACTACAAGGACTTCGCGGCGCTCGCCGCCACCGTCGCCAGGCGGTACCCGGACGTACGCCACTTCGTCGTCTGGAACGAGTTCAAGGGCTTCTGGAACGACGCCGAGGACCGCTGGGACTACGAGGGCTACACCCGGCTCTACAACCTGGTCTACGCGGCGCTCAAGCGGGTGGACCCGCGGATCATGGTGGGCGGTCCCTACCTCGTCATGGACAGCGTCGACCCGCGGCAGCCGCACGCCTCGACGTCCCTGCACGGCCCCTGGGGCGCCCTGGACCAGCGGGTCCTCGACGCGTTCGACTACTGGAACCGGCACAAGGCGGGCGCCGACTTCGTCGTCGTGGACGGCTCCAGCTACACCAAGGACGACGCCCTGCGGCCCGACGAGTTTGCGGCCACCGACAAGTTCACCGCCGTCGGCGCCTGGGTGCGGCAGCGGACCCGGGGCCTGCCGCTGTGGTGGGCCGAGTACTACGTCGAACCCGCCGACGGCGACGACGACCGCAAGGGCTGGACCGAGGACCACCGGGTCGCCGTGCAGGCCGCCGGGATGATCGCCCTCGTCAAGGGCGGCGCCTCCTCGGGCTTCTACTGGAACCCGGAGAACGAGCAGGGCACCTCCTGCCCCGGCTGCCTGTGGACGCCGACCGGCACCCCCGGCGGCGGCGGGGCCCTGCCCATGTACGACCTGGTGTCCCGGTTCGCAAAGGAGTTCCCGCCCGGCACCGCGTACCGGACGGTGCCGGGGGCCAAGGACGACGCCTCGGACGTGCGCGTCCTGGCCACCGACAGGACCGCCCTCGTGGTGAACACCCTGAACCGGTCGATCAGCGCCGAGGTCGACGGCCGACGGGTCGACCTGAAGCCGTACGGCGTGCGGTGGATCGGACGCTGACCCTCGCGAGCCCCGCCCGGGCTCAGCCCTTGCCCAGGGTCCAGAACCGCTGCACCAGCGACACGACCAGCACCGCCAGCAGCGGCAGCGAGAACCAGAAGCCCGCCTGGAGCCACCGCAGCCGTCGCACCCCGGGCCGCACCGCGACCCGTACGACCTCCCGCGCCATGAGCAGCAGCACCAGCGCGCCCGCCGCGAGCCCGCCGACGACCGACCACGCGGTCCAGGTCACCCGGGGCCCGACGGGACCCGGACGCGGCCGAGCGACGGCGCCCGCGGGCCGCTCGCGCAGCGCGTACAGGGTCGCGTCGCCGCCCGCGAGGACCTTCCTCAGCTCAGGCCGCCCGTCCAGGGCCCGGACGAGCCGGGACTCCCAGCCCGCCGGGTAGCCCACGTCCATCCGCAGATAGGTCGCCTGACCGGCATCGACCATCAGATACGAGTTCGGGCCCGCGTCCCTGAGGGAGGTGACCAGGCTCGACACCCGGGCCGGATCGAGGGGCGCGAGCACCGGCACGTAGGCCACCTTCTCCATGTCCCGGGCGCCCCACGGCATCGCCGGCGTGACGTTCTCGACCGGGTCGTCGCTCAGCCACAGCAGCCGTACCGTCGGGTCGTCGTGCGCGTACACGTAGTCCATCGCCGCGACCTCGCCCGGGCGGGTCCGCTCGAAGGGCTCGTTGCCCCAGCGGGCCACCAGGAAGCCGCCCATCAGCACCAGTCCCGCCAGGAGCGCCGCCAGCGGGGCGAGGACCGCGCGCCTCGGGGTCCCCTCCCGTGGCGTCCCCTCGGCGCGCGGGAACAGCGCCAGCCCGGCGAGCAGGGCCGCGCCCGGCACCGCGAACATGAAGACGCGCAGAGCCATCTCACCGCCGTACGACTGCATGCCGAAGCCGAGGAACGGCACGAAGGTGAGCACGAGCAGCGAGCGTTCGCGG
This sequence comes from Streptomyces sp. NPDC048664, assembly GCF_040650555.1. NCBI lineage: Bacteria > Bacillati > Actinomycetota > Actinomycetes > Kitasatosporales > Streptomycetaceae > Streptomyces > Streptomyces sp. NPDC048664. The sequence goes on along the minus strand of NZ_JBEZHK010000003.1, from coordinate 302,497 downwards.
TACCGGTTCGTGCGGCGCCGCAGCCAGCCCAGGCAGGCGAAGGCCATGACACCGCCCGCGAGCAGCACCCGCGTGTACAGCACCAGCTTGTGCGTCGTGTCGCCGCCCTGGATGCGCCCGGAGACGGACGTCGACACGTTGCCGCCTACCCCGCCTACCCCGCCGAAGAGTTCGTCGAAGTGCCCGGACCAGTACGGCTCGGCCATGAAGCCGACCCAGAACGCGACGAGCACCGCGAACAGCACGGGCAGGCCGCGCAGTTCGCAGCGGCCGACCAGGACGAGGACGGCGAGCACGCCCAGCATCACGAACGGGGTGAGCTGATGGGCGGTGACGCTCGCCGCGTACAGCCCGGTCAGCACCAGCAGCAGCACGGCCCGCTGCCCGCGCGAGGCCGGCTGGACCTCGGCCTCGCCCGGCCGCACCGTCGTCCAGAGCATCCGCGGGGCGCGGAACCACACCAGCAGGATCGCCACGAACACCAGGTAGAACAGGAAGGTGAAGCCCTGCGGGGAGAAGTAGTCCTGGCCGACCCAGCCGCTGAGCACGAAGATCCAGATCCCGGCCCATCTGGCGCGCCAGCTCGCCCTGAGTGAGCGCGTCAGCAGGAACATCGGCGCCAGGTAGAGGAGTTGGATGGTCAGCGGCCACCAGCGGATGACCTCGGTGAGATCGCCGACCCCGCAGGCACGGGCGACGAACGCCGCCGCCGCGAAGAAGCCCGGCCAGCTCCAGCGGGCGTCCAGGTCGGGTACGGCCGAGCCGGTGCGGTCGATGTAGTCCAGGAACCCCAGGTGCTGCCAGGCGGTGGCGAACCGCGGCTCGGTCTCGATCACGGCGGGCAGCGCGTGCAGGGACACCACCGTGGCGAGCAGGGTGGCCACCAGCAGGAACCGGGACTCGCGGCCGCGCGCCAGCAGCGCGGCGAACACCACGACCAGCGCGGCGGCACCCGCCAGGGTGAGCGGCGGCAGGACCGAGACCAGCCCGAGCCCGCCCATCCGGTCCAGGGCGGCGTCGTCGAGCCGGAGCGCCGGCACCCAGTACAGCAGCAGGGCGCCGACCAGCAGGCAGCCGAGCAGCAGCCCGGCGCGGGTCGGGCGGAACCGGCGCGCTCCCGGGCGCCCGGCGGCCGGCGGGCGCGGCGGCTCGTGCCCGGTGGCCGCCACGGGTGTCCCGGCGGGCGCGGTGCCCGGTCCGGGGCGGACGTCCGGGCGGCGCTCCTGGTGGTCGAGGTCGGCGTGGACCCCCAGCGTGAGGGTGTCGGTGTCGGGCCTCTTCTTCGCCCAGGACGGGCCGGGAGCGCGGTCGGCACCCGGGACGTCGCGCACCCCGAGGTCGGCGAGGTCGCCGTCCGCCGCCGCGTCCTGGCGCGCCGCGGGCGTGCCGCGCACGATCCCGAACAGCTTCGGGGCGGCGATCGCGACGATCACCGCGAGGCTGGAGATCTCCGCGACCCCGGCCCCGGTCAGCCCCGTGCGGGGGAGGAGAAGCAGCGTCAGCCCGAGGACCAGCACGCACAACAGGCCCTGGAGGCAGGCCAGTCCCAGGGTGCGGCTCTGGGCGCGCAGCACCGCGAAGTAGGTCTCCATGACGACCCGCAGCAGTGCTCCCACCGCGAACCAGCGCAGCAGCGGGGTCGCCGCGTGGGCGTAGCCCTCGCCGAAGACGCGCAGGATCAAGGGCGCGCCGAGGAACAGCAGCCCGCACACCGGCAGCATGATCCGCGCCATGCGCCCGAGCGCGGCACGGGTGTCGGCGGCGAGCCGCGCCGGGTCGTGCGAGCCCTCGACGGTGAGCGAGGCGCCCATGTTGATCGCGAGCAGGTTGGTGGTGCCGCCGATGGTGGTGGTGATGTAGAAGTAGGCGTTGTCGGCGGCGCTGACCTGCGAGGCGACGATCACCGGGACGAGGTAGACCACGGCCAGGGAGAACAGCGAGCCGGTGTAGTCGCCGGCCAGGAAGCGGCCGATCTCCTTCGGCGTCGGCGGTCTCGCCTGTGCCTCGGTGGCCCTGACGTGCCGGGGCACCAGGCGCCGGAACACCAGCCAGCCGAGCGGCAGCACCGAGGTGGCGATGGCGGCGACCCAGGAGACGAAGACACCCAGCACCGGGACCGCGGCGGCGAACGCGACCAGCAGCGCGAGCTTGACCGCGGAGAACACGGTGTTGCCCACGGGCACCCAGGGGGCGTTGCGCAGCCCGGTGAGCACACCGTCCTGGAGGGTGAGCAGGTTCCAGGCGACGACGGCGACCACGAAGACGAGGGCCGGTCCGGGCCCGTGCAGGAACCGGTACGAGGAGCCCCACGCGTTCAGCGTCAGCAGGAAGACCCCCGCCGCGAGCGCCACCACCAGGCAACTGCCCGCGTACGTGAGGAAGATCAGCCGCCCGGTGCCGCGCCCCGAGACCGGGATGAAGCGGGCCAGGGCCCCGGTGAGGGTCACCGCGGTCAGCCCGGCCAGGAGCTTCATCGCGGCGATGGCGGCGCTGCCCTGGCCCACCGCCGCATCCGAGTAGTAGTGGGCCGCGAGCAGCCAGTAGCCGAGGCCGAGCACCGCGGAGATACCGGTGTTGAGCATCAGCGCGTAGGCGTTGCGGAACAGCGGGCTGCCGCTGCCCGCGCCTGCGCCGACTCCGCGTCCGGGCAGGCGCAGGCGCCGGCCGCGGGCGGCCTCGGTCGTGGTGTCCTGGGCCCGGGCTGTGGTGGTCGTGTCAGACACGGGAACGCATGGCCTTCCGGCGAACCTGTCGTGCTCTGCGGACCACGGCGTACCCCTTGGTCAGGGCGCGGTCCCTGGCGAAGGTGCGGGCGATGGCGCGGCCCCGCACGAGTCTCTCGAACTCCTCGGCCCCGGTGCCGCGGCGCACGGTGACCCGGCGCAGCGCGTACGGGCCCTGGCGGCGCAGCGCGAGGGCGTTGCCGACCGCCAGGGACTGGGCGAAGCCCGCCTCCCGCACCGTGCGGCGCACCCGGTGGCTGGAGTAGCCGTACGGGTAGGCGAACGAGGCGGGGGCGGCGCCCAGTTCGGCGCCGATGATCTCCTTGCAGCGCAGCAGCTCGAACCACAGCTCCTCGTCGGCGAGTTGGTCGAGCTGGGGATGCGTGTGGCTGTGCCCGCCGATCTCGGTGCCGGCGGCGGCGAGGGCGCGGACCTGGTCCCAGTCGAGCATGGTGTCCAGTGCGCCCCCGCCCTCGTGCTCCCCCCGGATCCAGCCGGTCGAGACGAACAGCGTGGAGGCGAAGCCGTGTTCGGCCAGGACGGGGAGGGCGTGCCGGTGCACGCCCTCGTAGCCGTCGTCGAAGGTGATCAGGACGGGGCGTGGCGGCAGCGGGGCATCGCGGCGCCAGTGCCGTGCCAGGTCCGCGGTGGTCAGGGGGGTGCAGCCCAGGTCGCCGAGCTGGGCCATCTGCTCGCGGAACGCCTCGGGGGCCACGGACAGCTCCCGGGTCAGGTCGCTGGGTGCCGTGGCGACGGAGTGGTACATCAGGATCGGCACCGCCTGCCTGCTCATCGGCCGCCCCCCTCGCCGCTGCCGCCGGGTGCCCCGCCGTTCGCCGTCCCGTGGCCTCCTGGTGTGCCGTCCGGTATCGCGGCCACCGAGAAGGTGGTGCCGCCGCGTGCCGCCCGGACGGTTCCGAGGGCGTAGCCGCCGGCGGCGGTGAGCACCCCGGCGACGATCGCGCCGGCCCGGGCCGCCCCGCCGGGGCGGGCCACGAGGAAGTCGCGCAGCCCGCGGGCGACTGCCCGGGGCAGGACACGGGTGGTGTAGCGGCGTTCCGACTCCAGGCCTTTGGCGGAGCCGACGCTGCGGGCCACCAGGGCCTTGGACAGGCCTTCGGCGTAGGTGCGGGTGCGGAAGTAGGCGAAGTGCTCGCGTGGCTCCGGCACCCGGTGGTGGATCACCGCGCGGTCGTCGATGAGCAGGATCGCGTCGGGTCTGGCCCGGGTGAGGCGGATGCACAGCTCCGTCTCCTCGCAGCCCAGCGGGCGTCTGTCGCCGTCGCGCCCGATGCCCGTGGCGAAGCCGCCCGCCGCCTCGAAGGCCGTACGTCTGAACGACGCGTTGCCGCCCAGCACGTTGCGCACCCGGACCCGGCCGGGCGGCAGGCCCCGGTAGGTGCAGCCCACCACCCAGTCGAACTCCTCCGGGAACCACAGGGGCCGGCGGCCCGACGCCCACACGGGCACCGTCCGGCCGCCGACCGCCATGACGGCGGGGTTCTCGTAGCCCTCGGCGAAGTGCCTGAGCCAGTCCCGTTCGGCCACGGCGTCGTCGTCCAGGAACGCGATGATCCCGCCGTGGGAGGCCGCGATCCCGGTGTTGCGGCCCGCGGAGAGGCCGCGGGGGCCCGCGTTGGCGAGCACCCGGACCGCCGTGTCCTCCTTGTACTCCCGGGCCAGCCGGTCCAGGAGGGCCACGTTGTGGTCCACGACCAGCAGCGTCTCCCGCGCGGGACGGGACTGCGCCCGCACCGAGGAGACCGCCGCGAGGATGTCCTCCCAGCGGTCCTCGGTGTAGACGCAGATCACCACGGAGATGTCCGCGTCGCTCACGTCAGCTCTCCCCGGCCGGAGTCGAGCGCCACGGCGCGCGGCCGGCGGCGCAGGGCACGCCGGTTGGACCGCTCCCTGAGGATCACCCTGAGCACCCGCAGCCCGTCCCGCACCGCGCGCAGGTTGCTCGCGCCGTGGATGCGGAGGTACTCGTGGCTCGGGATCTCCTGCACCTTCAGGCCGGCCTTGACCACCCGGATGTTCATCAGCGTCTCGACCTCGAAGCCGGTGCAGTCGAGGTCGATCTTGTCGAGGCAGTGCCGCCAGAACGCGTTGTAGCCGTAGCAGAGATCGGTGTAGCGGGCGCCGAACTTGGCGTTGACGAGTCCGCACAGCACCCGGTTGCCCAGTTTGCGGATCGGTGTCATGTCGGAGGTGCCCCCGCCGTTCGCGAAGCGCGAGCCCTTCGCGAAGTCGGCGCCCGACACCAGCGCGGACACATAGCTGACGATCTCCTGGCCGTCGGCCGAGCCGTCGGCGTCGACCATGACGATGATGTCGCCGGTGCACGCCTCGAAGCCGGTGATCAGGGCGTCCCCCTTGCCCTTGCCGCGCTGTGCGACCACCCGCACCTGAGGCCACAGAGCGCGGGCGACGTCGACGGTGTCGTCGGTGGAATTGCCGTCCACGAGAACCACTTCGTGAATCCAGTCGGGAAGTGTCTTGAAGACGTAGGGGAGATTCTCCGCCTCGTTCATGGCGGGAATCACCACGCTCACCGGCGGCGCGATGGCCAGGTGGGAGGAGATCGGTCGGTACGGGCCCTGCGTCAAAGTGCCTTGATCCGAAACCGCAGGGCGCAGAACTGAACTCATGATTCTTGTCCCTCTCGTCCGGTGGACCGTCCGCCCCCGGAAGGTCCGGTTATTGGTCCGGTTCGAAAGGGGGGTCTCTCACCGACGGCATGCCGAAATGGATCTCCGTGCACGCCGACTGGTGAGCTGGCAAAGCTTGCCGTCTGCCGGAAAAGCGGCAGTCGACCGCGCGGCACGACTCGTACGACTTCCGTCGCCGAGCACGGCACCCCCCTACCGCGCCCCGTCCGGAACCATCGCGGAACCTGAGCCCTCCCCTGGAGCCGCTTGATGATGGCCCGATCCGGGTTGATGTATGACGGTATTGACGATGGCGACTTTAGGGCAATACCCGGAACGCGTCCCTCGCTTTTGGCGGGACGGACCCAAGTCAACCCTTCGAACGGATTTCCCCAACCCTTTTCAGGATCTTGTCGGCCGGTTCGAAGAGCGCCGGCCGTGACAGCACCACATTGCGCAGTGCCCGGACCGGGGCGCGGCGCGCCCTGTGTCCGAACGCGATCGGGTGACGTCTGGTCACCCACCCCTCCGACACCATGATGTCCCGTGTCTTGAGGGAGTCCTTGTATTCCTTCTGGCCGCGCCCCAGATCCAGATAGGCGATGCCGTCGGCGGCGGCCGCCTCGGCCATCCGCAGATGCAGGATCAGTCCGGGCGAGTACTTCGCGTACGCCGGGTCGTAGGCCGGGAACCAGCAGGCCAGCACCCGCTCGGTGCGCAGCCCGAAGTGCGCGGCGATCGGCCGCGTGCCCGCGTAGAGAACCGACAGGACGCCCGCGAAGGGCTCCGAGCGGGTGTGGAAGAGCTGCTGCACCAGCTCGTTGATCCAGGGGTGCGCGAAGCGGTCGCTGCGCCCCGTCCGGCGGTACTGCGCGGACTTCCAGGCCGTCAGGGTGTTCAGGGCGGCAGGGTCGCGCTCGTCGTGGACGTAGCGCACCTCGCCCGCGTCGCGCCCGAGCCTGCGCTCCTTGGCGAGCGTCGTACGGGTGAACTTCGGTGACTTCGCGCGCAGTTCACGCAGATAGACGTCGTACCCCCGGTCGACGTCCATGACCGGGGACGGGAAGCTGCCGGAGGCCGAGGCCTCGAACGGCGGCTGGCCCTGGACCAGATGGTCGAACTCCCAGACAAAGAGCCCGCAGGCCCGCAGCAGTTGGCGCGCGTCCCAGGTGAAGTCGGGCCGGTGCACGAGACCCTGGCAGTCCGAGACGCCGAGGCCGATGGCCCGGCCGACGCCGGCCGCGGTTCTCTGGAACGGGAAGAAGGCGGCCGGCTCCCCGTCCTCCCGTACGACGGCGATCCGCGTCCCCCGTCTCGCACGCCCGACGGCGAGCGTGAACTCGGGGGACAGGAACGGGTTCGCCAGCTCGGGCGAGCCGTTGAGGTGGGCCTTCGACTGCAAGGCCGTCCACGCCGTCCGGTCGGCGGCGGTGAGCTCGCCGGGGCGGTACACGCTGATGTCCACGTCTGTCAGGCCCGTCTTCTCGCCGTACGGCCGCGCCGCCGCCGTACCAGTACCAGCAGGAGAACCAGGGAGCTGATCACGGTCACCGCGGCGACCCCACCGTCGACCGACCAGCGGTGGGCCGCCAGCATGCCCTGCGCGACCAGCAGGTCCAGTGCCATCGCCCCCGCGACGGACACCACCGCGCGGGCGAACGGGTCGACGCCCCGCAGGGCCGCGCCGATGGCGGTCGCCGGTGCGGCGAGCAGGAAGAACAGCGTGAACGGGCCGCGCAGAGGTGAGTCGACGTCGGCGAGGGCGAGGCTCGCGCCGATCCCCGCGACGGCGAGCGCCGCGCCCCCGAGCAGAGGAAGCGGGTCCCTGCCCGGATCCCTCTTCGGACCCGGTTCCGGCCGCCCGTCCTCGCCTGATGACGGTGGGTTGATGCCTAAGGTCTGCATTGGCGACTTTGCCCCCCGAAGCGCCGGATGCCGGGCTTCAATGTCGCGCAGCGGGCGGGGCGTCGTCAAGACGCGGAGGCGACCCCCGCACGTTCTCGGTGCGCTCTGAACACGTGTTCCCCGCGATCGGGCGACCTGTCGGGAACCGTGGTGCGAACAGGGAACACCGGTACGAGAGTTGTCGGCGGCGTCCGGTCCGTCACGACACCGACGGGGAGGCTCCGACCGACGGGGTCCCCGTCGCGCAGGTGACCGAGAACGGCACGGTGGCGGAGGTGACATGGACCGGTGCGCGCACCTCGACACCGATCTCGTTGTGCACCGAACCGCCCGCGTCATAGGTGGTGACGACGATCTGCCGCTGCTGGGTCCGCCCGCCGCCCGCCGGGAACGACAGCGTCTTCCATCCCGCGTCCGAGACCTGCCCGGACGCCGTCACCCAGCGGTACGACACCTCGGCCGGCACCCGGCTCACGGTGAAGACCGCCGTGAAGCGCGGGGCCTCGGCGTCCGGCGGAGGGCAGGTGCCGGAGTAGTCGGTGTGCGTGCCCGTCACGGACACCTGGACCGACGGTGCGGCCGGACGCGTCGTCCGGCCCTGACCGCCGCCGCTCGCGTCCGTGGGACCGCGGCTGGGTGACGGGTCGGGCGGGGAACTCCCGCCACCGGTGGCCGCGGTGCTCTCGTGGCGCGGCGAGGCGCCGCCCGCACTCCCGTGCGCGCCGCCGCCGGCACCCTGGTCCACCAGGGCGTACGTCAGCCCCGCCACCGCGAGCACGAGCGCGGCCAGACCCGCGATCAGGAACACGGTGGCGCCTCGCCCGCGCGAGGGCGGCGGGGCGGCGGCCGGTCCCGGGAGGCGGGCGGTGGAGCCGGCCACCGGGGCCGGGCGCGGGGGCGTCGGCGGTCCGCCCGGGTGCGCCGCGACCGTCGCCGCGAACCCGGGCGACCCCGTGCGCGGGGTGCCGCCCGCGCCGATCAGCCGCAGGTCCCGCTCGGCCTCCGCGGCCGACGTGCGCTCGGCGGGGTCCTTGCGCAGCAGGCCCCCGATCACCGGGGCCAGCGGCCCGGCCCGGCGCGGCGGCGGCAACTCCTCGTCCACGACCGCCCGCAAGGTGCTCAGCGGGGTGTTCTGCCGGAACGGCGAAGCGCCCTCCACCGCCGCGTACAGCAGCACGCCGAGCGACCACAGGTCGGACTCGGGGCCCGGGGTGCGGCCCAGAGCGCGCTCGGGCGCGAGGAACTCGGGGGAGCCGATGACCTCGCCGGTCATGGTGAGCGCGGAGCTTCCCTCGACCGTGGCGATCCCGAAGTCGGTCAGGACCACCCGGCCGTCGTTGGCCAGCAGCACGTTGCCCGGCTTCACGTCGCGGTGCAGCACCCCCGCCGCGTGCGCCGCGCGCAGCGCGGACAGCACCTCCGCACCGACGTGCGCGGCGCGCTGCGGGGACAGGGGGCCCTCCGCGTCCAGCTGGTCCGACAGGGAGATGCCGCGGATCAGCTCCATCGCGATCCAGGGGCGGCCGTCCTCGTGGGCCACGTCGTAGACGGTCACCACGTTCCGGTTCGCCACCCGGGCGGCGGCCCAGGCCTCGCGCTCCAGCCGGGTGTACATGCGCTCGACCTCGGGCGACGGCAGCCCGGCCGGGGCCCGCACCTCCTTGACGGCGACCTCGCGGCGCAGCACCTCGTCCCGGGCGCGCCACACCGTCCCCATACCGCCCTGCCCGAGAGGGGAGAGCAGCCGGTAGCGTCCCGCGACCACACGTTCACGGTCTCGTTCTTCGGACACGGGCGTCCCCCTGTCGCCATCGCGCGACGTCCCCGCCCAGCGGATCCGTTCCGCGTGCCTTCTCCTTGGAAAAGTAGCTCAACCGAGTGCGGATGCCGCCCCCTTGAACACGAGCCCGGCCCCGAGGACCACGACGGCGACGGCGGAGCCCAGGGGAGCGGTCCGGCGCACCAGCGCGGCCAGGGGTCCCGAGGCCCAGCGCGGGCGCCGGTCGAGTACGCGGTTCACCCCGCTGCCCAGCTTGACCACCGCGAACCCCGCCGCCGACAGCGTCAGGGCGAGCCCGGCGCCGTACGCGACGACGAGCAGCAGCCCGAACCAGGCCTGGCCCAGGGCGGCGGCACCGACGAGGACCACGACGGCGGAGGGACTGGGCACCAGACCTCCGGCGAAGCCGAGCAGGAGCGTGCCCCGGAGCGTGGGGGCGACGGGGTGCGTGTGGGTGACGCCGCCGTGGGTGTGGGGGACGCCATGGGCGTGGGGGTGCTCGTGGCCGTGCTCATGACTGTGGCCGTGGCCGTGGCCGTGCTCGTGTTCCTCGTGCGTGTGCTCGTGGCTGTGGCTGTGGCCGTGCGGGTGGTGGTCAAGGGCGTGTTCCCGGGCGCGGTTGCGCAGGGCACGGCGGAGCAGGGAGGCGCCCGCCAGGGTGACGAACACACCGCTGGCCAGGCCGAGCCAGGCGATCACCGAGGGCGCGGCGGCCGAGCCGGCCGTCACCAGCAGGCCGAGGGCGACGACGCCCAGGGTGTGGGTGACCGTCACCGAGGCGGCGAGCGGCAGGACGTCCCTGAGCCCCGCGCGGCCGCCGCGCGCCGCCGCGGCGGCCGCCATCAGGGTCTTGCCGTGGCCCGGTGCGAGCGCGTGCAGAGCGCCGAGGCCGATCGCGATGACCAGGGCCAGCGCGGCGAACCGGACGGTCAGGTCGTGCCGGGCGACCAGGTGGTCGAGCGCCATGGTCCAGCGGTCGGCGCCGCGCGGCAGGACGGACGCGGCCGGTGCGTCCCGTCGCCGGTCGGCGGCGGAGTCCGCGAGGGCGGGCCCGCCGGGCCGCACCCGCAGGGACGCCGCGACCGTGTCCGCGGGGGAGGAGAGCAACCCGGCCGGGTAGCTGGTCAGTTCGTGCGACACGGAGGTCCTCGGCACGTTCGACGCGGCGAGGGTCGTACGGTCACCGCGTGCCGTGATCTCCCGCCAGCCCGGTCCCGTCGCCACGCCGGCGCTGCGGAAGCCGAGCGTCAGGGCGCCGCTCCCGGGCAGGGGCGCCGTCAGCGCGCACTCGACGCGCAGGGTGTGCAGACCCGCCTGACCCGGCCGGACCCGGGCGCGGCTCGTGCCGACGCCCAGCGCGACCGTACGGCCCGACACGGTGACCCGGCCGCCCTCGGCCGCCCTCGCGCACCGCTGCCGGGCCCACCCGGTCAGGCCGAGCCGGGAGATGTCCGGCTCGGCCTGGGTCGCCGGGATCTCCGCGAGGTCCTCCACATGGTCCACGCGCAACCGCCCAGGGGCGACGATCAGGCCGTCGTACCGGTTCACGGTGAAGTTGCCCAGCGGATGGGCGCTCGCGGTGCCGGCCGGGACGAGGACGAGGGCGCACAGGGCCGTCAGGACGGCGGCAGCGGAGGCGAACAGACGCCGAGGGCTCACTTCATCGCCTCCAGCGTCCTGCGGGCCGTCCGCGCGCCCAGCGGCGAGAAACCGGGGTTGAGCCGCAGAGCCGCGGCGAGTGCGGCGCGGGCCTGGCCGGGGTGGCCGGCGGCCCGCTCGATCATGCCGCGGTGGTAGAGGAACGTCGCGTTGCGAAAGCCGGTGGCCGTGGCCCGGCGGGCGTAGGGGAGGGCCTGCTCATCGAGGCCGTTGACGTGCAGCGCCCAGGCGAGGGCGTCCGCCGTGTGCACGGTGTGCCGGCGCGCCCACTCGGCGCGCGCGGCCCTCAGCGCGGCCGTGCGGTCGCCGTGGTCGGCGGCGGCCAGGGCGGTGTCCAGGTCGGCGTCCACACCGTTGGCGCGCGCCAACGCGACCCAGGCGTCCACGAGGGAGTACTGGTCGCGGGCCTTGGCCAGGTCCCCCGCCCGTCCGCGCGCCTCGTACAACTCACCCAGTTCCACCAACGGTTGAGGGAGCGGATAGCGCTCCACGACCTGCTCCATGCCGCGGATGGCGTCCGCCGGGTGGCCCAGGGCGGCCTGGGTACGGGCGCGGCCCTCCAACGCGGGCAGATAGGTGTCGTCGGCGGCCAGGGCGCGGGCGTAGTGGCGCCGCGCGCTCGTGTAGTCGCCCTGGTTCCAGGCGAGTTGTCCGAGCGCGGCCGCCACGTAGGCGATGTCGCCGCGCGAGGTGGCGGAGGACAGGGCCTGTTCGAGGACGCGGCGGGCGGTCGTCACGTCGCCGCGCAGTTCGTGGACGTAGGCGTAGCGGGTGAAGACGGGGACACCGGGGTGGCGTGAGTCGGCCAGGTCGGCGGCCTTCGACGCCTCGTCGTAGCGGCCGAGTTCGACGAGCGCGTCGATGCGGGAGGACAGGGCGCGCTCGCTGTAGGGGTTCTGGGCGAGGGCCCGGTCCGCGTAGGCGAGGGCGCCGGTGAAGTCGTGGCGGGCCGCGGCGAGGGCGGCCCGGCCGCACAGGGCGGCGTCGCTGTCGGGGCTCAGCCTGAGTGCCTGGTCGAGTGCGCGTTGCGCCTGCGGGTAGCGGGACGGGTCGCCCTTGGTGCGGGCCTGTTCGACGTAGGCCAGGCCCAGGGTCGCCCAGCCGCCGTGGTCGCGCGGCTGGGCGCGCAGATGGGCCTGGAGCGCGCGGATGCTCGCGTCGAGGTCGTTCCCGGCGAGCAGTTCGGGTGAGATCCCGTCGGGTGAGGCGGCGAGGGGTGCCGCGCCGCCGCCGTCCCGCGCGGTCGAGACGGCCACCGCGCCGGCGGTGAGGGCCACGGCGAGAAGGGCGGCGAGGCCCCCGAGCCGCCACCGCCGCGCCGAGGCGGCGTACCGCCGCAACACGTCCACCCGCGCGGCCCCGCCCCCGCCCGCACACTCGGCCCCCGAGGACGTGTCCTTCGGCTCGGCCGACAGGTCGCCGGGGCCGCAAGTCGTGCCGTCCGCCGGGGTGTCGGTGGGTTCGCCTGCCGGCGGGGGCGCCGAGGCGTCGGTGCGTTCGGTCGCCGGTCCACCTGTTCGGGTACCCGTGGTCGCGATGGAGGACGTGTCCTTCGGCTCGGCCGACAGGTTGCCTGCGGCGCCAGTCGGGCCGCCCGTTCGGGGGCCCGCGGTCGCGGCCGTCGGCGTGTGCTGCGGTGTGGCCGCCGGCAGGTCGTCGGGGGCGCGGGGCGGGGCGGGCGTGGTCTCCGGCGGCTCCACCGGCGGGGGCGTCGGCTCGTCGGCCCGGGCGCCGCCTGCCGGAGTGTCCTCCGGGGCGGGCTTCGTGACGGGCTCGGGGGTGGGGTCGGTCGTGCGCGGGGACATCCCTCTCCTCTGTCTGGCAGGTGTCCGTGGAAGGGGGGCGCGGCCCGCGCCGTGAGGGGATGGGGGGACGGGCCGCGCCGGTCGAGGCGGGTCAGTAGGCGCGGTAGCGGGTGCTGCGGCGCCGCCACCACATCACCGCGGTGCCGATCAGCAGCACCCCCGCCACGCCCGCCGCCGCGGAACTCGCGATCAGCGCGGTGTCGGGGCCCTGGGAGCCGGTCGGCAGCAGCCCGTCCCCGAGCTGGTTGCGCACGCTGTCGCCGGTGCCCTTGGCGAGCGGACCCCGAGAACCGGAGGTCGGCTCGGCCAGGTACGGGAAGGAGTGCCCGAACTTCTGGTCGTTCGCGTCGACCGCGTCACCGAGGTCGTTCTTGGACCCGACCAGTTCGCCCTCCATCACCTGGAGCGCCTCGTCGATCACGTCGTCACCGAGCCGCCGCCCGTTCGGGAAGCCGGCGTTGTCACCGTCGAGCACCCCGAGCCGCTTCGGCTCGGCGGTGGGTTTGACGGAGGTGTTGAGCCGCAGCTCCTCCGCGGGCTTCACATGGGGCGGCTGGTTCAGCCCCTTCACACCCTTGAGGAAGACGTCCACGAGGTCGTTGCGCGGCTCGGCCGGCGCCTTGATCTTGTAGATCGCCTCGATGAGCTTGGGCAGTTCGGGTTCGGTCACGTTCTTCAGGAACTGCGCGTCGTCCCACGGCGCGGACGCGTTGAACTTGTCCTTGTCCTTCTGCGGGTTGACGACCTCGTTGACGAGCGGATTGCCGAGCCGGGAGACCTGCGACCAGTCCCCGCGGGCGTCCTTGCGCTGGACCGTCGACCAGACGCCGACCACGGGCTGGTGCGCCGACTCCCGGATGAGGTCGTTCGGCACCTGCAGGGCGAGGGAGTTGACGTTGTACTCCTTCAGCGTGTCCCGGCCGACCTCCGACAGGTTCCCGCCGTACAGCAGGTCGAAGACGCGCAGGTCCGCGAAGAAGGGGTCGTCCGCCTGCCCGGCGAAGGTCGTCGCGCCGTTCGCGAGCGGGTGGACGGCGTGGTCGCGCAGCGAGCCGTAGTCCGGCATGGACGCCTTGCCGACGTCGGAGGGCGCCACCGGCACGTCGTCGGCGATCCTCGTGCGCGACATCACCTTCTGCTTGTGCAGCCTGATCATGTCGACGTCGTACGTCTGCGTGATGTTCAGGTCCGGGTCGTCGAGGCTGGTGACGGGCCCCGTGTTGTAGAGGAAGGTGTCGCCGTTCTTCCGGTGCGTCGTGAAGGTGTAGCGGAAGAGCAGGTCCCCCTGGGCGTCGCCGTCGCTGTCGACGTGGAGGTCGTACTGGGCGTCGTCCGCGAACGTGTAGAAGTTGGGGCCGCCCGCGGGATCCTCGAACGGCACGAAGTTCGCGATGAGCGTCGTCGTGTCCGGCTTGTCGGGGCTCACGAACGCGTACAGGTCGGTGTTGTCGTACTGCGGCTGCCCCGAGATCAGCGGTGCCTCGCGGTGCGAGGAGGCCGAGGCCGTCCCGGGTTCCAGCACGCTCACGCCGGCGGCCGCGAGACCCCCGGCCGCCAGCGCGCCGCATATGAGGGCCACGATGCCGCGGCGCCCCGGGCCGCTCCTGGAGATTGATGTCATCCCGTCCGTCCTCCGTGCCGAGTTGCCTGACGCACCTGCATTCGGAGCACCGCCGCGGGCGGATTGGCCGGACGGGAAAAATCTTTCCGTGCCCGCGCGACCCGCGTTTTCGCGCCGCCGATCCGTATCCCCTCCCGATGCGGCGTGTCCCTGTCGGACGCGTGAGCGCGAGGAGGAGGGGACGGGTGGGGGCGGACGAACTTCTGGTGCTGGTGGCCAGGGGCGATCAGAAGGCCTTCGAGGAGCTGTACCAACTGGTGTCCGGGCCGGTGTTCGGCCTGGTGCGGCGCGTGGTGCGGGACCCGGCGCAGTCGGAGGAGGTGGCTCAGGAGGTGCTGCTCGAACTGTGGCGCTCCGCCCCGCGGTTCGACCCTGGCCGCGGCAGCGCCCTGTCCTGGGTCCTCACCCTCGCGCACCGCCGTGCCGTGGACCGGGTGCGCAGCGCCCGCGCGGCCGGCGAACGGGAGCAGCGCGAGGCGCAGCGGGCCCATCACCCCGCCTTCGACCAGGTCGCGGAGGAGGTGGAGGCCGGTCTCGAGCGCGAGTGGGTGCGGCGCTGCCTGGACCGGCTCACCGCCCTGCAACGCCAGTCCGTCACGCTCGCCTACTACGACGGCTACACCTACCGTGAGGTCGCGGAGCGGCTCTCGCTGCCGCTCGGCACGGTCAAGACACGGATGCGCGACGGGCTGACCCGGCTGCGCGAATGCCTGGGAAGTGCCGCATGAGTCTGTTCTCCCGGCTGCGCTCCGGTGATCCGCACTCGCTCGCGGCGCCCTACGCGCTCGACGCCCTCGAACCCCGCGAGCGGCGGCGGTTCGAGAAGCACCTGGCGCACTGCGCGCGCTGCGCGGCCGACGTGCGCGACCTGGCCGAGGACGCCGTACGCCTGGCCTGGTCCACCTCGGCCCTCGCCCCGCCCGGACTGCGCGACCGCGTGCTCCTGGCCGTACGCGAGACACCCCAGGACGCCGCGCCCGCTCCCGGCGCCGCACGGGGACCGGAAACCCGTCTCCCGCCGCATGTGTGGGGCACGGGACCGCTGCCCGCCCGCGCCCGAACGCGCCGTGCGCGCCCCCTGTTCGCTCCGCTCGTCACCGCGACGGCCGCGGCGGCTCTCGTGGTCGCCGGGCTCTTCGCCGTCCAGACCGCGCGGGCACGCGAGGAACTCGCCGCCGAGCGTGCCCAGGCACGTGAGATCGCCCACGTTCTCGCCGCGCCGGACGTCCGCGCGACGAGCGGGAGGGATTCCGGCGGCCGGGGAATCGGAGTGATCGCCTCCGCCTCCGAGGGGCGCGCGGTCGTCACCCTCAGCGGAGTGGGCGCGCCGCCCGGCGGGCGCGTGCACCAGCTCTGGCTCATGCGCCCGGGCGCCCACCCGCGCTCCCTCGGGCTGTTCCACGGCGACACGCCTGTGGTGGCGAACGGTTTGACGAAGGCGGCGACGTCACTCGCCGTGACCGTGGAACCCGACGGCGGCTCGGCGCAACCCACCAGCCAGCCGGTTGTCCAACTCGCCCTGCAGTCCGTCGGATTCGGACAGTAATCGTCGAGTGATCGTCAACACCCTTATCCGGAAGGTGAATCCCGTGCCCGAGATACACGAGTGCCGTGGTGGAGCGATAGGGTTACTCTGCCCGGGCCGGGTGGACTCGTACGGGTGGGGAGTGACATGGAACAGATAGCAATGCGTAGCAGGGCGAGGGTCCCTGCGATCACCTGCGGAAGCAGCGCGACCAGTTCGCGCCTCGACCGCCATCTCGCGATACTGGGCGGCCCGGCCGTTCCGCAGCGCGACGTGGCCGAGGCGACGCTGCTGATGCGTGAGCTGACCACACGTGACCGTGCGCGCGACCACGGCAGCAGGAGTTCGCGGGTGAGCAAGGTCTCGCTCTTCGCTCCGCTGCGTCGACTGCGCCGCTCGCTGTTCGGCGGGCACTGAGCACCGGCGTTCCGCACGGCGCCCGTACCGGGGCGCCGCACGCGTGAGGCGCCCGCGAGCAGCGGGCGCTCGAGCGAGGCGAGGACCCGCGTTCAGGCCGCCACACCGTCCCGGCGCAGCGCTGCGATCTCCTCGCCCGTCATCCCCACGGCACGCAGCAGCGTCTCGGTGTGCTCCCCGAGCGCGGGCACATCCCCCATACGCGCCTCCTCCCCGCCTGGCAGCGTGATCGGAGGCAGCAGCGCCTTCAGCGGCCCCACCGGCGTTCCCGTCTCCCGCCACCGCTCCCGGGCGGCGAGCTGCGGATGTCCGGCCACCTCCCGCAGGTCCCGCAGCCGCGCGCACGCGATACCCGCGTCCTCCAGCCGGGCCACGGCCTCGTCCGTGCCCAGCGCCCCCAACGCCTTCCCGACCAGGGCGTCCGTGTCGGCCCGGTGGGCGACCCGGGCCGCGTTCGTCGCGTACGCCGGGTCCGTCGCGAGGTCAGGCCGCCCGAGCACCCGGGTCGCGAGCCGCTGCCACTCCCTGTCGTTCTGCACGCTCAGCAGGACCCGCCCGCCGTCCGCCGTCCCATAGGCGTCGTACGGGGCGATGACGGCGTGCGCCAGGCCGGTGCGCGCCGGGGCGGTACCGCCGTGCATCGTGTGGTGCAGCGGATGCCCCATCCATTCGGCGAGCGCCTCCAGCATGGAGATCTCCACCGGCCCGCCGCGCCCGGTCGCACCCCGCCGCACCAGCGCCGCGAGCACACCCGAGAACGCGTACATGGCCGCGGCGATGTCCGCCGCGGGGATTCCCGCCTTGGTGGGCCGCTCCGGGGTCCCGGTGACCGACACCAGGCCCGCCTCGCACTGCACGAGCATGTCGTAGGCCCGCTTGTCCGCGTACGGTCCCGTCGCCCCGTAGCCCGAGATGTCCACCGCGATCAGCCGCGGGTGCGCCGCGCACAGGGTGGCCGCGTCCAGCCCGAGCCGGGCCGCGGCCCCCTGCGCGAGGTTCTGCACGAACACGTCGGCGCCCTCGACCAGCCGCCGTACGGCGTCGAGTCCCCGCGGATCCTTGAGGTCCAGCGCGATCGACTCCTTGCCGCGGTTGCACCACACGAAGTGCGAGGCGAGCCCGTGCGCGGCGGTGTCGTAGCCGCGCGCGAAGTCGCCGCCGTCGACCCGCTCGACCTTGATCACCCGGGCCCCGAGATCCGCGAGCTGACGGGTGGCGAACGGCGCGGCCACGGCCTGCTCGACGGCGACCACGGTGATGCCCTCCAGGGGCAGGGGGAGCTGATCCATGCCCTGGATCATGTCCCGTGCGCCACGCCCTTGTCAGCAGGCGCCGGCACTCCCGGCGGCCGTCAGCGCCCTTCGCGCGCGTGCCGGCGGACCGCGAGCGGGCAGAACACCAGGAGCAGCGCCGCGCACCAGGCCAGCGATCCGGCGACCGGATGCGCGACCGGCCAGGCGGCGCCGTGCGGCACCGGGGAGGTCCCGAACAGGTCGCGCAGGGCCGTGGCCACCGCGCTGATCGGGTTCCACTCGGCGAGCACGCGCAGCCGGCCCGGCAGCCGGTCGGTCGGGATGTAGGCGTTGGACAGCAGGGGCAGGACGAAGGTCGCGCCGCCCAGCTGCCCGGCCGCCTCCTCGCTCCGGCTGAGCAGCCCGAGGAGGATCCCCACCCAGGTGCAGGCGAACCGGAACAGCAGCAACAAGCACACCGCTCCCGCCACTTCGGGGGCCGACCCGGTCACGCGCCAGCCCATGGCGAGCCCGACCAGCAGCAGCGGCACCGTGCCGGCGGCGGTGACGACGAGGTCGGCCACCGCCTGCCCGAGCGGCACCGCGGCCCGGCTGATCGGCAGGGTGCGAAGCCGGTCCGTCACGCCGCGGTGGGAGTCCTGGGCCGCCTGGAACATCCCGGTCATGACCCCGCCCGCGGCGGTCGCGGTCAGCAGCCCGGACACCAGGAAGTTCCGGTACTCCTGGTGGGGCATCGCGACCGCGCTGCCGAAGACGTACCCGAAGAACAGCAGCATCATGATCGGCATGGTCTGACCGAGGACGGCCAGACCCGGGTTGTTGCGGACCTGCCTGAGTCGGCGGCCGAGCATCGCCCGACCGTCGTACGCCCATGTGCTCATGCCGCGAACTTCCTGCTTCCGGGGGCGTCGGGAAGGCCGCCGGTCAGGCGCAGGTACACGTCGTCCAGCGTCGGCGGTCTCAGGGTCGCGTCGAGCAGGGGGACGCCCGCCGCGTCGAGTTCGCGCACCAGGCGGGGCAGCGTCAGCGTGGTGTCCGTGGTGAGGGCGCCGACGGTGTTGCGGTCGTGGTCGAGTGCGGGCTCGCCGCCCGTCAGCCGGTCGATCACGCCCGCCGCCCGCGCCAGAGCGTCCCGGTGGGAGACGACCACCTCCGCGTACGTCCCGATGAGTCCCTTGAGCTGCGCGGGCGTTCCCGTGTGGGCGACGCGGCCCTGGTCCAGCACCGCGATGTCGTCGGCGAGCCGGTCGGCCTCCTCCAGGTACTGCGTGGTCAGCAGCACGCTCGTGCCCTGCGCCGTGAGGGCGCGCACCTCCTCCCAGATCCGGTTCCGGCTCTCCGGGTCGAGACCGGTCGTGGGCTCGTCCAGGAACAGGACGTCGGGGCGGCGCACGAGGCTCGCCGCCAGGTCCAGGCGGCGCCGCATACCGCCGGAGTAGGTGGACGCGGGCCGGTCGGCCGCCTCGGCGAGCCCGAACCGGCCGAGCAGCTCCTCGGCCCGCGCCGCCGCGTCGCGCACCCGGTGCAGCCGCGCGAACAACCGCAGGTTCTGCCGCCCCGTCAGGTCCCCGTCGACCGAGACGTGCTGGCCGGTGACACCGATCCCGCGGCGCACCCGAGCCGGCTGCCGCACCAGGTCGTGCCCCGCGACCCGGGCCGACCCCGCGTCCGGGCGCAGCAGCGTCGTCAGCAGCCTGACGGCCGTGGTCTTGCCCGCTCCGTTCGGGCCGAGCAGCCCGCAGACGGTGCCCTCGGCGACGGCCAGATCCAACCCCCGTACGGCGCGGACGTCGCCGAAGCGCTTCTCCAGACCCTCACTAAGTACAGCGTACGTAGTAATCATGGGTCGACCATAGCGCACTACGTACGCTGTACGTAACTAGGATGGGGGTGAGGTGATGACCGATGGCGGGCCGAGCGGCCGAACCCCAAGTGATCTGGACCCGTCCCGAGCGGGCGGGCCGAGGCCCCAGGCCGGCCCACAGTCGCGCCGACATCGCGGCGGCCGCGGTGCGCATCGCCGACGCCGAGGGCCTCGACGCGGTCTCGATGCGGCATGTCGCGGCCGAACTGGGCTGCGGCACCATGTCGCTCTACAACTACGTCCCCCGCAAGGAGGACCTGTACGAGCTGATGGTCGACGCGGTCAGCGGTGAGCACGAGCTGTGGGAGCCCTCGGGGGACTGGCGCGCCGACATGCTGAGGGTCGCGCACCAGACGCGCGGTCTCATGCGGCGCCATCCCTGGCTGCCGCGCCTGATGTCGTCCTTCTACGGCTTCAGCCCCAACGCGCTGCGGTACGTGGAGCACTGCCTGGCGTGCCTCGACCCGCTCGACGTGTCCGGCGGCACCAGGGTGGAACTGTTCGCGATGCTCAACAGCGTGGTCACCATGTTCGTGGCGAACGAGCTGGCCACCGCCGAGCGCGCGCGGTCGCTGCCGTGGTCGCCGGAACGGGAGAGCGCGATGCGGGGGGAGTACCTCCGGGAGCGGATCGCCTCGGGCGCCTACCCGAGGCTGGCGGCGGTGTTCGCGGAGGGGGCCGCCGCGGGGGCCGTCGATCCCGAGGCGGTGTTCGAGCGTGCCGTCGCACGGGTGCTGGACGGCTTCGGGGGCGGGTGAGCGCGGGGACGGGCGGGAGGGGTCAGAGCAGGGCGAACTGGCCCTCGGGGCCTTCCTCCTGGTGGTCCAGGACGGAGGCCGGGCGGCGCGCGGGCGCCGGTACCGGTAGGACGCCCGCCGCGTGCAGCTCCTCGGCCGTGAGGCAGGCCGCCGGGCGCAGATCCGCCTGCCGGGGGCCCAGCTCCGCCAGCAGCGCCAGGACCGTGATCAGGTCGAGGAGTTCGGAGGTCCAGGACTGGGGCCAGGCGGTCGGGCGGATCGCCTCCAGGGTGCCCGGAGCGGCCTCGGCGGTCCTGCCCGCGAACCACTGCTCCAGCACCCGCGCCCCGCTCACCTCGAAGTCCCAGGCGGCCGCCGGCACCGGGCTGATCCGGCCCTCGCCGACGCACAGAGCCTCCTCGTCCCGGTCGTAGTGGAGTGTCGGGGGGCGCGCGGGCAGCGGGGCGCGCACGTACGGGCGGCGGCCGCCCGGCAGCTTCGGGCGTTCGCCGTCCCGGCGCATCAGCCAGAGCATGCGGTGGCCCAGTTCCACCCCGCGCCCGAACAGGTCCGGGTCCTCGGGGAGCGGGACGGCCGCACCGCCCGGTCCGGGACGCGCCGCCGCCACGATCCACGCGAGGACGTCCACGGGTGCCACGGGAAGGCCCAGCCGGGCGCCCAGCAGATCCAACAGGCCCGGTGCCAGGTTCGGTTCGGTGCCGCCGGGGCGGCGGTACAGCGGGCGGATCAGCCCGGTGCGCAGCAGGGGCGGCAGGGACGTCGCCAGCAGGAGCGGGCCGGTGGCGCCGGGCGGAGGGGAGGTCTCCACCGCGAAGACCTGGTGCTCGTCCGCCACCCGCCACAACTCCGGCCGCGCCACGTCGATCAGGCGGTGGTCGGGGATCAGCCACTGCTCGTCGAACGGCGCGAGCAGTACGCGTTCCGGCTCCGGGCAGGGGCCCTCGGCGCGGGCCAGTTTCCGGGTGCCGCCCGAGGGGCGGCCCGGCAGCTGCCCCACCGCCGAGTGCGGTGTGCGGGCCCGTGTGGGCTCGAACAGCGCCTCCCGGTCGTCTCCTTCGGCCCGCATCAGGGCGTCCCACCGCGCCTTCAGCGAGGCCGCGTCCGGCGCCGACGGCCAGGCGCGTCCCGGTCGCAGTGGGGCGACGGACCACGGCATGAGGTCCGCGAGCAGCGGAGCGTCGTCGTGCGTCACGCTGGGCATCGTACGACGGTGGTCAGGTCGCTTCGAGGGTGACCGTGAAGGAGAACCGGTCCCCGCGGTAGTGGATCACGGCGACGTCCAGCGGGCGCCCCGCGGCGTCGTAGGTGATGCCCGTGTAGTGCAGGATCGGGCTGAGCAGCGGCACGTCGAGCAGCCGGGCCGTGTCCGGATCGGCCAGCCGCGCCTGCACGGTGTCCGTGATGCGCCCGATGTCCGCCCCGACGGCGTCGCGCAGCACCTTGGTCATGGGCCAGCGCAGGAGGTCCTCGTGGTCGATGCGCTCGGCCAGTTCGGGACGGACGTAGTTGCGGGCGTGGTTGGTCGGCTCGCCGGTCTTCTCGTCGCCGCGCAGCCGGTGGTACGTCGCCACCTCGGTCAGGTCCGGGAAGTACTCGGCGAGTTCCGTCGGCACCGGCGCCGTGCCGTGCTCCAGCAGCTCGGTCGTCATCCCGGACTGCTGGGCCACGATCGCGTCCACCGAGCCCAGCAGCCGCACCGGGGCGCCCTGGACCGCGCCGGGCTCGATGAACGTGCCCCGTCTGCGGTGACGGGTGATGAGACCCTCGGCCTCCAACTCCTTGAGCGCCTGCCGCATGGTCAGCACGCTCACCCCGTAGTGCCCCGCCAACTGCTCCTCGGTGGGCAGGCGCAGCGGGGCCCGGGGCGAGCGGCCGAGTATGGAGGCGCGCAGCGACTGGGACACCTGGTACCACAGCGGCAGCTTGCGGTTCAGGACGAGCGAGTCGGGGGCGAAGGAGGTCACGGGGCTGTCCGTAGCGGTCCGCGCGGCTCAGCGCGAGGGGCGGAAGTGGCGCTCGAGACCCTGCCACACATCGTCGTAGCCGCGCTGCAGATGGTCCGCGCGTGCGGCGTGCGGCGTCAGGGTCAGCGGCCAGCGGGTCTCGAACATGAACGCCAGCCCGTCGTCGATCTTCTGGGGCTTCAGCTCGGCGGCGCTGGCCTTCTCGAACGTCTCCCGGTCCGGGCCGTGCGCCGACATCATGTTGTGCAGCGAGCCGCCGCCCGGCACGAAGCCCTCCGCCTTGGCGTCGTAGGCGCCCTCGATCAGCCCCATGTACTCGCTCATCACGTTGCGGTGGAAGTACGGCGGCCGGAACGTGTCCTCGCCCACCAGCCAGCGCGGCGCGAAGACGACGAAGTCGACCCCCGCGAGGCCGGGGGTGTCGCTCGGCGAGGTCAGCACCGTGAAGATGGAGGGGTCCGGGTGGTCGTGGCTGATGCTGCCGATGACGTTGAAGCGGCGCAGGTCGTAGACGTAGGGCACGTGGTTTCCGTGCCAGGCGACGACATCGAGCGGCGAGTGGTCGTACATCGCCGTCCAGAGGTTGCCGCAGAACTTGTTCACCACCTCCACCGGGCCCTCCACGTCCTCGTACGCGGCGACCGGCGCCCGGAAGTCACGGGCGGAGGCTAGGCCGTTGGCGCCGATGGGGCCGAGGTCGGGCAGCCGGAAGGGGGCACCGTAGTTCTCGCACACATAGCCGCGCGCCCACTCGTCCAGCAGCTCCACGCGGAAGCGGACACCGCGCGGGACGAGCGCCACCTCGGAGGGCTCCACGCGCAGCATCCCGAACTCCGTGCGCAGCAGCAGGCCGCCGTGCTCGGGGACGATCAGCAGTTCGCCGTCGGAGTCGCTGAGGACGCGGTGCATGGAGGCGTTGGCGTGGTACAGGTGCACGGCCATGCCGGTGCGCTGGGTGACGTCGCCGTTGCCGCCCAGGGTCCACAGGCCGCCCAGGAAGTCGGTCCCCGGCGGGGGCTCGGGCAGGGGGTTCCAGCGCAGCCGGTTGGGGTCGGGCACCGTCTCCGTGAACGGTCCCGAGCGAGTCGCGCCGTTGTCCGCGCGGCTGAACTGCGGGTGGGCGGCCGAGGGACGGATGCGGTACAGCCACGAGCGGCGGTTGTGCGCCCTCGGCTCGGTGAACGCCGAGCCGCTGAGCTGCTCCGCGTACAGCCCGAGCGGGGCGCGCTGCGGCGAGTTGCGGCCCTCGGGCAGCGCGCCCGGGATCGCCTCCGAGCCGTGCTCGTTGCCGAAGCCGGAGAGATAGGACAGCCCCTCCGCGATCTTCCTCGCGTCCCCGTTCATCGCCGCTCCCTCGCCACAGTGATTCCTCTGCATCACCGTAGGATTCCGGGGGTGGGTGCGCAAGGGGGTGGCGTGGGCCGGCTGAGTGTTCGCGGTGTCGAACCTCGTACACAGGGGCGAGGTTCACCGGATCCCGGCGGAGAGGCATCATGAAACCCGTGCCCCGAGCGACCACGCTGCGCCGCGCGCCCGTCCAGCGCCGCAGTCTTGAGCGGCTGACCAGGATTCTCGACGCCTGCGCCGCCCTGCTGGACGACGTCGGCTACGACGACCTCACCACCCGGGCCGTGGCCCTGCGCGCCGGGGTGCCCATCGGCTCCGTGTACCGCTTCTTCGGCAACAAGCGGGCGATGGTGGACGCTCTCGCGCAGCGCAACCTGGAGCGCTACACCGAGCGCGTGGCGCTGCGTCTGGCCGCCGGTGGCGCGGGGGGCGGCTGGGTGGCCGACATGGACGTGGTGCTCGACGAGTACCTCGACATGAAGCGCACGGCGCCCGGCTTCTCGCTCGTCGACTTCGGCAACCAGATCCCGGTCGGCGCGCGGCACGCCGAGCCCAATCACCTCGTCGCCGACCGGCTGACGGGGTTGCTCGCGGCGCGGCTGGGGCGGGAGCCGGACGAGGATCTGCGGCGCGCCGTCCTGATCGCGGTGGAAACCGCGGACACGCTGGTCCACCTGGCGTTCCGGGTGGACCCGGAGGGCGACGAGAAGATCATCACCGAGATGCGACTGCTGCTGAGGGCGTATCTGGGAAGGGTGCTGGGCGGCCGGAGCGAGCCGAGCTGAGGGCCTGGCGGCGCAAAACTGACACCGCTAGTTTTGGTCGCGACGCGCACGGCCGGGAGGAAGACGAGGACGATGAAGGCACACGAGGGCATGTACATCGCCGGGGCCTGGCGCCCCGCCGCCGGCGAGGACGTCCTGGAGGTCGTCAACCCGGCCGACGAGCAGGTCATCGCCCACGTTCCGGCCGGCACCGCCGAGGACGTCGACGCCGCCGTACGAGCGGCCCGCGCCGCCCTCCCCGCCTGGGCCGCCACCCCGCCCGCCGAGCGCGCCGCCCGCCTCGCCGCGCTCAGGGACGCCCTCGCGGCCCGCAAGGACGAGATCGCCGAGACCGTGACGGCGGAACTGGGCTCGCCGCCGGCGTTCTCCCAGGCCGTCCACGTCGGTCTGCCGATCCTGGTGGCCGGTTCGTACGCCGAACTGGCCGCGAGCCACCCCTTCGAGGAGAAGGTCGGCCACTCCGTCGTCCATCAGGAGCCGATCGGTGTCGTGGGCGCCATCACGCCCTGGAACTACCCCCTCCACCAGATCGTCGCCAAGGTCGCCCCCGCCCTCGCGGCCGGCTGCACGGTCGTCCTCAAGCCCGCCGAGGACACCCCGCTGACCGCGCGGCTCTTCGCCGAGGCGGTCCACGAGGCGGGCGTGCCGGCAGGGGTCTTCAACCTCGTCACGGGGCTCGGCCCGGTCGCCGGCCAGGCGCTCGCCGAGCACGAGGGCGTGGACCTGGTGTCGTTCACCGGCTCGACCGCGGTGGGCCGGCGGATCGGTGCGACGGCCGGCGCGGCCGTGAAGAAGGTGGCCCTGGAACTCGGCGGCAAGTCCGCCAACGTCATCCTGCCGAGCGCCGACCTCGTCAAGGCGGTGAACGTGGGCGTCGCCAACGTCATGTCCAACTCCGGCCAGACGTGCAGCGCCTGGACCCGGATGCTGGTGCACCGGGAGCGCTACGAGGAGGCCGTCGAACTCGCCGCCGCCGCGGCGGCGAAGTACGGCGACCGCATCGGCCCCGTGGTCAACGCCCGGCAGCGGGACCGGGTGCGCGGCTACATCGACAAGGGCCTGGAGGAGGGCGCCCGCCTGGTCGTCGGCGGCACCGAACCCCCCGTCGCACGCGGCTACTTCGTCCGGCCCACGGTCTTCGCCGACGTGACCCCCGGGATGACGATCGCCCAGGAGGAGATCTTCGGCCCGGTGCTCTCGATCCTGGCCTACGAGGACGAGGACGACGCCGTGCGCATCGCCAACGGCACGGTGTACGGCCTCGCCGGTGCCGTGTGGGCGGCCGACGACGCCGAGGCCGCCGCGTTCGCGCGCAGGCTGGACACCGGCCAGGTCGACATCAACGGCGGCCGCTTCAACCCCTCCGCCCCGTTCGGCGGTTACAAGCAGTCGGGGGTGGGCCGCGAACTCGGGGCGCACGGCCTCGCCGAGTACCTGCAGACCAAGTCCCTTCAGTTCCAGGAGCGATGACCGAGATGGTCCGTGCCGCCGTACTGCCCGCCGTCGGTGCCCCGTTGGAGGTCACCGGCATCGAACTCCCCGAGCCCGGCCCCGGCCGGGTCCGCGTCCGGCTGGCCGCCGCCGGGGTCTGCCACTCGGACCTGTCCCTGTCCAACGGCACCATGAGGGTGCCGGTCCCCGCGGTCCTCGGCCATGAGGGCGCGGGCACCGTGGTGGCGGTGGGGGAGGGTGTCGACCATGTCGCGCCCGGCACCGACGTGGTCCTGAACTGGGCCCCCTCCTGCGGAGGTTGCCATGCCTGCGCGCGCGGGGAGGTGTGGCTGTGCGCCAACGCGCTCAGCGGCGCGGGAGAGGTCCACGCCCGCCGCGAGGACGGCACGGACCTCTACCCCGGCCTGAACGTGGCCGCCTTCGCGCAGGAGACGGTGGTCGCCGCGTCCTGCGTCCTCCCGGTGCCCGACGGTGTGCCGCTGACCGACGCGGCCCTGCTGGGCTGCGCCGTGCTCACGGGTTACGGCGCGGTGCACCACTCGGCGAAGGTGCGGCCGGGGGAGAGCGTCGCGGTGTTCGGCGCCGGCGGCGTCGGCCTCGCGGCACTCCAGTCCGCGCGGATCGCCGGCGCGGAGCGGATCATCGCCGTGGACGTGTCCCCCGAGAAGGAGCAACTGGCGCGGCGGGCCGGCGCCACGGACTTCGTCCTCGCCGGCGACACCACGCCCCGCGAGATCCGCGCTCTCACGGACAAGCAGGGCGTGGACGTGGCCGTGGAATGCGCGGGCCGGGCGGTCGCCATCCGCGCCGCATGGGACTCCACGCGGCGCGGGGGCCGTACGACGGTCGTCGGGATCGGCGGCAAGGACCAGCAGGTCACGTTCAACGCCCTGGAGCTCTTCCACTGGGGCCGCACGCTCGCCGGCTGCGTCTACGGCGACTGCGACCCGGCCGTGGACCTCCCGGTGCTCGCGGAGCACGTGCGGGCCGGCCGACTGGACCTGGGCGCCCTGGTGACGGAGCGGATCACGCTCGACGAGATCCCGGCGGCGTTCGACAACATGCTCAGGGGCAGGGGCGGCAGGTCCCTCGTGGTGTTCTAGGGGTGCTGTCCCTCATCCCGCGCCGTCAGGCGGTGCCCTGTGCCGGGCGCCTCACCTGCGCGAACTGCTGCTCGAGGCCGTCGAGCAGCGCCGTCAGGCCCGTCTCGAAGGCCCGTTCGTCGATCCTGCTCTGCCGCTCGGAGAGCAGGTGGGCCTGCCCGAGGTGCGGGTAGTCGGCGGGGTCGTAGGCCCGCTCGTCGTCCACGAACCCGCCCGCGAACGAGCCGAGCGCGGATCCGAGGACGAAGTAGCGCATCAGCGCGCCGATGGAGGTGGCCTGCGCGGGCGGCCAGCCCGCCTCGACCATCGCGCCGTAGACGGCGTCCGCCAGGCGCAGTCCGGCCGGGCGGCGGCCGGGCCCGCGGGCCAGCACCGGCACGATGTTGGGGTGGTCGCGCAGCGCCGCCCGGTAGGAGGCCGCCCAGTCGCGCAGCGCGGTCCGCCAGGATCCGCACGACTCGAACATCGACAGGTCGACCTGCGCGCTGACCGAGTCCGCGACCGCCTCCAGGATGTCGTCCTTGGTGCGGAAGTGGTTGTAGAGGGAGGGGCCGCTGACCCCGAGTTCCGCCGCGAGCCGGCGGGTGGAGACGGCCGCGAGGCCTTCCGCGTCCACCAGGGCACGCGCCGTGGTCACGATGCGGTCGGCGCTCAGGAGGGGCTTGTGCGGTCGGGCCATGGCGCACATAGTAGGGCTGCCGGCGAGAAACTAGCAGTGTTAATTTAACGATGCATGTTTCCGTGACTTCCCCGAGGTGAGGCGTCGTGAACCTGGAGCTCAGCGAGGAGCAGGCGGCCGTGCGGCGCCTGGCCGAGGACTTCGTGGCCCGCGAGATCACCCCGCACGTCGCGGCCTGGGACCGGGCCGAGGAAGTGGACCGGTCCATCGTCGCGAAGCTGGGCCGCGTCGGGTTCCTGGGGCTCACCGTCGACGAGGAGTACGGCGGCTCGGGCGGCGACCACCTCGCGTACTGCCTGGTCACCGAGGAGCTGGGCCGGGGGGACTCGTCCGTGCGCGGCATCGTCTCCGTGTCGCTGGGGCTCGTCGCCAAGACGATCGCCGCGTGGGGCGACGAGGAGCAGAAGCGGCGCTGGCTGCCGGGACTGACCTCCGGCGCGTACGTGGGGTGCTTCGGGCTCACCGAACCGGGCACCGGCTCCGACGCGGGCAACCTCACCACGCGCGCCGTGCGCGACGGCGACGACTACGTGATCAACGGCAGCAAGATGTTCATCACGAACGGCATGTGGGCCGACGTGGTGCTCCTGTTCGCCCGCTCCACACAGGCGCCCGGCCACAAGGGCGTCTCGGCCTTCCTCGTACCGGCCGACACCCCCGGCCTGAGCCGCCGGGCCGTCCACGGCAAGCTCGGCCTGCGCGGGCAGACCACCGCCGAACTGGTCCTGAAGGATGTCCGGGTCCCGGCCTCCGCGATGCTCGCGCCCGAGGGCAAGGGGTTCTCCGTGGCCATGTCCGCGCTCGCCAAGGGGCGCATGTCGGTCGCGGCGGGCTGCGTCGGCATCGCCCAGGCGGCCCTGGACGCGGCCGTGCGCCACGCCGGCGAACGCGAGCAGTTCGGCCGGACCATCGCCCACCACCAGCTCGTCCAGGAACTCCTCAGCGACATCGCCGTGGACGTGGACGCGGCGCGGCTGCTGACCTGGCGGGTGGCCGATCTGATCGACCGCGGCCGGCCGTTCGCGGCCGAGTCCTCCAAGGCCAAGCTCTTCTCCTCGGAGGCCGCCGTGCGCGCCGCGAACAACGCCCTCCAGGTCTTCGGCGGCTACGGCTACATCGACGAGTACCCGGTCGGCAAGCTGCTGCGCGACGCCCGGGTGATGACGCTCTACGAGGGCACGAGCCAGATCCAGAAGCTGCTCATCGGCCGCTCCCTGACCGGGGTCTCGGCGTTCTGAGCCTGAGTACGCACCTGAGTACGCGCGCGGATGAGGCCCGGGGCGGGCCGGGGTGATGCTGTCCGCATGAGTGAGAATCCGGTCAGACAGACCAGTACGGCCGCCTACTACGGTCAGGCCGTCGCGTCCTTCTCCATCGCCCTGACGGCAAGCGCGGTGGGGATCTTCCGGCTCCACGCCGACGCCTGGGTGCGGGCCTTCCTCGGGATCGCCGTCCTCTACCTGGTGACCTCGGCCTTCACCCTGGCCAAGGTGATCCGCGACCGGCAGGAGGCCGGCCAGATCGTCAGCCGGGTGGATCAGGCCCGCCTGGAGAACCTGCTGGCCGCGCACGATCCTTTCGAGAAGCGCTGAGCCTGTTTCACGCCGAAGCGGGCGAGCGGACTAAGCGCTCGCTCAGCTTCGGAGGTATGGTGTGCGTCCTGGCATGGGAAGGGGCGAGCGATGACTGCGGCGCAGGAGACGACCGGTGGCGAGGCGCAGCCGTGGGGCGAGGTCACCCCGGACGCGGCCCGGCGGCTGCTGGTCGCCGCCGTGGACGCCTTCGCCGAGCGTGGGTACCACGCCACGACGACGCGTGACATCGCGGGCCGCGCGGGCATGAGCCCCGCCGCGCTCTACATCCACTACAAGACCAAGGAAGAGCTGCTCCACCGCATCAGCCGGATCGGGCACGAGAAGGCGCTGGACATCCTGCGCACCGCGGCGCGCGGCCCGGGCGGCGCGGCCGAGCGGCTCGCCGACGCCGTGAGCTCCTTCGTGCGCTGGCACGCGGCCCAGCACACGGTCGCGCGGGTCGTACAGTACGAGCTGGACGCGCTCGGCCCCGAGTCGCGCGCCGAGATCGTCGCGCTGCGCCGCCAGGTCGACGCCGAGACCCGCGGGATCATCGAGGACGGGGTGGCGGCGGGCGAGTTCGACGTGCCCGACGTGCGCGGCACCACCCTCGCCGTGCTCTCGCTGTGCATCGACGTGGCCCGCTGGTTCAGCGCCGAGGGCCCCCGCACGCCCGACGAGGTCGGCGCGCTCTACGCCGACCTCGTGCTCCGCATGGTGGGGGCGCGCAAGGGTCCCGCGACCTGAGCCCCGGCCGGGCTCGGGGCTAGAAGTAGTAGCGCGCCACCGACTCGGCCACGCACACCGGCTTGTCGCCGCCCTCGCGCTCCACGGTGAAGCCCACCGACACCTGCACCCCGCCCGGTACGTCCTCCACGCCCGTCACCTTCGCGGTGGCGCGCAGTCGGGAGCCGACCGGTACGGGGGCGGGGAAGCGGACCTTGTTGGTGCCGTAGTTGACGCCCATCGTCACGCCGTCGACCCGCATCAGCTGAGGCCCGAACAGGGGGAGCAGCGACAGGGTGAGATAGCCGTGCGCGATGGTCGTGCCGAAGGGGCCCGAGGCGGCCTTCTCCGGGTCCACGTGGATCCACTGGTGGTCGCCCGTGGCCTCGGCGAACAGGTCGATCCGCTTCTGGTCGACCTCCAGCCAGTCGGTGTACCCCAGCTGCTCGCCCACCGCCGACTTGAGCTCGTCGGCGGACATGAAGATCCTCGGCTCTGCCATGCTCCCGGCCTTTCGCGTCACGAAGTCAACAACCCTAAGCAACTGCTTAGCATGGTCGTCGCGGCCGTCCGTGTCAACGATGACGGGACATGGCGAGGGGTTCGCGGTACGGGGGCGCGGCGTCTCCGGCGCACCCCTGCACCCCCCACTCGGGCACTCAGGCCGAGACCAGCAGCCGGGCCCTCCGGGCCCCCGTCAGGGCCTCGGGTGTCAGCACGGGAGCCGGGACCACGATGCCGCAGTCCGCGCAGACGGGGCCCGAGGACGGCTCGTGGTCCAGCTCGTCGTTCCAGACCAGGCGCCCCCCGGCGCACACCGGGCAGGCCGTGCCCGGCTCACGCTCCAGCGCGGCGATGAGCTGCCGCAGCACCTCGGCCAGCGGCTCGTGCGGATGGACGCGCGGGTCGTCGCACCAGGCGACCCCGAAACCTCCCCAGGTCAGCCGGTGCCAGTCGTCCACGCTGCCCGGCCTGCGCAGTCCGTCGTGCTTCTCCTTCCGCCGGCGCTGCGTGAAGTCCGCCTCGTACGCCAGCCAGACGGAGCGGGCCTCCTCCAGTTCGACCAGTGCGGCCACGAGCCGCGCCGGATCGGGGGACCGGTCCTCCGGGCCGAAGCCGGCCCGGGAGCACAGATGGTCCCATGTCGCCCGATGCCCGTAGGGGGCGAACTTCTCCAGGCACTTGCGCAGCGAGTAGCGCCGTAGTGCCAGATCGCACCGCGGATCGCGCACCTGTCTCGCCAGACTCCGGAAACCGGCCATCGCCCTGCACCTCCGTCACACCTGCATCCGTACCGCGGTCACTTCGGCGTCGTCATAAGGACGTCGCCGAATGGACGTATCGACAAGCGGATCGGCTCCATCCGCTTTCCTGCTCCATGTCGGGTCCCAACGTCGTTGATCCGGCAAAAAGTTGACGTCTGCTCATGTTCAATCGCGGCCATACCGGCGGTAACATCCCGCCCACCAACGTCGGGAGAGGCTGCCATGTCACAGCGCACCCCACGCACCACCCTCGCCAGACTGAGAACTCCTCGCAGATTCCCCAAGTTCCTCAAGACCGCGTCTCTATGCGTGCTCGTCGCCGGTCTCTTGTCCCCGGCCGTCACGGGCAGCGCCCAGGCGGCGGCCACCGCGACCTCGGCCGCCGCCGCCAACGACTACTGCGGCGGACAGTGCTCGGACGTCCTCCCACCGGGCGAGAACGGCAACGCCACCCTCGCCCAGATCCTCCTCAACCAGGCCTTCGGCACCCAGCCCGGCCACGCCGAGGACCAGCTCGGCCCCTACGCCGGACTCGCCACCGGCTACTCCTCGGTCACCGACGCGAAGATCAACGACTTCTTCAACGACGCGTCGTTCGGGGTGCCCTCCAACCAGATCGCCTCCACCGAGAAGCCCGCGGGCCGCAGTGACGTGACGATCGTCCGCGACAAGAAGACGGGCGTCCCGCACATCACCGGAACCACCAGGTACGGCACCGAGTTCGGCGCCGGCTACGCCGCGGGCGAGGACCGGCTGTGGCTCATGGACGTCTTCCGGCACGTCGGCCGCGGGCAGCTGACCTCGTTCGCCGGCGGTGCCGCCGCGAACCAGGGACTCGAGCAGGAGTTCTGGCGCAACGCCCCCTACAGCGAGGCCGACCTCCAGGCGCAGATCGACCGGGCCGTCTCCTCCGCTGGCGACCGGGGCCGGCAGGCGATGGACGACGTCAACGCGTACCTCGCGGGCGTCAACGCCTACATCGACGCCTCCGACAGCGGCCGCTACTTCCCCGGCGAGTACGACCTGACCGGCCACAAGGACGCCATCACCAACGCCGGCACCATCGACCACTTCAAGCCGACCGACCTGGTGGCGCTCGCCGCCGTCATCGGCTCGCTCTTCGGGTCCGGTGGCGGCGGTGAGGTGAGCAACGCGGTCTCCCTGCTGGCCGCGCAGTCCAAGTACGGCGTGCAGGAGGGCACCAAGGTCTGGGAGTCCTTCCGCGAGCGCAACGACCCCGAAGCCGCCCTCACCGTCCACGACGGCCGCAGCTTCCCCTACGCGTCCAAGCCGGACAGCCCGCAGGGCGAGGCACTGCCCGACGCCGGTTCGGTGACCCCGGAGCCGCTCGTCTACGACCGCACCGGCAGCGCCGCGACGGCCGGTGCCGCCAAGGCCTCGACGTCCGCCGCGACCACGGCGCTCAGCTCCGCACGGCGCGGCATGTCCAACGCCCTCGTGGTGAGCGGCAAGCACACCGCCAGCGGCCACCCGGTCGCCGTCTTCGGGCCGCAGACCGGCTACTTCGCGCCGCAGCTGCTGATGCTCCAGGAGATCCAGGGGCCGGGCATCAGCGCCCGAGGCGCCTCCTTCGCGGGTCTGAGCATGTACGTCGAACTCGGCCGCGGGCAGGACTACTCGTGGAGCGCCACCACCTCCGGCCAGGACATCATCGACACCTACGCCGTCGAACTGTGCCAGGACGACCACCACTACCTCTACCACGGCACCTGCACGGCCATGGACGAGATCGAGCAGAAGAACGCCTGGAAGCCGACGCTCGCCGACTCCACCGCGGCCGGCTCCTACACGATGCGGGCCTGGCGCACCAAGTACGGCCCCGTGGCCTATCGCGCCACCGTCGGTGGCAAGAAGGTCGCCTACACCACCCTGCGCTCGTCCTATCTGCACGAGGCCGACTCGATCATCGGCTTCCAGATGCTGAACGACCCCGACTACGTCAAGGGCCCGCAGGACTTCCAGAGCGCCGCCCAGCACATCAACTACACGTTCAACTGGTTCTACGCCGACTCCCAGCACACCGCCTACTACAACAGCGGCGACAACCCCGTACGCGCCGCCGGCGTCGACGCGGAGTTCCCGACGTGGGCGCAGCCGGCGTACGAGTGGCGGAACTGGGACCCGGCGACCAACACCGCCGACTACACGCCCCCCTCCGAGCACCCCAACTCCGTCGACCAGGACTACTACATCTCCTGGAACAACAAGCAGGCCAAGGACTACACGACCGCGTCCTGGGGCGACGGCTCGGTCCATCGCGGAGACCTGCTCGAGGACCGGGTGAAGCGGCTGGTGGCGGCCGGCGGCGTGACCCGGACCTCCCTGGTGAAGGCGATGGAGGAGGCCGGACTCACCGACCTGCGCGGCGAGGACGTCCTGCCCACCCTGCTCAGGGTCGTGAACAGCTCGCCGGTCACCGACCCCACGGCCGCCGCGGCGGTGAGCAGGCTGTCCGCCTGGGTGTCCGCGGGCGCCCGGCGCACGGAGACCTCGGCCGGCTCCAAGACGTACGCCGACGCCGACGCGATCCGCACCCTGGACGCCTGGTGGCCGCTGCTGGTGAAGGCCGAGTTCCAACCCGGCCTCGGCAGCGACCTCTACACCGCCTTCACCGGCGACCTGCCGATCGACGAGGCACCCTCGGCCGGGCACGGCCCGACCGGATCGCACGCGGGAAGCTCCTTCCAGTACGGCTGGTGGAGCTATGTCGACAAGGACATCCGCACGGTGCTGGGTGAGCGGGTGCAGGGCCCGCTGGCGCACACCTACTGCGGCGACGGCAGCCTCAGCGCCTGCCGCGACACCCTGATCAGCACCCTCAAGCAGGCGGCGGGCATGACCGCGGCGCAGGTCTACCCGGGCGACGACCAGTGCTCGGCGGGCGACCAGTGGTGTGCCGACTCGATCACGCAGCGCGTGCTGGGCGGCATCAAGCACGGCAGGATCAGCTGGCAGAACCGGCCGACGTTCCAGCAGGTGGTCGAGTACACCTCGCACCGCTAGGCCGCATCGGGCACCGTTGGTACCGCATCAGGCACCGTCGGCCGTACCGGTGCCGGCGGCGGGTCGGATCACCCGGCCCGCCGCCAGCACCACCCGCGCCAGCTCCGGGTGGAGGATGTCGCTGTGCGCCCCGGACGGCGGACCGCCCCGGCGGACCACCGCGGAGGCGTCGACGTTCACGCAGCCCGAGGAGGGCAGCCCGCCCGCGAGGGCGTCCGCCAGCGTGAGAGCGCGGGTGCCGTCCACCGACCGCACCCCGTCGTGCCCCATCGCACCCCACCTGGCCCCCAGCAGCCGCCCGACGTCGAACCCTTCCGTGTCGTACTCCCGCGCGCCGTCCGCGGCCCCACCGGTCATCGACCGGTCGTCCCCGGCCATCCGGGACGCCAGCGGGTACAGCGTGCCGAGCGCCGAGTCGAACCGCGACCAGCAGCACACGAGGGGGCCGTCGACGCGGTGCTGGCGGCCGCCGAGGGCGCCACCGGTGTCCGGGTCGCCGGGCAGGCGGTCGGCGAACGCGTAGTGCGAGAAGGCGCCCTGGAGCAGCGTGAGCGACTTCACCGCCCGTACCCCCTCGGGCAGCCCCCGCAGCGCGAACGACACCAGCCGGCCGCCGAAGCTGTGCCCGACCAGATGCACCCGTACCTCCGGGGCCGCCTGGGCCAGAGCCCCGAGCACGGGCCCGAGCCCCCGCTCCCCGACCGTGCCCGCGCGCCGCTTCATCGCGAAGTAGGTGGCCTGCCGCAGCAGCTCACGCGCCCCGTCCCACACCCCCTTCGGCGTGAACGACAGCCCTTGCACCCCCTCCAGCCCCGTGAGCGCCCGCGCGAAGTCACGGCACACCTCTTCCGTGTCCCCCGTCAGCATCAGCGGATCGCTCCCGGCCCCGCCGGGTACCGGCACGTCCTCGGCGCACAAGGCCTGCGGCCCGTGCGGCGGCACCTCGACGAGCAGCCGTACGAGCCGCCCGAACTCCCGAAGGGGCCGGGCCCCCTCCGGCCGGCGCTCCAGCAGCTCCGCGATGCCCTCCACCACGCCCGCCCGGTCGGGGAACACCCGGAGGAGCGCGTCGCGCGGGAAGTCGGGGATCGGCTCGTCGGGGATCATCACGGAGGGCCAGATGACCCCCACGTACCCCAGGCGCGCCCGGGGCGCGAGGGCGGGGACGGGGGCGAAGAACCGGCTGTAGAGCCGGGTCGCGTCGGACCGCTCGTTGTTCCACCCGTGCGCGAAGACGATCAGGTCCCGCACCCCCCGGTCGCCCACCTCCCCGACCAGCCGCTCCCGTTCGCCCCCGTCCACGTCGCCGTCACCGTCGAAGGTCAGCTCCCAGTAGGGGCGCACACGCACATCCGCCTCGGCCATGTCCGCATGGTCCTGCCGGTGGCGCGAGTTGACCAGGACCCGCGTCGCACCGCATGGCGCACACCCTTCCCCCAGCACATACCGACCGGTTAGTCTGACGGCGCCCGGACTCACCCCCGCACCAAAGGAGCCCCCCGGTGGAACCCATGAAGGACGCGGGAGTGATCGTCACCGGCGCGGGAGCCGGCATCGGCGCGGCCCTGGCCCGCCGCTTCGCCGCCGAAGGCGCCCGCGTCGTCGTCAACGACCTGAACGCCGCCCTGGCCGAGGCCGTGGCCGAGGAGATCGGCGGCATCGCGGTCCCCGGCGACGCCTCCGGGATCGT
Organism: Streptomyces sp. NPDC048664; assembly: GCF_040650555.1. NCBI lineage: Bacteria > Bacillati > Actinomycetota > Actinomycetes > Kitasatosporales > Streptomycetaceae > Streptomyces > Streptomyces sp. NPDC048664. Next base: position 266,927 of record NZ_JBEZHK010000003.1, on the reverse strand, counting down.
CCCCGCCGCGCGCGACGCCCTCGGCGGCACCGTGGACGTCTACTGCGCCAACGCCGGCCTCGGCTCCGGCGGCACCGAGGCCGCCCCCGAGGAGGTGTGGGCCCAGGCCTGGGACGTCAACGTCATGGCGCACGTCCGCGCCGCCCACGCCCTCCTGCCCGCGTGGCTGGAACGCGGCAGCGGCCGGTTCGTCTCGACCGTCTCCGCCGCCGGACTGCTCACCATGATCGGCGCCGCGCCGTACAGAGTCACCAAGCACGGCGCCCACGCCTTCGCCGAGTGGCTCTCCCTGACCTACCGCCACCGCGGCCTCAAGGTCCACGCGATCTGCCCCCAGGGCGTGCGCACCGGCATGCTCGACGCCACCGGCAGCGCCGGCGCCCTCGTCCTCACCCCGACCGCCATCGAACCCGAGGACGTCGCCGACGCCCTCTTCGCGGGCATGGCGCAGGACAGATTCCTGATCCTGCCCCACCCCGAGGTCGCCGCCTACTATCAGGCCCGAGCCACCGAACCGGACCGCTGGCTGACCGGCATGAACCACATTCAGCAGAAATGGGAGGAAACCCGGTGAGCGCTTCGCGCTACGCGGCCAAGCCCTGGCTCCACCTGCTGGGCGACGCCCAGCGAGCCCCGGTGGACCCCGCGGACTCCCTGGTGCACGCCCTGCGCGCGGCCCCCGGACAGCGCACCGCCCTGTCGTACTTCGACGGCCGTGTCACCTACGCCGAACTCGACGCGCTCACCGACTCCGTCGCCGGCCACCTGGCCGCCCGCGGCCTGGAGCGCGGCGACCGGGTGGCGATCCTGCTGCAGAACAGCCCGCACTTCGTGCTCGCCCTGATCGGCGCCTGGAAGGCGGGAGCCACCGTGGTGCCCGTCAACCCGATGTACAAGTCGGGCGAGGTCACCCACGTCCTCAAGGACGCCGAGGTGGCCGCCCTGGTGTGCGCGGACCGGGCCTGGGAGGAGTACCTGCGCGACACGGCCGCCGGGACGTCCGTGCGCGTCGTGCTCACCGCCTGCGAACTGGACCTCCAGACCCGGGGCGACACACGTGTCCTGGCCTTCGAGCGGTCGGCGCCGGCCGCCGACACCGACGATCTCGTCACCGTCGCCCGCCAGGGCCGGCCGGCCCCCGAGGGCCGCGACCCCCGGCCCTGCGACATCGCGCTCATCAGCTACACCTCGGGCACGAGCGGCACCCCCAAGGGCGCCACCAACACCCACGCCAACATGATGTACATCGCCGAGCGGCAGCGCACGGGCCTCGCCCTGCCCGAGGCGCCCGTCTACTTCGCACTCGCCCCCCTGTTCCACATCACCGGCATGGTCAGCCAGCTCACCGCCTGCCTCAACAGCGGGGGCACCCTCGTCCTCGCCTACCGGTTCGACGCGGGCGTCGTCCTCGACGCGTTCGCCGAGCACCGCCCGCACTACACCGTCGGCCCCTCCACCGCCTTCATGGCCCTGGCCGCCCACCCCGGCGCCACGCGCGACCACTTCTCCTCCTTCGAGGTCATCGCCTCCGGCGGGGCCCCGCTGCCGCCCGCCCTCGTGGAGACGTTCCGGGCCACCTTCGGCCCCTACGTCCGCAACGGCTACGGCCTCACCGAGTGCACCGCCCCCTGCGCCTCCGTGCCGCCCGGCCGGGAGGCCCCCGTGGACCCCGTCTCCGGGACCCTGGCCGTGGGGGTGCCGGGCGCCGACACGGTCGTCCGCATCCTCGACGAACGCGGCGAGGAGGTGCCGTTCGGGGAGCAGGGCGAGATCGTCGTACGGGGGCCGCAGGTCGTCCCCGGCTACTGGCGGCGCCCCGAGGCCACCGCGGAGGCCTTCCCGGACGGCGAGCTGCGCACGGGTGACATCGGCTTCATGGACGAACAGGGCTGGCTGTACGTCGTGGACCGCAAGAAGGACATGATCAACGCCTCCGGCTTCAAGGTCTGGCCGCGCGAGGTCGAGGACGTCCTGTACACGCACCCCGCGGTGCGCGAGGCGGCCGTCGTCGGGGTGCCGGACGGCTACCGCGGGGAGACCGTGAAGGCCTACGTCAGCCTGCGCCCGGGCCGGGAGACCGCCCCGGACGAACTGGCCGCGTACTGCAGGGAACGACTGGCCGCCTACAAGTATCCGCGGCAGGTGGAGATCCTGCCCGAGCTGCCCAAGACGACGAGTGGGAAGATCCTTCGTCGGGAACTGCGTTCCCGGACACAGACGCCGGGGTAGACACCGAAGCCCTGGCGGTCACGAGAAAGGCAGGTGGCGGCAGTGCCCAGAACGACGGACGGGGACGGTACGCCCGTCCCGCGGCGGCTCCTGGCCGCCGCCACCCGGCTCTTCGCCGACCAGGGCTACGACCGTACGTCCGTACAGGAGATCGTGGAGGCGGCGGGCGTCACCAAGGGCGCGCTGTACCACTACTTCGGGTCCAAGGACGATCTGCTGCACGAGGTGTACGCACGGGTGCTGCGCGTCCAGCAGGAGCGCCTCGACACGTTCGCGGACGCGGACGAACCGGTCGAGAAGCGGTTGCGGGACGCGGCGGCCGACGTCGTCGTCACCACGATCGAGAACCTCGACGACGCGATGATCTTCTTCCGGTCCATGCACCATCTCGGCCCGGAGAAACTCAAGCAGGTGCGCTCCGAGCGCCGCCGCTACCACGAGCGCTTCCGTGCCCTGATCGAGGAGGGGCAGCAGGCGGGCGTCTTCTCCACCGCCACGCCCGCCGACCTCGTCGTGGACTACCACTTCGGCTCGGTGCACCACCTGTCCACCTGGTACCGGCCGGGCGGCCCCCTGACCCCCCAGCAGGTCGCCGACCACCTCGCCGACCTGCTGCTGCGGGCCCTGCGGCCGTGACGCGGCGGGCGGTGGGGCGGACGCCACCGGTCCGCCCCACCGCCCCATGCCTCACCTATGCTTCTTCAGCTCCCGCCGTGCCAGCGACCGCTGGTGCACCTCGTCCGGCCCGTCCGCGATGCGCAGCGTCCGGGCCGCCGCCCAGAGCTCGGCCAGCGGCGAGTCCTGGCTCACGCCGCCCGCCCCGTACAGCTGGACCGCGTTGTCGAGGATGTCCAGGACCGTGCGCGGAGTGGCGATCTTGATGGCCTGGATCTCGGTGTGGGCGCCCTTGTTGCCGACCGTGTCCATCATCCACGCCGTCTTCAGGACCAGCAGCCGCAACTGCTCCACGGCCACCCGGGCGTCCGCGATCCGGTTCTGCACCACGCCCTGCTGGGCGAGCGGCTTGCCGAACGCCGTCCGTGCCACCGCCCGCCGGCACATCAGCTCGATCGCCCGCTCCGCCATGCCGATCAGCCGCATGCAGTGGTGGATGCGCCCCGGGCCCAGCCGGGCCTGGGCGATGGCGAACCCGCCGCCCTCCTCGCCGATCAGGTTCGACACGGGCACGCGGGCGTGGTCGAAGACCACCTCGGCGTGACCGCCGTGCGAGTGGTCCTCGTAGCCGTACACCCGCATCGCCCGCTCGACCCGCACACCGGGCGTGTCGCGCGGGACCAGCACCATGGACTGCTGGCGGCGGATGTCCGCGCCGTCCGGGTCCGTCTTGCCCATCACGATGAAGATCCCGCAGTCGGGGTTCATCGCCCCGGAGATGTACCACTTGCGGCCCGTGATGACGTAGTCGTCGCCGTCCCGCTCGATGCGCGTGGTGATGTTGGTGGCGTCCGAGGAGGCCACCTCCGGCTCGGTCATCGCGAACGCGGACCGGATCTCACCGGCCAGCAGCGGCTGCAGCCACTGCTTCTTCTGCCGCTCGTCGCCGAACTGCGCGAGCACCTCCATGTTGCCCGTGTCCGGCGCCGCGCAGTTCGTCGCGGTGGGGGCGAGATGCGGGGAGCGGCCGGTGATCTCGGCGAGCGGCGCGTACTGCAGGTTGGTCAGCCCGGCGCCGTGCTCCGCGTCCGGCAGGAACAGGTTCCACAGGCCCTGGCGGCGGGCCTCGGCCTTCAGCTCGCCCACGATCGCGGGCGTGTCCCAGGGCGAGGCCAGCCGCGCCCGCTGCTCCTCGGCGACGGCCTCCGCCGGGTGGACGTGCTCGTCCATGAAGGCGAGCAGCTTGGCGCGCAGGTCCTCGGTGCGCGCGTCGAATGCGAAGTCCATGGCGGTCAGTCCTCCTGAAGGGTGGTCAGGCCGTGTTCGATGAAGACGGGCACGAGTTCGCCGATGCGGTCGAAGCCCCGGCCGACCGTCTGCCCCAGCGTGTAGCGGTAGTGGATGCCCTCCAGGATCACCGCGAGCTTGAACCAGGCGAACGCCGTGTACCAGGACACGGCACCCACGTCCCGTCCGGAGCGGGCGGCGTACCGCTCGATCAGCTCGCGCGGCGCCGGGTGTCCGGCGGCCGTGGCGGTCGTGGAGATGGGGGAGCCGGGCAGCTCCAGCGGCACGCTGTACATCGCCAGCAGGCCCAGGTCGGTGAGCGGGTCGCCGAGCGTGGACATCTCCCAGTCCAGGATGGCGGTGATCCGGTCGTCGTCACCGAGCAGCACGTTGTCCAGGCGGTAGTCGCCGTGGATCACGGTCGGTTCGGGGGAGGCGGGCAGCGAACGGCCGAGCGCCGCGTGCAGCTCGTCGACGCCGGGCAGCTCGCGGTTGCGGGAGGCGTCCAACTGCTTGCCCCAGCGACGCAGCTGGCGGTCCAGGAAGCCGTCCGGACGGCCGAAGTCGCCGAGGCCCACCGCGTCGGGGTCCACCGCGTGCAGCTCGACCAGCGTGTCCACCAGGCCGAGCACCGCCTGCCGGGTGCGCTCGGCGCCGAGCGGGGCGAGCTGCCCGGCGGTGCGGTAGGGGGTGCCCTCCACGAACTCCATCACGTAGAAGGGGGCGCCGAGGACCGCGTCGTCCTCGCACAGCAGCACGGGGCGCGGCACCGGCACGGCCGTCGGGTGCAGCGCGCTGATCACCCGGTGCTCGCGCCGCATGTCGTGGGCCGTGGCCAGGACGTGGCCGAGCGGGGGGCGCCGTACGACCCACCGGGCGGTGCCGTCCGTGACGGCGTACGTGAGGTTCGACCGGCCGCCCTCGATCAGCCGGCCGGTCAGGGGGCCGTCGACCAGGCCGGGCCGCTCCCTGTCCAGCAGGCCCCGCAGCTGGTCGAGGTCGAGACCCGGCGGGTGGTCTGGGCTCATGGTGGCTCCTCCAAGCGGGGAACGGCGGGGAACAAGAGGGGAATGCGGTACGGGCATCATGATGCCGACCGGTCGGTATGCCGTCCAGTGGATGAGCCGAACGTGACGGGCGCCACCGTCCTCAGACGAACACCAACCCGGCCGCGCACACGGCGAGCGCCACCGTGCACAGCGTCGCCGCGGTGGCGTGCCGGGGCGCCAGACGCGGTGGACGGCCCGCCGGGGCCACGGCCAGGGCGCGGATGCGCCGGTGCGCCAGCGCCAGGAACCCCAGCCACAGCAGACAGCACAGCCCCGCCGCGGCGAACCCCGCCCCCGACCCGCTGTGCAGCGCCGCCTTCGCCGCCAGGACGGCGGCCACGGTGCTCGACAGCGTCGTACGCCGCCAGGCCAGCCGGGTGCGCTCCGGCTGAAGCCCCGGGTCGCGCTCCGCGGCCGGGGCGGTCATCCCGCCCAGCCGATGAGGACCACCAGCACCATCGCGACGGCCACCACCGCGACGACGATGCTCAGCAGTGCCGGGAAGCGGGACACGGGCAGGTCCTCGCCGCGCCGCATCGCCCGTTCGCAGCGCACCCAGTGGTTGATGGCGCGCAGCGAGCACAGGACGCCCGCGGCGAGCAGCGCGAGAGCGAGCCCGGCGCGCCAGGCCCAGCGCAGGTGCGGCAGGAACTGGTCCACGGCGAACCCGCCGCCGATCAGCGCCAGCGCGGTGCGCAGCCAGGCCAGGAAGGTGCGCTCGTTCGCCAGGGAGAAGCGGTAGTCGGGCGTACGGCCTTCTTTCCGGACCTCCTGGGGCGCGAACCACAGCCGGGCCTTCCGTACGAATTCGATCACGTCCAGGACCCTACCGGGCCGCCCCGTCCCCGGCGGTGCCAGGGAGCGCGGGCACGGCTCAGCCCGCGGACCGGCGGTGCCTCCTGAGCCGTTCCCAGGCGGCGAGCCCGTCCGGGACCCAGTCCCAGGCGGCGGCGCCGGACGCGCCGGACACCCTGCGGTCCACCTCGTCCTCGGGCAGGAAGGCGTGCCAGGCGACCTCCTCCACCTGGGGGCTGACGGGCAGCTCGCAGCGCACCTGGTAGACCGCGGACCACCAGCTCGCGCCGGCGCCGTCGTCGTACAGGAACGTGAACAGCCGCTCGGGCCGCGGCAGCCCGTCGACCCCGAGCTCCTCCTCGGCCTCGCGCAGCGCGGCCTCGTCGTAGGACTCGCCCGCGCCGACCACACCCCCCACGAACATGTCGTACCGGGACGGGAAGACCAGCTTGGTGGCGGTGCGGCGATGCACGAACAGGCGCCCCCGGGCGTCCCGCGCCTCGATGAACACACACCGGTGGCGCAGTCCCCGCGCGTAGGCCTCACCCCGCGGGGACTGCCCGATGACCCTGTCGTTCTCGTCCACGATGTCGAGGAGTTCGTCGGCGGCACTCATGCCCCCATCCAAGCAGGCGGCCGCCGCGCACCACAGCCCGCCGCGGCACGGGGCCGTTCACCGCGACTGGAGGTCCTTCTCCCGCTCCGGCTCGGCCAGCCCCCGCGGCATCGCCGGATGCAGCCCGAGGAACACGATGCCGAGCACGATCGCGGCCAGGCCCGCCGCCTCCCAGGCGAGCGCGCCCGTGTCGGTGCGCAACCGGTCGCCGAGGAAGCCCACCCCGCACAGGATCCCGGCCAGCGGCTGGGCCGCGGTGAGCGCGGGCAGGGACATCCGCAGCGGCGCCGTCTCGAACGCGCTCTGCACCAGGATCAGCCCCGCCACGCCGAGCACCACGACACCGTAGGGCTGCCAGCCCGTGACCAGATCGGCCCACCCGTCGTCCGCGAACAGCTGACCGCTCACCCGGGTGAGCGCGTCCTGGACGCCGTAGAGCAGTCCGGCCGCCAGCCCCAGCAGCACCGGGCCGAACGTCAGCCGGGACTTCTTCGCGCAGGCCGTCAGCAGCAGCGCCAGGCCGACCACCACACCGATGATGAGCCAGTGCCGCAGCGGATCCGTGATCGCGTTGCCCCCTTTGGGGCGGCCCCCCACGATGAACGCCGTGACCCCGAACGCGAGCAGCGTGAGCCCCGCCCAGCCCTGACGCCCGATCGGCTGACGGGTCCGCCTGCGCGACTCCGCCAGCGCGAACAGCAGACTCGTGGCCACCAGCGGCTCGACCAGCGAGATCTCACCGTGGGCCAGGGCCGTCGCGCTCAGGACCATGCCGGCCACCATCAGGGCGATGCCGCCCAGCCAGCGCGGCATCCGCATCAGGTCCAGCAGCAGCCGCGGCGTCAGGAAGTCGCTGAGCGGCGCCTGCTGAGCCGCGCTCTGCTGGAGCACGAAGCCGGTGCCCAGACAGCAGGCGGCACCGAGAGCCAGGGCCATGACCAGTACGGACACGCTGTACCTCGATGCGGCGGAGTCACGGAGGCGTATCACGCCGACTGTAGCGCCCCCCGGTGGGCACCGCCCGCGCTCGGCCGCGTCCCGGCACCGCCGGACGGTTGACTGCGTCGCGCCTGTGGCAGAAGGATCTGGCCCGTCAGGCGCGCTACCGACCGGTAGTCGCGTGGACCGGACCGTGGGAGGACGGCGCATGGCCTACGACGCAGATGTGATCGTGATCGGGGCGGGCCTCGCCGGGCTCGCGGCGACCGCGGAACTGGCGGACGCGGGCCGCAAGGTGATCCTCCTGGACCAGGAGCCGGAGCAGTCGATGGGCGGCCAGGCGTTCTGGTCCTTCGGCGGCCTGTTCTTCGTCGACTCCCCGGAGCAGCGGCGGCTGCGGATCAAGGACAGCCACGCGCTCGCCCTCCAGGACTGGATGGGCACGGCCGGGTTCGACCGCCCGGAGGACCACTGGCCACGCCGGTGGGCCGAGGCGTACGTCGACTTCGCGGCCGGCGAGAAGCGGTCCTGGCTGCACGCGCAGGGCATGCGCTTCTTCCCGGTGGTCGGCTGGGCCGAACGCGGCGGCTACGACGCGACCGGGCACGGCAACTCCGTCCCCCGCTTCCACATCACCTGGGGAACCGGGCCCGGCGTCGTCGAACCGTTCGTACGGCGTGTCAGGGCCGGGGCCGTGCGCGGTCTGGTCGACCTGCGGTTCCGCCACCGCGTCACCGGCCTCACCCCCGGCGCGGGCGTCGTGGACACGGTCACCGGCGAGATCCTGGAACCCTCCGACGTCCAGCGCGGCAAGGCCAGCAGCCGTACGGTCGCCGGCGCCTTCGAACTGAGGGCCCAGGCCGTGATCGTCACCTCGGGCGGTATCGGCGGCAACCACGACCTGGTGCGCGCCAACTGGCCCAGCCGCCTGGGCAGGCCGCCCGAGCGGATGGTCGCCGGGGTGCCCGCGCACGTCGACGGCAAGATGCTCGGCATCGCCGAGGAGGCCGGCGCCCGCCTGATCAACCGGGACCGGATGTGGCACTACACCGAGGGGCTCCACAACTGGAACCCCATCTGGGAGAACCACGGCATCCGCATCCTGCCGGGCCCCTCCTCGCTCTGGTTCGACGCACGCGGCAAGCGGCTGCCCGTCCCGCTCTTCCCCGGCTTCGACACGCTGGGCACCCTCGAACACATCATGGGCACCGGGTACGACCACACCTGGTTCGTGCTCGACCAGAAGATCATCGGCAAGGAGTTCGCGCTCTCCGGCTCCGAGCAGAACCCCGACCTGACGGGACGGTCGGTCAGGGACGTCGTCGGACGGGCCCGCGCGGACGTGCCCGGGCCGGTCAAGGCGTTCATGGAGCACGGCGTCGACTTCGTCGTGGAGAGGGACCTCGGCGCACTCGTCCGCGGCATGAACGCGCTCACCAAGGAGCCCCTCATCGACGAGGCCGCCCTGCGCCGCGAGATCGTCGCCCGCGACCGGGAGATCGCGAACCCGTTCACCAAGGACCTCCAGGTGACCGCGATCCGCGGCGCCCGCACCTACCTGGGCGACCGGTTGATCCGCACCGCCGCCCCGCACCGCATCCTCGACCCCGGGGCGGGCCCCCTGATCGCGGTGCGGCTGAACATCCTCACCCGCAAGTCCCTCGGCGGCCTGGAGACCGACCTGTCCTCGCGCGTCCTGACCGAGGGCGGCGACGCGCTGCCCGGCGTCTACGCGGCCGGGGAGGCGGCGGGCTTCGGCGGCGGGGGAGTGCACGGCTACCGCTCCCTGGAGGGCACGTTCCTCGGCGGGTGCCTCTTCTCGGGCCGCACGGCGGGCCGGGCGGCGGCGAAGGCGGTCGGGTAGGGCGCTCGGGAAGGGCGTTTGGGTAGGGCGCTCGGGCAGAGCCCGCGCGGCGCCCGATGAGAAGGTCATTACAGAACTCTGACGGTGACCCCCGGGCGCTGGCCCCGAGCGGGTGCGGGGTGGTCGAATCACAGGGTGAACCCTGAACGTCCCCAGCCCAGGGAGCCGGAGACCCCGGCGAGCGGCACCCCCGTCGGCCGCCGGGTCCTGCTGGGCACCCTCGGCCTCGGCGCGCTCGGCGTCGCCGCCGCGCCCACCCTGCAACGCGGACTCGAAGGCTTCCTGGGCGGCGTATCCGGCAAGGACCCCACGGGCCTGACCGGGCTCCTGCCCAACGGGGGAGGGTTCCGCTACTACTCGGTGACGGCCTCCGTCCCGCACGTGAGCCCGGCGGACTACCGGCTCAGCATCGGCGGCCTGGTCGATCACCCGACGTCGTACACCCTCGCCGACCTGCGCGCCCTGCCGCAGACCCGGCTCGTGCACGACGTCCAGTGCGTCACCGGCTGGCGCGTGCCCAGGACCGCGTTCGAGGGGGTACGGCTGTCCGTCCTGCTGGACGCCGCGGGCGTCAGGTCGTCCGCGGGCGCGGTCCGCTTCACCTGCTTCGACGGGGCGTACACCGAGAGCCTGACCCTCGACCAGGCGCGCCGCTCCGACGTCCTGGTCGCCCTGAGGATGCAGGACAAGCCGGTCGGCCACGATCACGGCGGCCCGGTCCGCCTCTACGTCGCCCCCATGTACTTCTACAAGTCGGCCAAGTGGCTCTCCGGTATCAGCGTGACGCGCGAGGTGCGCCCCGGGTACTGGGAGGAACGCGGCTACGACGTGGACGCGTGGGTCGGCCGTTCGAACGGACGAGACGATGCCCCCACGAGCTGACACCCAGCCGCCCGCCGCCGCCTCCGCACCCGCGTCCCCCGGCCGGGTCCGGCGCTTCACCCGCGTGGAGACCTGGGTGCACCGTCTGACGGCCGCGCTGATGGGTGTGTGCGTGGCCACCGCGGCCTGCCTGTACATCCCCGCCTTCGCGGAACTGGTCGGGCGCCGCGAACTGGTGACCACCCTGCACGAGTGGGCCGGAGTGGCGCTCCCGGTCCCCGTCCTGGCGGGGCTGGTCTCCCGGTCGCTGCGCGCGAACCTCGGCCACCTCAACCGCTGGGGGCCGCACGACCGGGTCTGGCTGCGCGCCGCCCTGCGCCGCGACCGCCGGCGCGGCTCACGGCCCGCGGGCAAGTTCAACGCGGGCCAGAAGACCTACGCGGCCTGGATCGCGGGCGCCACCCTGGTCATGCTCGGCACGGGGGTGCTGATGTGGTTCACGCACCTGACTCCGCTGAGGTGGCGCACCTCGGCGACCTTCGTGCACGACTGGCTCGCCCTGACCATCGGCGTGGTCCTGGCCGGACACATCGGGATGGCCCTCGGCGATCCGGAGGCGCGCCGGGGGCTGCGCAGCGGACTGGTCAGCCGCGAGTGGGCGGAGCGCGAACACCCGCTGTGGCGGCCCTGACCACCCCGGCGGGTGCCCGCCCCGCCCGCCCTAGACGACGAGCGACAGCAGCAGGACCAGGCCCCCGGCGACCACCGAGATGATCGTCTCCATCACCGACCAGGTCTTGACGGTCTGCCCGACGCTGAGCCCGAAGTACTCCTTGACCAGCCAGAACCCGGCGTCGTTGACATGGCTGAAGAACAGCGAACCGGCCCCGATGGCCAGCACCAGCAGCGCGGTGTGGGTGGTCGACATGTCCGCCGCCAGGGGCGCGACCAGGCCCGCGGCCGAGACGGTCGCCACGGTCGCCGAACCCGTCGCCAACCGGATCACCACCGCGATCAGCCAGGCCAGCAGCAGCGCCGGGATGTTCCAGCTCCTGGATATGTCCAGCACCATCTGACCCACGCCGCAGTCGATCAGGGTCTGCTTGAAGCCGCCGCCGGCGCCCACGATGAGCAGGATCCCGGCGATGGGCGCGAGCCCCTTCTCGACGATCCCCGAGATGCGCTCCTTGCCGAACCCGGCCGGGCGGCCGAGCGTGAAGATCCCCACGAGCACGGCGGCGAGCAGGGCGATCAGCGGCGAGCCGACCACGTCGAAGACGCGCTGCACCTCCTTGCCCGGGTCGTCGACGACGATGTCCACCAGCGCCTTGGACAGCATCAGGACGACCGGCAGCAGCACGGTGGCCAGCGTGGCACCGAAGCCCGGGCGGTGCTCCAGGTCCTCCGAGGGGCGGGCCGGGACCATGCGGTCGGGCACCGGGACGTCCACCCAGCGGGCGGCGACCCGCGAGAAGAGCGGACCCGCGACGATCACGGTGGGAACGGCGATCAGCACACCGAACGCCAGGGTCACCCCGAGGTTGGCCTTGACCGCGTCGATCGCGACGAGCGGGCCGGGGTGCGGCGGGATCAGGCCGTGCATCACGGACAGACCCGCGAGCGCCGGGACACCGATGCGCATCACCGAGTAGTTGCCGCGCTTCGCGACCATCAGCACCACCGGGATCAGCAGCACGATGCCGACCTCGAAGAACAGGGGCAGCCCGATCACCGAGGCGATCAGCACCATCGCCCACGGCATCCCGCGTCCGCCCGCCTTGGCGAGGATGGTGTCCACGATCTGGTCGGCGCCGCCGGAGTCGGCGAGCAGCTTGCCCAGGACGGCACCCAGGGCGATCAGCACGCCCACGCCGGCGACGGTCGCGCCGAGCCCGGTGGTGAAGCTGAGGATCGCCTTGTCGAGCGGTGCCCCGGCGACGGCGCCGAGCACCAGCGAGCCGATGGTCAGGGCGAGGAACGCGTGGAGTCTGAACCGGGTGATGAGGGCGACGATGACGGCGATGCCCGTCAGTACCGCGATGCCGAGTTGAGCGTGGCCCGCCGAGGTGATCGGTGCGACGGGGTCCGCTGCCAGCATCTCGACGCTGAGTCTGGTCACGGAGGGATTCCTTGGGTGAGGGTGAGGGTGAGGGTGAGGGCGAGGGGACGAGGAGGGCGAGGGGACGAGGAGGGCCGGGAGGGGGAACTCCCGGCGTCGGTGCGGCTGTCCGGCTACGTGCTCGCGGACCTCTCGAGGCTCCGCAGCGCCCGTGCCGCACGGTCGGCGATGGCCTCGGGACCGCCCGAGACCTCCACCGCGACCCCCGCCTCGTCCGGCTGGAGCGGCTGGAGCGTGGCGAACTGGGAGTCCAGCAGGGCCGCGGGCATGAAGTGCCCGCGCCGCTGCGCCATCCGGTCCTCGATGAGTGCGCGGTCGCCCAGGAGGTGCACGAAGACGAGATCGGGAGCCGCCGCCCGCAGCCGGTCGCGGTAGGACCGCTTCAGCGCGGAGCAGCTGACCACCCCGCCGAGGCCCGCGCGCCGGTGCGCCCAGGCGCCGATGGCGTCGAGCCAGGGCCGGCGGTCCTCGTCGGCCAGCGGGACACCGGCCGACATCTTGGCGATGTTGGCCGGGGGATGGAAGTCGTCGCCCTCGGCGTACGGAACGCCGAGCCGGGCCGCGAGCAGGGGACCGATCGTGGTCTTGCCCGTGCCCGAGACGCCCATCACCACGACGACGCGGGGGGTGGTCATCGTTTCCTCACTGTCCTGGTCGTTGTCTCGTTCATGTCTTCGTTCATGGATGCCGGACCGGTGCCGACCGATGCCGACGTCACTGAAACCGATTAGGTACGACGAATTCAAGAGTCTGTGACATTTAAGTCTGACTTTTTCTTCGCGTGACCTTCCTCGTACGCTGAGTGCATGAGCACACCGGGCCGGGGGCTGCACGGCCATGTACTGGACACCCTCGGGCCCGCGATCACCGCGGGCGAGTACCCGGCGGGCAGTGTGCTGCGCACGGACGAACTCGCCCAGCGCTTCGAGGTCTCACGCTCCGTGATGCGCGAGGCGGTACGGGTGCTGGAGTCGATGCACCTGGTGGAGTCCCGCCGCCGCGTCGGCGTGACGGTCCTGCCCAAGGCCGCCTGGAACGTCTACGACCCGCAGGTCATCCGGTGGCGGCTGGCCGGTTCCGACCGCTCCCACCAGCTCCGCTCACTGACCGTGCTGCGCTCCGCCGTCGAACCGGCCGCCGCCGCACTGGCCGCGCGCCACGCCACCGCCGAGCAGTGCGCCGAACTCACCGCGTGCGCGCTGGGCATGGTCGCCCACTCGCGCGGGCACCGGCTGGAGGGGTATCTCGTCCACGACGTGGCCTTCCACCGGGTGATCCTCACCGCGTCGGGCAACGAGATGTTCGCCCGGCTCGGTGACGTCGTCGCCGAGGTCCTGTCCGGCCGCACCCATCACGACGTGATGTTCGCGGACCCCCACCCGGGCGCGGTCACCCTGCACGTCCAGGTCGCGGAGGCGGTACGGGAGGGCGACGCAGCCCGCGCCGAACGGCTCACCCGCGAGATCACCGTCGGCGCGCTGCACGAACTGGACATCCTGGCGCCGTAGCGGCACCGGGACCGACGCCGCTCAGTCCAGGAACTCCCCGTCGACGTACACCCAGGCCCCGTCGACCCGCTCGAACCGGCTGCGCTCCAGCAGACTGCCGCCCCGGTAGGAGGCATGGAACGTCACCGTGCCCCGCGTGTGGAACGCCGACCCGTCCGACGTCTCGAGCACCTCCAGACCGCTCCAACGCGTCCCCGGGTCCAGCTCCAGCCGCGCCGGCCGGGTGCGCGGATGCCAGGTCCGCAGCAGATATCCCGTGTCCTGCCGGACGAACGCGCTGTACCTCGACCGCATGAGCGCCTCGGCGGTCGGCGCGGCGGCGGCACCGGTGTGGAAGCGGCCGCAGCACTTCTCGTACGCCTCGGGCAGTCCGCACGGGCAGGAACGCGTCGTCATGGCCGACATTCTGCCCTCCCGCCGACGGAGTGCCGCAGGCACCGTGCGCCGGCGCCCCGATGGGTCCACAGTGGAAGGGAGCCGAGCACCCCAGTAGCCGGTTGCTCCGCCCCGGCACGAGGAGGACGGAAGATGACGTCAGCCGCGGGCAGCCGCCCTCCGTCCGCCAAGGAATGGCGGCTCCAGCTCTACCTGTCCGAACACGACCCCGGCACCACGGCCCGGGTCGTCCTGGACACCGGGGACAACCTGCTGGAGTGCTGTGCGCGGGCGCACCGCAACCCCGAGGACATGGACATCCCCGAGATCGGCGACGAACTCGCGGCCGGGCGGGCCCTGATCTCCCTGGGCCGACAGCTGCTGCGCGCCGCCGAAGGCGACATCTCGGCGGCCGGAGCCGTCGAGGAGCCCTCGCCCCACCCGCTGTGGGACCGCAGGGACGAGTGAGCGCACCCGGTCCGGCACCCGCGAGGACGCGCCGGAGGCAGTGAGGAGGCCGCCGTGGTCTTCATGGACCGTCTCGAGGCGGGCCGGCGCCTGGGCGAGCACCTCGCGCGGCTCGGCCACCTCCCGCACGGGGCCGAGGACGTGGTCGTCCTGGGGCTGCCCAGGGGCGGGGTACCGGTCGCCGCGGAGGTGGCGCGGCGGCTCGGCGCGCCCCTGGACGTCTGCCTGGTCCGCAAGCTGGGCGTGCCCTACCAGCCGGAGCTGGGCATGGGGGCGCTCGGCGAGGGCGGGGTGCGGGTGATCAACGACGCGGTGCTGCGGGATGCGCAGGTCACGCCCGCACAACTGGCGTCGGTCGAGGAGGAGGAGAGCGCGGTGCTGCGGCGCCGGGCCTGCCGCTACCGGGGCGAGGGCGCACCGGCCTCGGTGCGGGGGCGGACGGTCGTGGTGGTCGACGACGGGGTGGCCACCGGGTCGACCGCCCGCGCCGCCTGCCGTATCGCCCGAGCCCGCGGGGCGCGGCGGATCGTGCTGGCGGTGCCCGTCGCGCCGTACGACTGGACCGAGCGCCTGGGGGACGAGGCCGACGAACTGGTCAGCCTGGAGACACCCCGCGACTTCTACGCCGTCGGCCAGTTCTACATCGACTTCGAGCAGGTCGAGGACGACGAGGTGGCCGCCTGCCTCGCCGGCGCGCGACGGCCCGGGTCCGGCGAGGAGGAGGTCGAGATCGCGGCGGGCGCCGTCCGGTTGCGGGGGCGGCTGACCGTGCCCGCCGGGCCGTCCGGGATCGTGGTCTTCGCGCACGGCAGCGGCAGCGGACGGCGCAGTCCGCGCAACCGGTTCGTCGCCGAGGGCCTGAACGGGGCCGGGCTCGGCACCCTCCTGTTCGACCTGCTGACCGAGGACGAGGAAGCGGACCGGGCCAACGTGTTCGACACCGGCCTGCTGGCCGGGCGGCTGACCGACACCACCGGCTGGCTGCGCCGGCGCCCCGAGGCGCAGGGGCTGCCCCTCGGGTACTTCGGCGCCAGCACCGGCGCCGCCGCCGCGCTGCTGGCCGCGGCGGACCCGGCCGCGCGGATCGCCGCGATCGTCTCCCGGGGCGGCAGACCCGACCTGGCCGGCCCGCGGCTGCCCGAGGTCACGGCCCCGACGCTGCTGGTCGTCGGCGGCGCCGACCCGGACGTGCGCGACCTCAACCGCGAGGCGCAGACCAGGCTGCGCTGCGAGAACCATCTCGCGATCGTGCCCGGCGCCACCCACCTGTTCGAGGAGCCCGGCGCCCTGGAGGCGGTGACGACGCTGGCCCGCGACTGGTTCACCGACCACATGGCCCCGGCCCACGTGTAGCGCCACCGGCTCGACGCTGGTCAGCCCCGGGGTAGCACGCCCAGGAGGGTGGCGGTCAGGGCCTGCCTCAGGTAGTCCTTCAGATCCAGGTGGAAGCGGGCCAGGTCGGGCTCGGCCTCGTAGGCCGCCTGCAGGCTGGGTGGGGGCGTGCTGTACGCCGACAGCGCGCCGGCCATGACCACGGTCTGCAGGCTGAACAGGGTCGCGTCCTCGCCCAGCTCCGGCAGGCATGTCCGGATCAGGTCGGCCATGGTCGTCAGGTGGTCCAGGGAGGCGCGCTTGTAGCGTGCCACGACCTCGACGGAGACGTTGTGTTCCAGGACGCTGCCCTGTGCGCCGAACAGCTCGCACAGCACCCTGCGGTCGGACAGTGAGCGACTGAGGATCTCGGCCACCGCTGCCGCGCGCTCGGGCATGGGGAGATCTTCGTCGACGCCGCGGGCCAACTCCCCCGCCAGTTCCGTCAGCCATTCCCGCAGGAAGCGGTCGAGCAGCTCCAGCAGCACCGCCTCGCGGGACTCGAAGTAGCGCAGCACGTTCGGCTTCGCCAGGCCCACCCGGCGGCTGAGCTCGTTCAGGGTGACCGCGGCCACGGGCATCTCGTCGAGCATCGCCGATGCCGTGTCGAGGATCGCCCGTCGGCGGATCTCCCGCTGCTCTTCGGTTCGCGCCCGGTGGAAAGTCACGATCGCCAGTCTAGATTAGGTACCTTCGGTACGTTGACAACATACCGAAGGTACTTTAACGTCGACGACGCAAGATACCTTCGGTACGTTAGCGAACTGGGAGCCTGGCATGGGCGATAAGTGGACGGTAGCGGACATTCCTGACCAGCGTGGGCGGGTGGCCGTGGTGACCGGGGCCAACACCGGACTGGGGTACGAGACCGCCAAGGCGCTCGCCGAGCGCGGGGCGTCCGTGGTGCTCGCCGTGCGCGACGTCGACAAGGGCCTGCGGGCCGCGACCCGGATGGGCGGCGACGTGACCGTGCAGGCGCTGGACCTGACCTCGCTCGACTCCGTGCGGACCGCGGCCGCGGCGCTGCGGTCCCGGTTCGACCGGCTCGACCTGCTGATCAACAACGCCGGCGTGATGTACACCCCGAAGCAGACCACCGCCGACGGCTTCGAGATGCAGTTCGGCACCAACCACCTCGGCCACTTCGCGCTCACCGGGCTGCTGCTCGACCTGATGCTGCCGGTGCCCAGCTCGCGCGTGGTGACGGTCAGCAGCACCGGCCACCGCATCCGGGCCGCGATCCACTTCGACGACCTGCAGTGGGAGCGGTCGTACGGCCGGGCCGCCGCCTACGGTCAGTCCAAGCTGGCCAACCTGATGTTCACGTACGAGCTGCAGCGCCGGCTCGCCTCGCACGGCGCCACCCTCGCGGTCGCCGCCCATCCCGGCATGTCCAACACCGACCTCATCCGCAACACCCCCGCCGCGCTCCGCCTGCCCGTCACCTGGCTCGCGCCGCTGATCACCCAGACGCCGGCCATGGGCGCCCTCCCCACCCTGCGCGCCGCCACCGACCCCGGCGTGCTCGGCGGCCAGTACTACGGGCCCGGCGGGCGCAACGGGATCAAGGGCCACCCCCGGCCGGTCACCTCCAGCCCGCAGTCGTACGAGGTGGCCGTCCAACAGCGACTGTGGGCCGCCTCCGAGGACCTCACCGGTGTGACGTTCCCCGTCGTTCGCGAACGGCATGCTCCGGCACAGCCCGAAAAACAGAAAGACCCCAGGTGAACTGGGGTCTTGGCTGGTGTCCGAGGGGGGACTTGAACTCTCGCCTCGGGCATCAGCCTTTGTGTGCTCTGACCTGGGGAAACATACGCCGAACGGCGGCATTTCGGCGGGTGTTCCTCCGGCTCTCTCCTGCCTTTTCCTGCGACTTCCGGGCGCTGTTGGTCATGCGTTGGTCACGTGACCAACCGTCCCGCTCATGACGCAAGAGTCGAGTACCGCTCAATGCTCGCTCGGCCCGTGGACCGGTCGAGTAGGCGCAGCTCCCACGGCCCTGTGTTCACGTCGAAGTCCTTGCCGAACCCGACCCACTTGCCCGCCATGCGTCGGCCTGTCGGCTCGATCAGCAGCTGAATGGCGCCGTGATAGCGGGCCCCCTGGTAGTAGCCATCGGTCGCGGTCTGTTCGGTCCACGTGCCCGTGATGACGTTCCGGTCCACGGTGAGATCCAGAGGCAGGGGGCTGTCCGGATTAGTCGACGCGCCGGGCAGGCTCTGAGCTGTCAACCGGTTGCCGTGCTGGACGATCACTACGTGGTGCTTACAGTCGAACGTCTCGTCACGGCTGGATGAGTAGAACTCGTACCGGGACAGCCAGATACCCGCGTACTCGCCCTGCATCTCCGCCTCTGGGCTTGTGACGGCGTCGGCGGTGCCGACTTCCCCAGCTTCCATGTCGTGTCCTCCTGCGCCGTCCGAGTGGACGCGAGCCATAGGGATGGCGAACCCCAGGGACTCGGGGGCGCGGCCGGTGAACTGCTTCAGCGCCCGCGCGTACAGCGGGCGGCATGTCCTGGTCTCCCCGGATTCCCAGCGTTGCACGAGTCGCTTGGAGGCGTCGTTGGGTTCCCCCAGTTCCTCGCCCGCGCCCCGGAGGCCCTGGGCAAACTCGTCCTGGCTGAGCTTCATCGACTTGCGTACTGAGGTCAGCACGCCGTTAGGGATTCGCTCACGCTCGGCCGTGGTCGTCATGATCTGAGGCTAGCCACGCTGCGCCTCCAATGACACCGGTTTGACGCCATCGGCGCGACGCCGACATGACGCCCGAGGGACGCCTTGAACGTCGCCGCGATGGTCATGGCCGATCCGGAACATGGTCGTCATGTCCATCCGCATCAGCACCTACAAGGTGAGAGCAGACGGTACGCAGACCGAGCCGCGGAGCCTCTACGAGGGAGAGGGCGGGGAACCCCTCGCTACCGGCTTGATGCCCCCGTGCTTGTGCCCCAAGTGCCGAGGCGGACGACAGGACCGGAGCACATCCGACCCCCGATTGCGTGGAGGCCAGCCAGCATGAGTACGGCAGTAGTGATCCGCGACCCGAAGGCGTACGTCACGCCGGAAGTGTGGGAGCGGGAGGTAGCCCTTCTCCTCCGGAACCCGGAGAACACCCGCGAACTGGCTGAGGCCAAGTTCGGGCAGGCCGTCGCCTACCTGGTCACGTGCGGCGAGAACCCGGACCTGCTCATGGGTCCGTCCAAGCAGGTGGACGAGGCGTGGCACTCGTTCATGCTGGACTCGGTCTCGTACCACCACTTCACGGACCGGCACTTTGGCCGGTACATCCACCACGTTCCGGAGCTTCCGGCGGCGCCGGGAGTCTCGTCCTCCGCCGACGACGAGGTGAAGCAGGACGGGCGCGATGCCGATGCCGGCGGCCCCCTCGTTCTGGAGTGGACGATCAACGCCATCAAGGCAGCCGGGTTCGAGATCGACCCCGACCTGTGGGGCATGGAGAGTGCAGCCGACTGCAACCAGTGCCACGCGGGGTGCCACGACTCGCCCAAGTAGGCCCGACAGCGAGTGGGTTGGGGCTCATCCCCGTACGTTGGGGGTGGGCCCCACTCCCGGAGAGGAACACTGCATGTCATTGGCTGAGTCCTGGGACAGGTACGCGGTCGGGAGTACGCCCCGTAGGGCCGAGAACGCCAACGGAGACACGACCTGGCTGAACTGGACTCAGTACGCCGATCACGGGCCGAACGAGGGTCTTCTAGGTCCCGTCGCCGGGCGCCGGGTGTTGGAACTCGGCTCGGGCAGCGGAAGCAACTTGGCACATCTGGTGACCCTCGGCGCGTCTGGTCTCGGGGTGGACATCGCCCCCGCTCGTGAGGCTGTGGCACGGGAGCGCTGGGGTGATCTGCCGGGACTTGAGTTCCGCACAATGGAGGCGACGGCGTTCCTGAGCGGGACGGATCAGACATTCGATGTCGTGCTCTCGATCTTCGGCGCAGTCTGGTTCGTCGATCCGGGGACTCTGCTCCCACTGATCCGGGCCCGCATGACAGCGGGCGGCATTCTGGCGTTCTCGCACCTCCCTGCCGGAAGCCGGAGCCCGCGACCAAGCAGGGCGGTTATGCGGTTCGACCACAGCCCAAGCGCATGGGAACGACTCCTCACCGGCCACGGATTCACTGGTGCGTCCGCATCTGTCATCGACCCGCCGGAAGGCAGGGCCGTAGGCACGATGCTCGTTCGTGCGGTAGCTCTCTGACCCTGTCCGCTGGGGCACGACGACGCCCCCGGCGCGGACGCCAGGCGCTGATGTGGCAACTGCGGCGCACGCAGGTGACCGAGCCGCCGTCTGAGTAGCGCCTGGAATGGGGTATGACCCCCTGGCCGGCAAGGTCGCACCGCCGTGTCTTAGCAGCTCAGAATCTGCCTCGGTTCCAAGTGGCAGAACCAGCGCCAGGACGCCGAGCGGGCACGTCTCGGCTCCGCCTGGGGCGATCATGACCTGGTGTTCGCCCGTGACGGCTTCAAGTTCTACCGGTGCGAGGCGGGCGGCCCGCAGGCCCCTGAGAAGGTGTCGGCACGGTGGCGCACCCTGCGCAACCGCCTGCACCTGCCCGATGACTTCCGTATCCACGACTGGAGGCACAACAAGGTCACAAACGATCTGGAAGCCGGGGAGGGCTCCGTAGAGGTGTCTGCGAACGTCCGGCATCGCTCGCCGGACTACACCATGGCCAAGTACGGCCACTCTCGTAAGGACGGAGCTCGGAAGCTCGCCGCCTCCGGTGCGGGCCGACTCGGCCTGTCATCTCTGGTCTGACCTGGGGAATTTCCAGGCTGTTGGTCACGTGGTTGGTCACGCCACAGTCCTGGAAAGCAGAAAACCCCTGATGAACAGGGGTCTCAGCTGGTGTCCGAGGGGGGACTTGAACCCCCACGCCCGATAAAGGGCACTAGCACCTCAAGCTAGCGCGTCTGCCATTCCGCCACCCGGACAGGGTGTCTGCCGTGCGAGGTCTCCCTCGCGGCGACGAAGGAAACATTACCAGGCTTTCGGGGGCGTTCGATCACACCCTGTTCCGCGCACCCGCCCCGGGGAAACCGCCTGTGACGGGCCGGACACGGCCTTGGGGTGCGGCGGGTGTCGGGGCAGGATGGGAGGACCACCAGCAGCGACAGCGGGAGGAAGCAGCGTGACCGACAAGGACACGGCCAGGGGCGTCACCGGCGAGGACGAGGTCGTGGACCTCTGTCGCGACCTGATCCGGATCGACACCAGCAACTACGGCGACCACTCCGGACCCGGCGAGCGCGCCGCCGCCGAGTACGTGGCGGAGAAGCTCGCCGAGGTGGGGCTGGAACCGCAGATCTTCGAGTCGCACAAGGGCCGCGCCTCCACCGTGGCCCGCATCCGGGGCGAGGACCCCTCGCGGCCCGCCCTGCTGATCCACGGCCACACCGACGTCGTGCCGGCCAACGCGGTGGACTGGACGCACGACCCGTTCTCCGGGGAGATCGCCGACGGATGCGTGTGGGGGCGCGGCGCGGTCGACATGAAGGACATGGACGCCATGACGCTGGCGGTCGTCCGCGACCGGCTGCGCAGCGGGCGCAGGCCGCCCCGGGACATCGTCCTCGCCTTCCTCGCGGACGAGGAGGCGGGCGGCACGTACGGCGCCCGCCATCTGGTGGACAACCACCCCGACCTCTTCGAGGGCGTCAACGAGGCGATCGGCGAGGTCGGCGGGTTCTCCTTCACGGTCAACGAGAAGCTGCGGCTGTACCTCGTGGAGACCGCGCAGAAGGGCATGCACTGGATGAAGCTGACCGTGGACGGCACCGCCGGCCACGGCTCGATGATCCACCGGGACAACGCCATCACCGAGCTGTCCGAGGCCGTCGGACGCCTCGGGCGGCACAGGTTCCCGGTCCGTGTGACCAAGACGCTGCGCCACTTCCTGGACGAGCTCGGCGACGCCCTCGGCACCGAACTCGACCCCGAGGACATGGACGAGACCCTGGCCAAGCTCGGCGGCATCGCCAAGCTGATCGGCGCCTCGCTGCAGAACACCGCCAACCCGACCCAGCTGGGCGCCGGTTACAAGGTCAACGTGATTCCGGGCCAGGCCACCGCACATGTCGACGCCCGCTATCTGCCGGGCCACGAGGAGGAGTTCCTCGCCGACCTCGACCGCATCCTCGGCCCCCGTGTGAAGCGCGAGGACGTGCACACGGACAAGGCGCTGGAGACCACCTTCGACGGCGCCCTGGTCGACGCCATGCAGACCGCCCTGTCGGCGGAGGACCCCATCGCGCGCGCCGTGCCCTACATGCTGTCCGCCGGCACCGACGCCAAGTCCTTCGCCGACCTCGGCATCCGCTGCTTCGGCTTCGCGCCGCTCAAGCTCCCGCCGGAGCTGGACTTCGCGGGCATGTTCCACGGCGTCGACGAGCGGGTGCCGGTGGACGCCCTCAAGTTCGGCGTCCGCGTTCTCGACCGGTTCATCGACGCGTCCTGAACTCCGCTTCACCCGTTCCGGTTTGCGTGCTCAAACGCCGTCGAAGTATTCGGCAGCACGTACGGGGACCGACCGGGACGGGTGAATGCGACCATAAGCTCGTATCCCCATTACTCCCTCCTCGTTACAGCTGATGTGATCCGGGGCTTGGATCGCACTTGCCAACAAGGAGGAAGAAAAAATGATCAAGAAGGTCGTCGCTGCCGCCGTCTGCACCGGTGGTCTGGTTCTCGCGGGTGCGGGTATGGCCGCTGCCGACTCGGGCGCCCAGGGTGCCGCCGTGGGCTCCCCGGGCGTGCTGTCCGGCAATGTCGTTCAGGTCCCGGTGCACGTCCCGGTGAACGTCTGCGGCAACACGATCTCGGTGATCGGGCTGCTGAACCCCGCCTTCGGCAACACCTGCGTCAACGGCTGACGCCGCGCCGCGCGCGGGCCCCGGAGTGCGCCTCACGCACTCCGGGGCCGTCCGCGGTTCCCGCGCGTCCGCCCCGCAGGGTGCGGACCGCGTTCCAGAAGGTCCATGTAGAGGGAGGGAATCAGCAATGCGACAGGTCACCCGCAAGGGCCTGATGACGGTGGCGGCGGCGACCGGTGTCCTCGCCGTCACCGGCGGTTACGCGCACGCCGACTCGGGGGCGATCGGATCGGCCACCGACTCACCCGGCGTGCTGTCGGGCAACGTGGTCCAGGTCCCGGTGCACGTCCCCGTGAACGTCTGCGGCAACACCGTGAACGTGCTCGGACTGCTCAACCCGTCGGCGGGCAACGCCTGCGGCAACACCGGCGGCGGCCACACCGGGGCCACCACCGGCTCCCACGCGAGCGGGCACACCCACCACTCGCCCGGGGTCGGCTCGGGCAACACCGTGCAGGTGCCGGTGGACGTCCCCGTCAACGCCTGCGGCAACTCGGTGAACGTGATCGGGCTCGGCAACGGAGCCACGGGCGACCACTGCGGCAACGGCGGCGGTCACGGCGGTCACGTCGTCACCCCGCCCGGCGGCCACCACCACACGCCCCCGCACGGTCACCACCACGGCCACGACTGCCCGCCGTCACACGGCGGCGGTGGAGGCACGCCTCCCGGCGGCGGGACCACCACGCCTCCCGGTGGCGGCACCACGACTCCCCCCGGTGGCACCACGACCCCTCCGGGCGGCGGCACCACGACGCCCGGCACGCCCACCCAGCCGGGACAGCCCACCACCCCGGTGCGGCCCGGTGGCGGGACGCAGGTCGTCCACACCGGAGCGCAGGGCACCGTCCAGAGCGACTCCTCCCCGCAGCTCGCCCACACCGGCAGCGAGGGGTTGGGCACCCTGCTGCCCGCGAGCGCGGGCGCGCTGCTCGGCGGCACGCTGCTCTACCGCAGGGCGCGCGCGAGCAGGTAGCACGGGTACACACACAGATCGGGCCCCGCCGCGGCGGGGCCCGATCCGTTGTCCGTCACCTTCGCTCACCATGTGGCGCGCACCTGGCGGATGATCCGGCGGCGCAGCCGCACCCGGCGGCTGCCGTCGCGCATCAGGCTCAGGCGGTCCAGCTCCCAGTGTCCGTACTCGGCATGGTCGGTCAGCAGACGTGTGGCCTCCCTGCGGGACACCCCGCGAGGCACATACACATCGACAAATTCGTATTCCGGCATCGCATCTATTGTGCGGGCTGCGGCCCGGTACGGATAGCGTCTGCACTATGTCTGATGCTGCGCAGCCCACAGCTGCCGACGTACGCGCCGCCGCCGAGGCGGTCAAGACCGCGCTCGACCGCCACCTGGCCGCGGTGGAGCGCAGGACTGGTGAGGACGACCCGGCCGTCCACGAGGCGTTCAACGAGCTGGCCGCGGCGGCCGAGGAGTACGACGAGCTGCTGTACGACCGCTACGACGAGGTCACGCCCTTCGAGATCCCGGGTGTGGACGAGCCGCTGCCGCCGTACACGGGCCCCGAGGAACCGAACGCGGTCAGCGTGCTGATCCGCCGGGACTACGCCGTGGCCGAACCGCATCGGCTGCTCGCGCAGGCACAGCGTGTGGAGGCCGCCGACCAGGAGCGCGGGGAGGTGTCGTCGGCCGGTACCGTCCACGGGGCGCTCGGCGTGCTCTTCGGGGAGTTCGAACCCGACGAGATCGCCTCCCGGCACCGGGAGTTCGGCCTGGAGGAGGGTGACTCCACGCTGTGGGTGGCGGCGGAGGACGAGCCGTCCGAGCCGGGGGAGTGGCTGGAGAGCCCGTTCGACCTGGCCGACCCGCAGCGGGTGGTGTGCCGGTTCGACGTCAGCGCCGTCTTCGACGACGAGGTGGAGGACGACCTGGAGGACTTCGGGAGCGGGCCGGAGTTGGACGACGAGGATCTGGAGCCGTTGGACGCGGAGCGTTAGCGGCTGTCGCGCGCGGGCCGGGAGGCTTCGCGCGGTTCCCCGGGCCCCAGGTCGGGGCCCGGGGACCGTCGGGTGCGCTACGGGGACCCCTCGGGCCGAGGGGGCAGTTGGGGGTGGAGCAGGGCCGGCAGGCGGGTGGTGCGGGGCTTGGGCGGGGTGTCGGAGACGGCCCGGGGCAGGGCCTGTTCCACCCCGTGGACCACGGAGAGGTGACGGGTCGCCCTGCTGAACGCCGTGTAGACCCAGGGGCGCGAGAGCATCGGTGCGGCGTCGCCGGGGAGGACCACGACCACCGCGGGCCACCGCAGGCCCGCCGCCTGGTGCGCGGTCAGAGCCCACCCGTGGCGTACGGACTGCTCGACCTGCTCCTTCGCCACGACGACAGGGGCGCCCGCGCACTCCAGATGCAGCCCCTCGGCGTCCGCCCGCACGACCTCGCCGGGAAGGACCCGGCCCGGAGCCGGGCAGTAGACGACCCGGTCACCGGGGTCGAAGCCACCGAAACGCCCCGGACCGGGGTTGAGCCGCTCCTTGAGCGCGGCGTTGAGCGCCCGTGTGCCCGCGGCCCCGCCATGGCCCGGCGTGATCACCTGGGTCTCCCGCGCCGGGATGCCGATGGCCCTGGGCACCGAGTCGGCGACCAGCTGCACGGTGCGGTGCACCGCCTCCCCGGCATCCCGCACCGGCACGATCACGACCTCCTTGCCGGGCGCCTCGACCTGCGGCAGCTCACCGATGCCGACCGCGGAGACCAACTCGCCGAGCGGACCGGGATCGGGGGTCCGCGAGGCGATCCGGGGGCAGGACCCGGTGGCGAGCAGATCGGCGAACACCCGCCCGGGACCGGCCGACCACAGCACGCCGGGGTCGCCGCTCAGCACCAGGCGCGCCCCGTCGGGCAGCGACTCGGTGAGCAGCGCGGCAGTCTCGACATCCAGCTGAGGTGCGTCCAGCACCACCAGAAGATCGAGGTCCAGCGCGCCCTCCGCGTCCCGCTCAGGGCCCTCGGCCCCGGACAGCAGACCCGCCAGCGTGGCCACCGCGGGCTGCGACGGCTCGGCGGTGGGCTCCGGCGGGGCGAGCAGGCCGGCCGACTCGGCGAACGCCTCACGGGCGGCCGGGCCGTGCACCGCGGCCCAGGCGCGGACCCCGAGGCCGCGCGCCTCGTGCAGCAGCCGTGCCGCCTCGGCGCGCGATGCCTGACCGCCGGTGTGGAGCACCAGGCCGTGCGCGGCGACCGCGCGGATGAGCTCACCGGCGGAGCCCCGCGCCGAGCCGGCCGCCCGCTCCCAGTCCTCGGCCCGACCGCTCTCCTTCGGCACCGAGGTGATCAGCCGGGCCAGTTGGTCGGCGAGGCTCTCCTCGGCCAGGGCATGGCGTTCGAGCCCGACCAGGACACGCACCGGGCGGTCCTCCTCGTCCCCGTCCGCCGCCTCCCGCGTTTCGTCGTCCCGCGCGGCCGGGTCCAGGGGGTCCTGGAAGGCGAGGGCCTCACCGTCGCCGACGGCGCTCCGCACGGCCTCCCCGGGGTCCGGTACCGACCGCTGGGCGAGCGCCTGCTCCAGGGCCGAGACCTCCAGCGCGGTGTGCCCGGCCAGGGCCGCCTGTTCCAGCAGCCAGACCGTCAGCGCACAGGCCCGCCGCGCGTCGTCCGGGCGGCACTCGGCGCCGAGCAGCGCACGGGCGAAGCCGTCGGCCTGCTCCGGCCGGACTCCGGGGACCCGCAGCAGCAGCCAGGGGTCCTCCCGCAAGCGCACGTCCGCCGTCTCGCCCAGCGTCACGGCGACCCGGGACGCGAGCGCCTCGGGGGCGCCCCCCTCGGCCAGCACGCCGCGCACGGCGCCCACGGCCTCGGCGGCCGGTGCCGACGTGGGCGGCGCCAGGGGTTGTGCGGGCCGCTCGGGCGCGGGTGCCGGGGCCGGGGCCGGCGCCGAACCTTGGGGCGCGGCGGTGGGCGCCGGATCGCTGAACACACTCGACCGCGGATTCCGGCCGCTCTCGACGGCCCGTACGGCCGCGAGCAGATCCGCCGCCTGCCCGCTGAGCTTGCCGCCCGCCTCGATGGGGCCCGCCTTCTCGGCCTTCCGCCGCGCGATCCGCTCCCGCTCGACCTGCTGAGCGGCCAACTCGGCCCCCGCCTCGGACAGCCGGGCCCCGGAGGCGTCCGTGTCGCCTTCGCCGGCCGCGGGAGCCTCCTCGGCCGAGGAGACCTCCGGTGCCTCGCCCCCCGCGCCGGGGTCGGCGGCTTCCTCGCCGGCGGTCGCCGCCTCCGCTGTCGTCCCGTCCTCCGGCTCCGCCGGCCGGGCTTCCGTCCGCGTGGTCTCCGGGTCCGTGCTCACAGCGTGCTCCAGTCGTGATCGGGGTAGCGGTGCACCGGGGCCGACACATCGTCCAGCGCCCGGCAGATCTCGTCCGGAAGACTAAGCGTCTCCACTGACAACGCCGCCATGAGCTGCTGTGCGGTGCGCGCGCCGACGATCGGCGCGACCACGCCGGGCCGGTCGCGCACCCAGGCGAGGGCCACCTGGAGCGGTGTCGTGGCCAGTCCGTCGGCGGCCGTGCGCACCGCGTCCACGATGCTGCTCGCCGTGTCGTCGAGGTACGGCTCGACGAACGGGGCCATGTGGTCCGACGCGCCCCGTGAGCCGGCCGGTGTCGACTGGCGGTACTTGCCGGTGAGCACGCCCCGGCCCAGCGGCGAGGACGGCAGCAGCCCGACCCCGAGGTCCACGGCGGCGGGCAGCACCTCGCGTTCCACGCCGCGCTGCAGCAGCGAGTACTCCATCTGCGCGCTGGCCAGGCGTGTCCTCGCCCCCGGCGCGGCGAGCTGCCAGGTCGCCGCCTTCGCGAGCTGCCATCCGCAGTAGTTCGACACGCCCGCGTATCTCGCCCGGCCGCTGCTGACCGCCAGATCCAGTGTCTGGAGGGACTCCTCAAGCGGAGTGTCGGGGTCGTAGGCGTGGAGGTGCCAGACGTCCACGTAGTCCGTGCCGAGACGGGTGAGCGAGGCGTCCAGGGCGGCCAGCAGATGGCCGCGCGAACCGTCGGAGCGGCGCTCGGGATCGGGGATGCTGCCCGCCTTGGTGGAGACGACCAGGTCGCGGCGGGGCACCAGACCGTCCATCAGCTGCCCCAGCAGGTACTCGGCCTCCCCGTTCCCGTACACGTCCGCCGTGTCCACGAGGGTGCCGCCCGCCTCCCAGAACACCTTCAGCTGCTCCGCGGCGTCGTGCTCGTCCGTGTCGCGTCCCCATGTCAGGGTGCCGAGCCCGATCCGCGACACGCGAAGGCCGGTCCGGCCGAGATGCCTCTGCTCCATGGACGCCGAGATTACGGCCTGGACCTGCCGCGTGGGGGGCTTGTGGACAACCGGATTCCGGTGGGGGCGGGCCGTCCGACACCCTGTCCACAGCCCTCCCCACCAGCGGTGCCCGCGCGCTATGGTCTGCCCACAAGGCACGTTACTGATCGGTAAGGGGAATCGGGCATGCAGCTCGGGATCAACCTCGGTTACTGGGGCGCCGGAATGGACACGGACAACCTCGCCGTGGCCAAGGAAGCGGACCGGCTCGGATATTCGGTGTGCTGGGCCGCCGAGGCCTACGGCTCCGACGCGGCCACCGTGCTCTCCTGGGTCGCCGCCCACACCGACCGCATCGACGTGGGCTCCGCCATCTTCCAGATCCCGGCCCGCCAGCCGACGATGACGGCGATGACCGCCGCCACCCTCGACTCGCTGTCCGGCGGCCGCTTCCGCCTCGGCCTCGGCGTCTCCGGGCCGCAGGTCTCCGAGGGCTGGTACGGCGTCAAGTTCGACAAGCCGCTGGCCCGCACGCGGGAGTACGTCGAGATCGTCCGCAAGGCGATGACCCGCGAGCGCCTGTCCTACGAGGGCGAGCACTGGACGCTTCCGCTGCCCGGCGGCCCCGGCAAGCCGCTCAAGCTGACCGTCCACCCGGAGCGCGAGCACATCCCGGTCTACATCGCCGCGATCGGCCCGAAGAACCTGGAGCAGACCGGCGAGATCGCCGACGGCGCCCTGCTCGTCTTCAGCTCGGCCGACCTCCTGGAGGAGACCGCGCTGCGGCATCTGCGTGCCGGACGGGAGAAGGCGGGCAAGACGCTCGACGGCTTCGACCTGTGCCCCACGCTGCCCCTGGCGTTCGGCGACGACAAGGACCTGGCGACGCTGGCCGACACCTTCCGGCCCTACACCTCCCTCTACGTCGGCGGGATGGGCAGCCGCAAGCAGAACTTCTACAACCAGCTCGCCCAGCGCATGGGCTACGAGAAGGAGGCGGCCGAGATCCAGGACAAGTACCTGTCCGGCGACAAGGACGGCGCCTCCGCCGCCGTGCCGCACGAGATGATCGACCGCTGCTCCCTGCTGGGTTCGGTGGAGCGCATCGCCGACCGCATGAAGGAGTACGCGGGGGCGGGTGTCACCACGCTCACCCTGGCTCCGGCCGGATGGACGCTCGAGGAGCGGATCGCCGCGCTGCGCGCCGGCGCCGAGGCCCTGGAGCGCGCCGGAGTGGCCTGACCGCGACGCGGGTCCCGGCACGGCGACCGGGCGTCCCGGGCTGACCCGGGCGACCTGGCCGGGGAGGTCTCCGCGGCCGTGGTGGGGGCTCGGGGGTCCTCCCCGCCACGGCCGGCACCGGGAACAACGCGCGGAGCCGCCGGGGGTTACGGGTCCCCCGTCCTCCGTTCGGCTCAGGCGCCGCGCACAGCTGTTGCGGCCCGTCCGGGCCCGCACTTGACTCGTTCTTCGCGGAGCCCCGCAGACCCGCGGGACCCGCGGAGAGGTGCGCGCGATGCTGTCAGCCAAGAGCCTGTTCGAGGAGATCCTCGCCCACGACGAGTCCTTCCGGCTGTTCTGCTCGATCGCGGCCGCCGGCGAGTCGCAGGGCGGCTGGGAGAACGGGCGCATCGCGGCACTCGTCCCGGTGGGGCAGGAGCGGCTCACTCCCCGGATCGCCCGCCACGGCGCGGACGAGGACAAGCACGGCCGGATCTTCACGGGGCTCATGAGGAGGCGCGGCCTCACCCCCGTCCCGGTGCCCCCGGAGACCGACTACACGATGCTCCTGGAGCGCCACGGCATCGGTCTCGCGCACGAGAAGCTGCGCCGCGACGAGCCGCTCACCGTGCCCGACGTCATCACCTACCTGGCACACAGCAGGGTCACCGAACAGCGTGCCGCCGAGCAGATGGCGATGCTCCGCAGGCACTTCGCCGAGCATCCGGACGTGGGCCGGGCCGTCCGCGTGATCTCCGCCGACGAGGACAACCACCTCGCGTACTGCCACGAGGAACTGCTGCGCTTCGCTCACGCCGGCCACGGCCGGTTCATCCAGCGGACGCTGCGCGCGTGCGCGCTCACCGAGATCCGCGTCCACCGCGACGTCAGCCTCGCCGTCATGGCCCGCATGGGCCGCGTCCTCGGCTGGTCCCGGACCAGGTCCGCGCTGCTGGCCGCCGCGATCCGGGCGGCGTACGCCTACGAGCGGCTCCTCGGATGGCGGCGCATGGTGACCCTGGTGATGCCGCCCCGGCGCGACGCGCTGGGCGAGCCCGGGCCCCTCACAACCACCCCCGCCGCTTGAACGTCCGGTACAGCACGACTTCGAGCGCCGCCATCACCCCGATCACCACCGGGTAGGACCAGATCCAGTGCAACTCGGGCATGTGCTCGAAGTTCATCCCGTAGATCCCCGCGATCATGGTGGGCACCGCGGCCATGGCCGCCCACGCGGAGATCTTCCGCATGTCGTCGTTCTGCCGGACGCTCATCTGCGCCAGATGCGCCGACAGGACGTCGGAGACCAGCCGGTCCAGCGCCTCCACCGACTCGTTCACCCGGATCAGGTGGTCGTTGACGTCGCGGAAGAAGGGACGCGACTTCTCCTGCACGAACGGCACCGGCGCCCCGTACGCGCCCTGGCCCGCCAGCCGCGCCACCGGAGGCCCCAGCGGGACCGTCGCCCGCCGGAACTCCTGGACCTGCCGCTTGAAGGTGTAGATCCGCGACGCCGTGTGGCGCGAGCCGCCCGCGGCGGGCGAGAAGACCTCGGTCTCCACCTCCTCGAGGTCGGTCTGCAGCTCGGTCGCCACCTCCAGATAGTGGTCCACGATCGAGTCGGCGATCGAGTACAGCACCCCCGTCGGCCCGTGCCGCAGCATCTCGGGCTGCTCCTCCAGATGCCGCCGGACCGACCCCAGCGGCATGTTCTCGCCATGGCGCACGGTGACCACGAAGGAGTCGCCGAGGAAGATCATCAGCTCGCCGGTGGAGACGCTGTCGCTGTCCGTGTCGTACGACACCGGCTTGAGCACCACGAACAGCGAGTCGTCGTACACCTCCAGCTTGGGCCGCTGATGGGCGTTGAGCGCGTCCTCCACGGCCAGCGGATGCAGCCCGAACTCCTCGGTGACCAGTTCGAACTCCTTCTCGGTCGGCTCGTGCAGACCGATCCACAGGAAGGTGTCGGACGAGGCGCGCGCCTCGGCCAGGGCGTCGGAGAGGTCGTCGGGCCCCTCGGTCCGGCGTCCGTCGCGGTACACGGCACAGTCGATGATCACGGAGCGTATTCTCCCGTCAGGTGAAGGGTGGTGCATTCCGGTGACCGCCCCGGCAGGGGAGACGGCCGTTTACGCTGGGCGGCATGCCCACGTTGCTCCTCGTCCGCCATGGACGCTCCACCGCCAACACCGCGGGACTCCTCGCCGGCTGGACACCCGGCGTCGCCCTCGACGAGCGCGGCACCGAACAGGCCGCGGCCCTGCCCGGACGCCTGGCCGGGCTGCCGATCCGCGAGGTCGTCGCGAGCCCGCTGCAGCGCTGCCAGGAGACCGTGCAGCCGCTGTTGGACGCCCGCCCCGGGCTGCGGTCCCACACCGAGGAGAGGATCGGTGAGTGCCACTACGGCGACTGGTCCGGCCGCAAGCTCGGCGAACTGACCGACGAGCCCCTGATGGAGGTCGTCCAGTCGCACCCCTCGGCCGCCGCCTTCCCCGGCGGCGAGTCGATGCGGGCCATGGCGACCCGTGCCGCGGAGGCGGTGCGGGAGTGGAACGAACGGGTCGAGCGCGAGCACGGCGCCGACGCGGTGTACCTCATGTGCTCGCACGGTGACATCATCAAATCGCTCGTCGCGGACGCGCTCGGACTTCATCTCGACCTGTTCCAGCGGATCTCCGTGGAACCGTGTTCCATCACAGCGATCCGTTACACCCGTCTGAGGCCATTTCTCGTTCGCCTCGGCGACACCGGCGATTTCACCTCCCTCATGCCGCGTGCGGAACCCTCCGGTTCCGACGCCACGGTCGGGGGCGGCGCGGGCGCCCCGTGATCGTCGGCCGCAGTAGGGTGAAGCGGGCGCACGAGCGCAGCAGTTGTCAGTAGTTGTCAGTCACCGAAGCGGGCCGGTTCCGTCGGCCGGTCCCGTTCCCGATCCCATGGAGACAGGACGTGTCCCGTCAGGTGTTCCTCTACGACCCCCCGGACCGCTTCGTGGCCGGGACGGTCGGGCTGCCCGGGCGCCGTACCTTCTTCCTGCAGGCCTCGTCCGGACCCCGGGTGACGAGCGTCGCTCTGGAGAAGACCCAGGTCGCGGCGCTCGCCGAGCGCATGGACGAACTGCTCGACGAGGTGGTGCGCCGTAGCGGCGGCAGTACGCCCGTGCCCGCGGTGGCCCCCACGGACGTCTCGGACACGGCCCCCCTGGACACCCCCATCGAGGAGGAGTTCCGCGTCGGCACCATGGCCCTGGCCTGGGACGGCGACGAACAGCGCATGATCGTCGAGGCGCAGGCCCTGGTCGAGCTGGACGCCGATTCCGAGGAGGACCTCGCCGAGGCCGAGGAACGGCTGCTCCAGGACGAGGAGAACGGCCCCCCGATGCTCCGGGTCCGCCTCACCGGCGCACAGGCCCGGGCCTTCGCCAAGCGCGCCCTCGACGTCGTCAACGCCGGGCGGCCGCCGTGCCCGCTGTGCAGCCTCCCGCTCGACCCGGAAGGACACGTATGTCCGCGCCAGAACGGATACCGCCGCGGAGCGTGACCACGGCCGAACTGCTCGCCGAGGGCGAGCTGACCGTGGTCGGGCGCATTCGCGACGCGTCCAACACGGCGCTGTACTGCACGGTCTCCCACGACGGCAGGGAAGCCGGCTGCGTCTACAAGCCCGTCGCCGGGGAGCGGCCCCTGTGGGACTTCCCCGACGGCACGCTCGCCGAGCGCGAGGTCGCCGCCTACGAGGTGTCCGAGGCCACCGGCTGGGGCCTGGTGCCGCCCACCGTGCTGCGCGAGGGACCCCACGGCACGGGCATGTGCCAGCTGTGGATCGAGGGCGGTACGGGGCCGGAGCTGCTCGCCCTGGTGGACGGCGAGGAGCCGGGGGAGGGCTGGAAGGCCATCGGCCTCGCCGACGTCGGGGAGGGCAGGACCGCACTGCTCGTGCACGCCGACGACGAGCGGCTGCGGCGCCTGGCCGTGCTCGACGCGGTCATCAACAACGCCGACCGCAAGGGCGGCCATCTGCTGCCCGGCGCCGGTGAACGCCTGTACGGCATCGACCACGGGGTGACCTTCAACACCGAGAACAAGCTGCGCACCCTGCTGTGGGGATGGGCGGGGGACCCGCTGACGGGCGAGGCGGTCGAGGTGCTGAAGAGGCTGCGCGAGGACCTGCGGGAGGGCGCGGCGCTGGCCGAGCGGCTCGCAGGGCTGCTCACCGCCGACGAGGTCCAGGCCACCCGGGCACGCGTCGACGACCTCCTGGAGTCGGGCAGACACCCCCGGCCGAACGGCGACTGGCCGGCCATTCCCTGGCCCCCCGTGTAGTCCCGGCGGCCGGTGCCCGGTGCCGACGGGCGCTGACCGCGCACCCGCGCTCTGCACACCGTCCGCCCCCACGCAAGAGTGCCTTCTCGGTCACACGCACCGTCCGGTTCGTCCACCGAACTTCCGGCCGGTTAGGCTCAGGGCATGCATGCCTGGCCCGCTTCCGAGGTCCCCGCCCTGCCAGGCCAGGGCCGCGACCTCAGGATCCACGACACCGCGACCGGCGGTGAGGTCACCCTCGCCCCCGGTCCCGTCGCCCGCATCTACGTGTGCGGCATCACCCCCTACGACGCCACCCACATAGGGCACGCGGCGACGTACAACGCGTTCGACCTCGTCCAGCGCGTGTGGCTGGACACCAAGCGGCAGGTGCACTACGTCCAGAACGTGACCGACGTCGACGATCCGCTCCTGGAGCGCGCGGACCGCGACGGCGTCGACTGGGTGGCCCTCGCCGAGAAGGAGACCGCCCTCTTCCGCGAGGACATGACCGCCCTGCGGATGCTGCCTCCCCGGCACTACATAGGCGCCGTGGAGGCCATACCCGGGATCGTGCCGCTCGTGGAGCGCCTCAGGGACGCCGGAGCGGCGTACGAACTCGACGGCGACATCTACTTCTCGGTCGAGTCCGACCCGCACTTCGGGCAGGTGTCCCACCTGGACGCCGAGGCCATGCGCCTGCTGTCCGCCGAGCGCGGCGGCGACCCGGACCGCCCCGGCAAGAAGAACCCGCTCGACCCGATGCTGTGGATGGCCGCCCGCGAGGGCGAACCGAGCTGGGACGGCGCCTCGCTGGGCCGCGGCAGGCCCGGCTGGCACATCGAGTGCGTGGCCATCGCCCTGGACCACCTGGGCATGGGATTCGACGTGCAGGGCGGCGGCAGCGACCTCGCCTTCCCGCACCACGAGATGGGCGCCTCGCACGCGCAGGCGCTGACCGGCGAGTTCCCGATGGCCAAGGCGTACGTCCACGCCGGGATGGTCGCGCTGGACGGCGCGAAGATGTCGAAGTCGAAGGGCAACCTCGTCTTCGTGTCCCAGCTGCGGCGCGACGGCGTCGACCCGGCGGCCATCCGGCTCGCGCTGCTCGCCCACCACTACCGCTCCGACTGGGAGTGGACCGACCAGGTGCTCCAGGACGCCGTGGCGCGGCTCGACCGCTGGCGCGCCGCCGTCTCCCGGCCGGACGGCCCGCCCGCCGAGGCGCTCGTGGAGGAGCTCCGCGAGGCGCTCGCCCACGACCTGGACGCCCCGGCGGCGCTCGCCGCCGTGGACCGCTGGGCGGCGCTCCAGGAGCGCGACGGCGGCACCGACACGGGGGCGCCCGGAGTGGTCTCGCGCGCCGTGGACGCACTGCTGGGCGTGGCCCTCTAGGGAGCGCCCTCCAAGGGGCGCGGGGAACCGCGCGACCAGCCACGACGGCGCCGCTGACGGACGACGGGCGTGGCCCGGAACGCACGGAAGCGGCGCTGGACGGGATCCGATCCCGTCCAGCGCCGCTTCCACGCGTTCCGCCCCCGAGGCGCCGGGCCGGCCCCTCAGTCCCCCGAGGTGTCCTCGTCCTCGTCGTCGGTCCTCGGCGGTTTCGGAGGCTTCGTACGGCCGCCCGAGGCGTCCTTGTCGCGCCGGAACGAGCCGTCGCCGCCGTCCGCCGTGGCGTGCCCACCCGGTGGGTTCATGTCACGCCGGCGCAGATACCGCTCGAACTCGCGGGCGATCGCCTCACCCGACGCCTCCGGCAGCTCGGCGGTGTCCCGGGCCTCCTCCAGCGTCTGGACGTACTCGGCGACCTCGCTGTCCTCCGCCGCCAGCTGGTCCACCCCCACCTGCCAGGCGCGCGCGTCCTCCGGCAGATCGCCGAGGGGGATACGCAGATCGACCAGGTCCTCCAGCCGGTTCAGCAGCGCCAGCGTCGCCTTCGGGTTCGGCGGCTGGGACACGTAGTGGGGGACCGCGGCCCACAGCGAGACGGCCGGGACCCCCGCGTGCGTGCACGCCTCCTGGAGGACGCCCACGATGCCCGTGGGGCCCTCGTACTTGGTCTCCTCCAGGTCCATCCGGCGCGCCAGGTCGGGATCGGAGGTGGTCCCGCTGATCGGGACCGGGCGCGTGTGCGGGGTGTCGCCGAGCAGCGCGCCGAGGATCACCACCAGTTCCACGCCCAGCTCGTGGGCGAAACCCAGCAGTTCGTTGCAGAACGACCGCCAGCGCATCGACGGCTCGATACCGCGGACCAGCACCAGGTCCCGGGGCTTGTCGCCGCCCACGCGGACCACCGACAGCCGTGTGGTGGGCCAGGTGATCTTGCGGACTCCGGCCTCCATGAACACGGTGGGGCGGTTCACCTGGAAGTCGTAGTAGTCCTCGGCGTCCAGCGCCGCGAACACCTCGCCCTTCCATTCCCGATCCAGGTGCGCGACCGCGGCGGAGGCGGCGTCACCGGCGTCGTTCCAGCCCTCGAACGCGGCCACCATGACCGGGTCGACCAGCTCGGGAACCCCCTCGAGCTCGATCACCCAGCGCCTCCTTCCGACGTTCCCTCGCGTACGTCCCAACCTTACGGCGTGCCACGGGGGAGCCCGCAGCCCCCTTGCACGGGGGAGTGAACGGATGACTGCCCCGTACGGGGCGTTCGAACACCCATGATCGCCACAGGCCGCCGACCGTCGGCCGCCGCCGCGACCGAGCGCCGCGAGGGGCGGCCCCCGAAGGAGCCGCCCCTCGCGTCCGGGTGGTGCCTACTCCTTGCCGAGCAGGTCCTGCACCTTGCCGCGCACCTCGTCCGTGGCCAGGCCACGGATCGTCAGCGTCGTACGGCGGCGCAGCACATCGTCCGCCGTGGACGCCCACTCGTGGTCGCGGGCGTAGACGACCTGGGCCCAGATCTCCGGTGCGTCCGGGTGGACGCGCTCGCCGAGCTCCGGGTTCTCGTTGGCGATCCGGGCGATGTCGAAGGCCAGCGAACCGTAGTGCGTCGCCAGGTGCTTCGCGGTGTCGGCGGCCATGCGCGGGCCGGGCGCCGGACCGTCGACCACCAGCCGGTGCGCGACCGCGCGCGGGTTGGCGACACCCGGCAGCGGCATGCGCTTGGGCAGCGACGAGATCGGCTCGAAGTCGTCGCCGAGCGGACGGCCCGGCAGGGACTCCAGCTTCTTCATGACGGTGCGTCCGATGTGGCGGAACGTCGTCCACTTGCCGCCCGCGACGGACAGCATGCCGCCGCGGCCCTCGGTGACGACGGTCTCGCGCTTGGCCTTGGAGGTGTCGCCGGGGCCGCCCGGCAGCACCCGCAGACCGGCGAAGGCGTAGGTGATCAGATCGCGGTCCAGCTGCTGGTCGCGGACCGAGAACGCCGCCTCGTCGAGGATCTGCGTGATGTCCTTGTCGTTGACCGCGACATCGGCCGGATCGCCCTCGTACTCCTCGTCGGTGGTGCCGAGCAGCAGCATGTCCTCCCAGGGGAGGGCGAAGGTGATGCGGTACTTGTCGATCGGGGTGGCCAGCGCCGCCTTCCAGGGCGAGGTGCGCTTGAGCACCAGGTGCGCGCCCTTGGACAGGCGTATGGAGGGCGCCGCGTTCGCGTCCTCCAGACGGCGCAGGTGGTCGACCCAGGGGCCGGTGGCGTTGAGCACCAGCCGCGCGTCGACGCCGAACTCGTCGCCGGACAGGCGGTCCTTCAGCTCGGCACCGGTGACCCGGCCCCGCGTGAAGCGCAGCCCGGTGACCTCGGCGTGGTTCAGGACGACCGCGCCCGCGTCCACGGCCGCGCGCACCGTCATCAGCGCCATACGGGCGTCGTTCATCTGGTCGTCGCCGTAGACGGCGACCGCCTTGAGGTTCTCCGTGCGCAGCTCCGGCACGTCCTGCTGCGCCCTGGAGGGCGACAGCAGGTGGCCGACGCCGTCACCGAACGCCGAGAGCGCGGAGTAGGCGAAGACGCCCGCTCCGAGCTTCGCGGCGCCGTGCGGCCCGCCCTTGTAGACGGGGAGGTAGAACGTGAGCGGGTTCGCCAGGTGGGGGGCCACCTGGCGGGAGACCGCACGGCGCTCGAAGTGGTTCTCCGCCACCAGCTTCACCGCGCCGGTCTGCAGGTAGCGCAGACCGCCGTGGAGCAGCTTGGAGGAGGCGGAGGACGTGGCGCCGGCGAAGTCGCCGGCGTCCACCAACGCCACCCGCAGGCCCGACTGCGCGGCATGCCAGGCCGTGGAGATACCCAGGATCCCGCCACCGATCACCAGGAGGTCGTACGTCGCTTTCGACAACTGCTCCCGGGTCTCGGCGCGGCTCGGGGTGGAGCCGTGGGCCGGGTGGGTCCCCAGAGCCGGGGCACTCTGCAGGGTGGTCATCGCGTGTTACTCCTCGTCCTCGATCCAGCCCATGGTCCGCTCGACGGCCTTGAGCCAGTTCTTGTACTCACGGTCGCGGGTCTCCGCGTCCATGTGGGGCGTCCACTCGGCGGCCCGGCGCCAGTTGGCGCGCAGGTCGTCGGTGCTGTTCCAGAAGCCGACGGCGAGACCGGCGGCGTAGGCGGCGCCGAGGCAGGTGGTCTCGGCGACCATCGGACGCACCACCGGCGCGTCCAGGACGTCGGACAGGGTCTGCATCAGCAGGTTGTTGGAGGTCATGCCGCCGTCGACCTTGAGCGCCGACAGCTCGACGCCGGAGTCCTTGGTCATGGCGTCGGTGATCTCGCGGGTCTGCCAGGCCGTGGCCTCCAGGACGGCGCGGGCCAGGTGCGCCTTGGTGACGTACCGGGTCAGGCCGGAGATCACACCGCGGGCGTCGGAGCGCCAGTACGGGGCGAACAGGCCGGAGAAGGCCGGCACGAAGTAGGCGCCGCCGTTGTCCTCGACCGAGAGCGCGAGCGTCTCGATCTCCGCGGCGGTCTTGACCAGGCCCATCTGGTCGCGCATCCACTGCACCAGGGAGCCGGTGACGGCGATCGAGCCCTCCAGGGCGTAGACCGGCTTCTGGTCGCCGATCCGGTAGCCGACCGTGGTCAGCAGGCCCGAGTAGGAGTTGATGACCTTCTCGCCGGTGTTCATCAGCATGAAGGTGCCGGTGCCGTAGGTGGACTTGGCCTCGCCCTCGGAGAAGCAGGTCTGGCCGAACAGGGCCGCCTGCTGGTCGCCGAGCGCGGAGGCGACCGGGATGCCGCCGAGCAGGTCGCCGAGGCGGCCGCCGGTGATCTCGCCGTACACCTCGGCGGAGGAGCGGATCTCGGGCAGCATCGCCGTCGGGACGCCGATGGACTCGCAGATCTTGTCGTCCCACGCCAGGTTGTGCAGGTTCATCAGCATGGTGCGGGAGGCGTTGGTCACGTCGGTGACGTGCTTGCCGCCGTCGGTACCACCGGTCAGGTTCCAGATGACCCAGGTGTCCATGGTGCCGAAGAGGATGTCGCCGGCCTCGGCGCGCTCCCGCAGGCCCTCGACGTTGTCGAGCAGCCAGCGCGCCTTGGGGCCCGCGAAGTACGAGGCCAGCGGCAGGCCGGTCTCCCGGCGGAAGCGGTCCTGGCCGACGTTGCGGCCCAGCTCCTTGCAGAGCCCGTCGGTGCGGGTGTCCTGCCAGACGATGGCGTTGTGGACGGGCTCACCGGTGTGCCTGTCCCACAGCACGGTGGTCTCGCGCTGGTTGGTGATGCCGATGGCCTTGATGTCGTCGCGGGTGATCCCGGCCTTCTCGACGGCTCCGGCGACGACCTCCTGGACGTTGGTCCAGATCTCGGTGGCGTCGTGCTCGACCCAGCCCGGCTTCGGGAAGATCTGCTCGTGCTCCTTCTGGTCGACGGAGACGATACGGCCGTCCCGGTCGAAGACGATGCAGCGCGAGGACGTCGTGCCCTGGTCGATGGCGGCGATGAACGGGCCGGCGGTGTGTGCGTCGGTCACTGTCTGCTCCTGAAATTCCTGAGTCCGTGTGTGACGGGGCGGTTCTTACGGCGCGGTGCTGAGTGCTCAGTACGGTGTGACGTCGTGCTGAGGGCGATGCCCGGAGGGAATCAGTCTTCTCAGGCGAAGGCGACGTTGTATATGCCTGCGGCGATCGCGCCGCCGACCAGCGGGCCGACGACGGGGACCCAGGCGTAACCCCAGTCGGAGCCACCCTTGTTGGGCAGGGGAAGAAGAGCGTGCACGATGCGCGGACCGAGGTCGCGGGCGGGGTTGATCGCGTATCCGGTCGGGCCGCCGAGCGACAGACCGATGGAGACGACGACCAGGGCGGTGATCAGGGCGCCAAGGGTGCCGAGGCCGTTGCCCTTGTCGTTCAGGCCCTGCGTGAGCACGGCGAGGACCAGCACGACCGTGCCGATGATCTCCGTCGCGAGGTTCATCACCGCGTTGCGGATCTCGGGGCCGGTCGAGAAGATGCCGAGCACCGGGCCGGCCGCGGCCTCCCGGGCCTCGGCGGCCTTGGTGTCCTGCGCGCCCGGTCCACCGACGATCTCGCTGTCGGTGAGGTGGGCCTGGAACTGGCCGTAGTAGACGATCCACACGAGAGCCGCGCCGATCATGGCGCCGAGCAGCTGTCCGCCCCAGTAGTACGGGACGTTGCCCCAGGCGCCGTCCTTGATGGCGAGCGCCAGCGTCACGGCCGGGTTCAGTTGCGCACCCGACAGGGGTGCCGAGGTGTAGACGGCCGTGAGAACGGCGAAGCCCCACCCGAAGGTGATGGCCAGCCAGCCGGCGTTGCGGGCCTTGGAGGCCTTCAGCGTCACGGCGGCACAGACGCCGCCGCCAAGCAGGATGAGTATGGCGGTACCGATGGTCTCGCCGATGAAGATGTCGGAGCTGGACACCCGCGACTCCTTTGTCCTTCGTCCAGGGGAAGGCGAACCCCGGGTCCCTCCGGTGGTCCGCGCCCTCGGGGGTGAGAGCGATCCCGGCCCTTGGCGTTGCCACACTCTAGCGCGTATTGCCGGTAGGTGTTCGACAATGCCGACCGATGGACGGGAGTCTCGCTTCCGGTTCAGCGGGACGTCAAGACTTCGACAATCGAAAGCCCGATCGTTACTGATCGCCTGGAAGGTTCTGCCCCCCGAACGGACGCACCACGCGCGAGCAGGCACGTCAGGGGGCCGTACCCCCTGGTCGAGGGGGTGGGGCGCCCACGGGGGCGGGGGAGGGGCGGTTCGGCCGCGGGGGCCCCGCCGTTCACCTTCCGCTTGCGTGGAGAGGGCGTCACGGCGCGGCGGGCCGGCCCCGCGGGCGTGGGGATGTGAGATTCGGAACCTTCGATTCCGGATGTGGGACGAGGAACCCGGGCAGGGCTCAGAACCGACCGGCGCCCAGGTCCCGTGACACCGCGCGGGCGCAGTCGCGGACCGCCGCGATCATCTCCGGCCGCAGCTCGCCGTCCCTGCACAGGCGTTCGACGGCGCCGGTGATGCCCACCGCGCCGACCGGCATCCGCCGCCGGTCGTGGATCGGCGCGGCGACCGAGGCGACGCCGGTCCAGGTCTCCTCGACGTCGGCCGCGTACCCGCGGGCCCGGGTCAGGTCCAGGACCTGCTCGAAGTCCGCCGGATCGCACACCGTCCGGTCCGTGAACGGCTTCCGCTCCGCCTCCAGGGCCTCGCTGTGCGCGACCGGGTCGTACGCGGAGAGCACCTTGCCGAGCGCCGTGCAGTGCAGCGGCTGCATGGCCCCGATCTCCAGGACCTGCCTGCTGTCGTCGGGCCTGAAGACGTGGTGCACGATCAGCACGCCCTGCTGGTGCAGCACCCCCACGTGGACGCTCTCGCCGCTGGAGCGGGCCAGGTCGTCCGTCCACACCAGGGCCCGGGCCCTCAGTTCGTGGACGTCGAGGTAGGTGGTGCCCAGTCGCAGCAGTTCGGCACCGAGCTGATAGCGGCCCGAGGCCGCCTCCTGCTCGACGAACCCCTCCTGCTGGAGTGTGCGGAGTATGCCGTGGGCCGTGCCTTTGGCCAGGCCCAGGGAGGACGCGATGTCGGACAGGCCGAGCCGCCGCTCGCCGCCCGCGAGCAGTCGCAGCATCGCGGCCGCTCGTTCGAGCGACTGGATGTTCCGTGCCATCCCCGTTCCGCCCTCCGTCCTCTCCCGTCACCGGCCGTCATACGTCAACCGGCGTTCGGCAATGCCGAACACTACCGGTCAGGACCGTCGTCTTGCTAATGGGTGGTCGCCATCCGTTCGGACGAAATCCTCCGACGGGCCGTCCAGGTCGCACCCGTCCGGCTCGTGGACGCCTCCGACGGCGTGACGCGCTCCGGGCTACCCTGGCGGCGTGCGCCTTCCGTGGGAAGCGCAAAGCCGACAGCCGTCGCACTCCAGGGAGCATCTTCCATGGCCTCGCAGCCGAACTCGTCCCCTTCCTCCGTCTCCGACGCCCGATCGTCCGCCCCGACGGACAGCCGGACCCGAATCGAAGCCCTCAGGGAAGCCCTCGCCGCCCGTGTCGTGGTCGCCGACGGAGCGATGGGCACGATGCTCCAGGCCCAGGACCCGACCCTGGAGGACTTCCAGGGCCTGGAGGGCTGCAACGAGATCCTCAACCTGACCCGCCCCGACATCGTCCGCTCCGTCCACGAGGCGTACTACGCCGTGGGCGTCGACTGCGTCGAGACCAACACCTTCGGGGCCAACCACTCCGCGCTCGGCGAGTACGACATCGCCGAGCGCGTCCACGAACTCTCCGAGGCCGGCGCCCGCGTCGCCCGCGAGGTCGCCGACGGCTTCACCGCGCGCGACGGCAGGCAGCGCTGGGTCCTCGGCTCCATGGGACCCGGCACCAAGCTGCCCACCCTCGGCCACGCCCCGTACACCACGCTGCGCGACGCCTACCAGCGCAACGCGGAAGGGCTGGTCACCGGCGGCGCCGACGCCCTGCTCATCGAGACCACCCAGGACCTGCTCCAGACCAAGGCGTCCGTGCTCGGCGCCCGGCGTGCCCTGGACAGCCTCGGCTTCACCGTCCCGCTGATCGTGTCGGTGACCGTGGAGACCACCGGCACGATGCTGCTCGGCTCCGAGATCGGCGCCGCGCTCACCGCGCTCGAACCGCTCGGCATCGACATGATCGGCCTGAACTGCGCCACCGGCCCCGCCGAGATGAGCGAGCACCTGCGCTACCTGGCGCGCCACTCGCGCATCCCCCTGTCCTGCATGCCGAACGCGGGGCTGCCCCAACTCACCAAGGACGGCGCCTACTACCCGCTCACCGCCCCGGAACTCGCCGACGCCCAGGAGACCTTCGTCCGCGAGTACGGCCTCTCCCTGATCGGCGGCTGCTGCGGCACCACCCCCGAGCATCTGCGCCAGGTCGTGGAGCGGGTCCGGGGTGTGACCCCGCCCGAGCGCAGCCCGCAGCCCGAGCCCGGCGCCGCCTCCCTCTACCAGAGCGTGCCCTTCCGCCAGGACACCTCCTATCTGGCCATCGGTGAGCGCACGAACGCCAACGGCTCCAAGAAGTTCCGCGAGGCCATGCTGGAGGGCCGCTGGGACGACTGCGTGGAGACGGCCCGCGAACAGATCCGCGAGGGCGCCCACATGCTCGACCTGTGCGTCGACTACGTGGGCCGTGACGGCGTCGCCGACATGGAGGAACTCGCGGGACGCTTCGCCACCGCCTCCACCCTGCCGATCGTCCTGGACTCCACCGAGGTCGACGTCATCGAGGCGGGGCTGCAGAAGCTCGGCGGGCGCGCGGTCATCAACTCCGTCAACTACGAGGACGGCGACGGACCCGAGTCCCGGTTCGCGAAGGTGACCCGGCTGGCCCGCGAGCACGGCGCCGCCCTGATCGCGCTGACCATCGACGAGGAGGGCCAGGCCCGCACCCCCGAGAAGAAGGTCGAGATCGCCGAACGGCTCAT
This sequence comes from Streptomyces sp. NPDC048664, assembly GCF_040650555.1. NCBI lineage: Bacteria > Bacillati > Actinomycetota > Actinomycetes > Kitasatosporales > Streptomycetaceae > Streptomyces > Streptomyces sp. NPDC048664. Next base: position 223,334 of record NZ_JBEZHK010000003.1, on the reverse strand, counting down.
CGACGACCTGACCGGGAACTGGGGCATCCGTGAGGAGGACATCCTCATCGACACCCTGACCTTCACCATCTGCACCGGTCAGGAGGAGTCCCGGGGCGACGGCGTCGCCACCATCGAGGCGATCCGCGAACTGAAGAGGCGCCACCCCGACGTGCAGACCACGCTGGGCCTGTCGAACATCTCCTTCGGTCTCAACCCCGCCGCCCGCATCCTGCTGAACTCCGTCTTCCTCGACGAGTGCGTCAAGGCGGGCCTGGACTCCGCGATCGTGCACGCGAGCAAGATCCTCCCGATCGCCCGCTTCAGCGAGGAGGAGGTGCGGACCGCCCTCGACCTCATCCACGACCGGCGCGCCGAGGGCTACGACCCGCTGCAGAAGCTGATGGCGCTGTTCGAGGGCGCCACCGCCAAGTCGCTGAAGGCGGGCAAGGCCGAGGAGCTGGCCGCGCTGCCCCTGGACGAGCGCCTGGAGCGGCGCATCATCGACGGCGAGCGCAACGGCCTGGAAGCCGACCTGGACCAGGCCCTGGAGGACCGCCCGGCCCTGGACATCGTCAACGACACCCTCCTGAACGGCATGAAGGTCGTCGGTGAGCTGTTCGGTTCCGGCCAGATGCAGCTGCCGTTCGTGCTGCAGTCCGCCGAGGTCATGAAGGCCGCCGTCGCCCACCTCGAACCGCACATGGAGAAGTCGGACGCGGAGGGCAAGGGCACCATCGTGCTGGCCACCGTGCGCGGCGACGTCCACGACATCGGCAAGAACCTCGTGGACATCATCCTGTCGAACAACGGCTACAACGTCGTCAACCTCGGCATCAAGCAGCCCGTCTCCGCGATCCTGGAGGCCGCCGAGGAGCACCGCGCCGACGTCATCGGCATGTCCGGACTCCTCGTCAAGTCCACGGTGATCATGAAGGAGAACCTGGAGGAGCTCAACCAGCGCGGTCTCGCCGTCTCCTACCCCGTCATCCTCGGCGGAGCCGCCCTCACCCGCGCCTACGTCGAGCAGGACCTGCACGAGCTGTACGAGGGCGAGGTCCGCTACGCCCGCGACGCCTTCGAGGGACTGCGCCTGATGGACGCCCTCATCGGCGTCAAGCGGGGCGTGGCAGGGGCGAGCCTGCCGGAGCTGAAGCAGCGCCGCGTCCGCGCGAGTGCCGCCGCCCAGGTGGAGGAGCGCCCCGAGGAGGGCCACGTGCGCTCCGACGTCGCCACCGACAACCCGGTGCCCGCCCCGCCGTTCTGGGACACCCGCATCGTCAAGGGCATCCAGCTCAAGGAGTACGCCTCCTGGCTGGACGAGGGCGCCCTGTTCAAGGGGCAGTGGGGGCTGAAGCAGTCCCGCGCCGGGGACGGGCCGACCTACGAGGAACTCGTCGAGACCGAGGGCCGCCCCCGGCTGCGCGGCCTGCTGGACAGGCTCCAGACGGAGAACCTCCTCGAAGCCGCCGTCGTCTACGGCTACTTCCCGTGCGTGTCCAAGGACGACGACCTGATCATCCTGGACGAACAGGGCAACGAACGCACCCGGTTCACCTTCCCGCGCCAGCGCCGCGGCCGCCGGCTGTGCCTCGCCGACTTCTTCCGCCCCGAGGAGTCCGGCCAGACGGACGTGGTCGGCCTCCAGGTCGTCACCGTCGGCTCCCGCATCGGCGAGGAGACCGGCCGCCTGTTCGCGTCGGACTCCTACCGCGACTACCTCGAACTGCACGGGCTGTCCGTCCAGCTCGCCGAGGCCCTCGCCGAGTACTGGCACGCGCGGGTGCGCTCCGAACTCGGCTTCGCCGGTGAGGACCCGGCCGCCATGGAGGACATGTTCGCCCTGAAGTACCGGGGTGCCCGCTTCTCCCTCGGCTACGGCGCCTGCCCCGACCTGGAGGACCGCGCCAAGATCGCCCGGCTCCTCGAGCCGGAGCGGATCGGCGTGCACCTCTCCGAGGAGTTCCAGCTGCACCCCGAGCAGTCCACCGACGCGATCGTGATCCACCACCCGGAGGCGAAGTACTTCAACGCCCGCTGAGGGCTGTCCCGCATCGGGGGCGACGCCCCTGGTCAGAGGGTGCCCGCGCGGTTCCGCTGCCGCGTCACCCTGCACTTTCTCCGCGGCCGACGTACACTGGTCGGTCCACCGCAGGCCGGTTCTCCTCGTGGGAACCGGCCTGGTCGTCCCTCGAAGGAGGTCGCCGGATGACCACCACGGTCCCCGCACTCGGAACCCGTACGGCCGAAGGCTCCGCACTCCAGGCCGTCCTCCTCGACATGGACGGCACCCTGGTGGACACCGAGGGATTCTGGTGGGACGTCGAGGTCGAGGTCTTCGCCGGTCTCGGACACGCCCTGGACGAGTCGTGGCGCCATGTCGTCGTCGGCGGCCCCATGACCCGCAGCGCGGGCTTCCTGATCGAGGCGACGGGCGCCGACATCACCCTGGACGAGATCACCGTCCTGCTCAACGACGGGTTCGAGGCCCGCATCGACAGCCGGCTGCCCCTGATGCCGGGAGCCACCCGCCTGCTGGCGGAGCTGGCGGCCCACGACATCCCCACCGCACTGGTCTCCGCGTCCCACCGGCGCATCATCGACCGCGTCCTGGCCTCCATCGGCCCCCAGTACTTCGCGCTGACCGTCGCGGGCGACGAGGTCGAGCGGACCAAGCCGTTCCCCGACCCCTATCTGCTGGCCGCCTCGGGCCTGAGCGCCGAGGCCGGCCGCTGCGCGGTCATCGAGGACACGGCCACCGGGGTCGCGGCGGCCGAGGCCGCCGGCTGCAAGGTGGTCGCCGTCCCGTCGGTCGCCCCCATCGCCCCCGCGGCGGGCCGCACCGTGGTGACCTCGCTCGAAGAGGTCGACCTGCAATTCCTGCGCGCTTTGATGACGGACATGCGTTGACCGTTCACTTAGCGTGCCGGTTGAATGGACGGATTACCGTCCCCTGTCCAAGCGGATGAATTAATACCGGGCGCCCAGCCGGAATTGCGGCTCCGAAGCCCCGTTGCGGCTGTGACGTTCCTCACGCACCGGGGGGTCGACAGGGGTCCCGGGGCGTGCAGGTCCACCCCGCTCGGGCGGCATGGACCCACCTTTGTGTCCCGATTGGTGAGAGGGTGCACCAATCCTTCCCCGACGGGTTTTCCGGTGCGTCCGCAACCGGTTCCGCAGCGTGAGGAACCTTCAACTCCGGTTGCTGTGAACCTTTCTGCGGGCGCGCACTAATCTCGTCGCGAGAACCTCGCCACACCCCCGTCAACCGCCGCACCATCCATGCGTGCCGGATACACGGACTCGAACAGCTCTGGAGAAACTCGAGCATGAACCGTAAGACTTTGGTGCTGTCGGCCGTCCTGGGCCTGCTCACCCCCGTCCTCGCCGCCTGCGGCGGGTCCAGCAGCGGGGGCAACAGCGGTGACGCCATCGTCGTCGGCACCACCGACCGGTTCACCGCCTCCAGCGACATCCCCGCGCCTCTCGACCCGGCGTACGCGTACGACGTGGGCACCTGGAACGTCCTTCGCCAGACCGTCCAGACGCTCATGACCCAGACCCGTGGCGAGGGCGAGCCCGAGCCCGAGGCCGCCGAGAGCTGCGGATTCACCGACACCGGCGACGAGCGGTACGCCTGCAAGCTGCGCAAGGGCCTCAAGTTCGCGAGCGGCGACCCGGTCACCGCGGCCGACGTGAAGTTCTCCATCGACCGCGCCCGCTCGATCAAGGCGGAGAGTGAGGTCTACGCCCTGCTGTCCACCATCGACACCGTCGAGACGCAGGGTGACGACGAGGTCATCTTCCACCTCAAGAACGCCGACGCGACCTTCCCGTACAAGCTCTCCACGCCGGTCGCGGGCATCCTGAACCCCAAGGACTACGACAAGGGCAAGCTGCGCGACGGCTTCAAGGTCGACGGTTCCGGTCCCTACACGATGCAGGCCGAGGTCAGGAACGACGAGATGGTGAAGGCCACCTTCACCAAGAACCCCACCTACAAGGGGCTTCTCGCGCCCAAGAACGACAAGGTCGTCCTGGAGAGCTTCAAGGACTCCGCCGCCATGAGCACGGCGCTGGGCAAGGGCGACATCGACGTGATGACCCGCCAGATGTCCCCGGAGCAGATCCGCACCCTCCAGGACGACACCAAGGGCGACGTCAACCTGGTCGAGATGCCCGGTCTGGAGATCCGCTACCTGGCGTTCAACACCAACGCCCCCACGGTGCGGGACAAGGCCGTCCGCCAGGCCATGGCGCAGATCATCGACCGGGGCCAGCTCGTCTCCCAGGTGTACGGCACCCAGGCCGAGCCCCTGTACTCGCTCGTGCCGGCCACCATCACCGGCCACTCCAACTCGTTCTTCAACAAGTACGGCGACCCGAGCGTGGCCAAGGCCCGCACGCTGCTGGCGAAGGCGAACATCACCTCCCCGGTGAAGCTCACCCTGCACTACACGACGGACCACTACGGCTCCGCCACCGCCAAGGAGTTCGAGGTGCTCAAGAAGCAGCTCAACGACAGCGGGCTGTTCGACGTCACCCTGCAGGGCACCCCGTGGGCGCAGTTCTCCCCGGCCCAGCGCCACGGCGCCTACGACGCGTACGGCATGGGCTGGTTCCCCGACTTCCCGGACGCCGACAACTACCTGGCGCCGTTCCTCGACCGGGACAACTTCCTCAACTCGCCCTACTACAACGCCGACATCAGCGAGAAGCTGATCCCGCAGTCGCGCCGTGAGGCCGACCGCCTCACCGCGTCGAAGGCGCTGACCGACATCCAGGACCACGTCGCCGACGACGTCCCGGTCCTCCCGCTGTGGCAGGGCAAGCAGTACGTCGCCACCCGGGACAACATCACCGGCAGCGAGTACGCGATGAACTCCTCCTCCACCCTTCAGCTGTGGGAGCTGGGCCGCGGCGTCGGCAACTGACACGTCTCATCCACCGAGACCCCCGGGCGCGAGCCCGGGGGTCTCGGCATGTGCACGATAGGATTTCGGGGCTCTTCCGCACGGCAGCGGATCACGCCGCGTCCCGTGGGGCTCAAGAACCGAAGACAAGGCGCCATGCACGTGAACCTACGCACCAAGGGGCCCGTCCTGTCCCTGTTCCTGGCCGCGACGCTCGCCGCGGGCCTGCTCACCGGATGCACCACCTCCTCGGGCGACTCCGCGGGAGGTGCCCGGCCCATCGTCATGGGGATGTCGGACGACGTCCTGGCCACCGACCCGGCCTCCGGCTACGACCCCGGCTCCTGGATGCTGTTCGACAACGTCTTCCAGACCCTGCTGAGCTTCCCCAAGGGTGGCACCGAACCCGTGCCCGAGGCCGCCGAGCGGTGCTCCTTCACGGACACCTCGGCCAAGGTCTACTCCTGCACCCTCAGAAGCGGACTCCGCTTCAGCAACGGGGACCCGCTCACCTCGAAGGACGTCAAGTACTCCTTCGACCGCATGCTGAGGATCGACGACCCCTCCGGCCCGGCCGTCATGTTCCCCATGCTCGGCTCGGTGACCACCCCCGACGCCAGGACCGCCGTCTTCCACCTGAAGTCCCCGGACGCCACCTTCCCCAGCAAGATCGCCTCCGGCGCGGGCTCCATCGTGGACCACCGGCAGTACCCCGCCGCCACCCTGCGCAAGGACGGCAAGGCCGTCGGTTCCGGCCCCTACAAGCTGGACCACTTCGGCCACGACAAGGCCGTCTTCTCCCTCAACACGGGATACCGCGGCACCGCCCGGACCCACAACTCCGGCGTCACCCTCAGGTTCTTCCACGGCGACCAGAAGGCACTGAAGCAGTCCCTCCTCGCCCACCGCGTCGACCTGGCCTACCGGGGTCTGGCCGCCGCCGACATCGCCGGCATCGACAACGCCACCTCCACCGGCAACGGCATCGACGTCACCGAGGGCACCAGCGCCGAGGTCCAGGACCTCGTCTTCAACATGGACGACCCGGTCACCGGCAGGCTCGGCGTCCGCAAGGCCATCGCCTACCTCCTGGACCGCGACGCCCTCGTCAGCAAGGTGTACGACAACACGGCCACCTCGCTCTACTCGATCATCCCGGCCGGTATCACCGGCCACGACACGTCGTTCTTCGACACCTACGGCGCCCGCCCCTCCCGTACCAGGGCGGCCGCGGCGCTGCGCGGCGAGGGCATCACCGGCAAGGTGAAGCTGACCCTGTGGTCCACCCCGTCACGCTACGGACCCGCCACCGACGACGAACTGCGCGCCATCGCCGAGCAGCTCAACAGCAGCGGGCTGTTCGACGCGACCATGCGGTCCGTCCCCTTCGACCGGTACGAGAAGGACATCGCCGCCGGCAGGTACGGCGTCTACGTCAAGGGCTGGGTGCCCGACTACCCCGACCCCGACAACTTCACCGCCCCGTTCTTCGGCAAGGGCAACGTCCTCGACAACCGCTACGACAACAGCACCATCACCGGCCGGCTCCTACCCGCGAGCGCCGCCCAGAGCGACCGCTCCGCGACCGTCGACGACTTCGGCACGCTCCAGAGCATCGTCGCCAGGGACATCCCGCTCCTGCCCGTGTGGCAGGCCAAGCAGTACGCCCTGGCCGGCGACGACGTCTACGGGCTCGAGTACTGCCTCGACGCCTCCACGGTCTTCCGGTTCTGGGAGATCAGCAAGGGCTGAGCGGGCTCCTCGTCACCGAGACGCGCGGGGCGCCCCGTCACGGGGCACTCCGCGCGGACCCGGTCACTACGCCCCCGGCGCCCCGGGCCGCACCAGACCGCTCTCGTACGCGTACACCGCCGCCTGCACCCGGTCCCGCAGCCCCAGCTTGGTCAGCACATGGCCCACGTGCGTCTTGACGGTGGTCTCGCTCACGAACAGGTCGGCGGCGATCTCCGCGTTCGACAGCCCCCGTGCCACCAGCTTGAGCACCTCCACCTCCCGCTCGGTCAGCGTGTGCAGGGTGTCCGGCACCGGTTCGTCCCCCGACGGCAGATGCCCCGCGTACTTGTCCAGCAGCCGGCGGGTGATGCTCGGCGCCAGCATCGCCTCGCCGCCCGCCACCACCCGGATCGCCTGCACCAGCTCGGTCGCCGGGGCGTCCTTGAGCAGAAAGCCACTGGCACCGGCGCGCAGCGCCTCCACCACGTACTCGTCGAGATCGAACGTCGTCAGCACCAGCACCTTGGCCGGTCCGTCCCGCCCCGGGCCCGTGATCTGCCGGGTCGCCTCCACCCCGTCCATCCGGGGCATGCGGATGTCCATCAACACCACATCGGGCTGCAGAGCACGCACCTGGTCGAGCGCCTGAAGGCCGTCACCGGCCTCCCCGACGACCGCGATGTCCCCCTCGGCCTCCAGGATCATCCGAAAGCCCGTGCGCAGCAGCGGCTGGTCGTCGACCAGTAGGACGCGGATGGCCACACAAGTCTCCTTCGCTAGTCCGGCCCCATTCTGCCCTGCTCGCCGCCGCCCGACTCCGGCGCCCCGACCGGCAGCGGGTACGGCGGGGGAGTGCCACCGAACTCCGGGCACACCGCCTGGTGATCGCACCAGCCGCACAGCTTGCTGGGCCGAGGCCGCCAGTCGCCCGACCGCGTCGCCGCCCCGATCGCCTCCCACAGCGCCAGCAGCTTGCGCTCCACCTGCCGCAGATCGGCCATCACCGGGTCGTACGTCAGCACCTCGCCACTGCCCAGGTAGACCAGCTGGAGCCGCCGCGGCACCACGCCCTTCAGCCGCCACACGACCAGGGCGTAGAACTTCATCTGGAACAGCGCGCCCTCGGCGTACTCGGGTCGGGGCGCCTTGCCCGTCTTGTAGTCGACGATCCGCACCTCGCCCGTGGGCGCCACGTCCACGCGGTCGATGATGCCGCGCAGCCGCAGCCCCGACTCCAGCTCCGCCTCCACGAACAGCTCCCGCTCGGCGGGCTCCAGCCGCGTCGGGTCCTCCAGCGAGAACCAGCGCTCCACCAGCCGCTCCGCCTCGCCGAGCCAGCGCGCCAGCCGCTCGCCGCCCGGGTCGTCCGCGAACAGATCGTCGACCTCCGGCCGGCTCTCCCGCAGCCGGTCCCACTGCCCCGGCACCAGCGAACGCGCCCGCGGAGCCGTCCGCTCGACGGCCGGGGCGTCGAAGAGCCGCTCCAGCACCGCGTGCACCAGCGTGCCCCGCGTCGCCGCCTCGCTCGGCTTCTCGGGCAGTCTGTCGATCACCCGGAACCGGTACAGCAACGGGCACTGCATGAAGTCGCTCGCCCGCGAGGGCGACAGCGACCTCGGCGGCGCGGCGGTCACGGCGGACGGCTCCACGGCGCCCTCGGTACTCGGTTCCATGACGACGAACCCTACGGCCCGCCACTGACAGTGACACCCACCCTCCCCGCGCCGCCCCGCCCGGTGACGGCGCCGGCCGCCCCGGACAACCCCCGACGCGCCCCCGACGTCCCAGGCAGCAGAAGGGACGCCGGGGCGGAGCAGCGGCCGGCGGACGCATACCATCGACCACAGGACCTCCCGGCCGCACACCACCCGGGCCCGGGAGACGCATCTGACGAGGGGACATCGTGGACGAGAGCGGCGGAAGCGGACAGCCGCACCCGGGCGGCGGCGAGGCGACCGGCGGCGAGACGGCCCCCACGGCCGCCCCGGCCCCCACCGTCGATCCCGTACGCCCCGAGCGGCCACGACAGACCGACCCCGACGCCTCGGCGCACGAACCCGGGACCGTACACCGGCGACAGGATCAGGACGGGCACCCCGCGCCCGCGACGCCGCCCGACCACTCCAACGGCGCAGCGGCCCCCGACCCGCACGGCGACCCCGACGGACACCCGCACCGCAGCCTCGCCCACAGCGGCGGCCCCGCCCCCTCCGACGCGTCCGGCACCCCCGACAGCGTGCGGCCCGCCGGCGCCCCCGGCCCGGGGCGACCGCCCCGGCGGCCCAGGGAACCGGGCGGCGGCATCCTCATGGGCCGCCCCTTCGGCGTCCCCGTCTACGTCGCCCCCAGCTGGTTCCTCGTCGCCGCCCTCATCACCTGGGTCTTCGGCGGCCAGCTCGACCGCGTGCTGCCCGAGCTCGGCGCGGCCCGCTACCTGGTCTCCCTCTTCTTCGCCATCGCCTTCTACGCCTCCGTCCTCATCCACGAACTCGCCCACACCGTCGCCGCGCTCCGCTTCCGGCTCCCCGTACGCCGCATCCAGCTCCAGTTCTTCGGCGGCGTCTCCGAGATCGAGAAGGACGCCGAGACCCCCGGCCGCGAGTTCGTCCTCGCCTTCGTCGGACCCCTCCTGTCCCTCGTCCTCGCCGGCGTCTTCTACCTGGCCATGCAGCCCGTACGGGCCGGCACCGTCCCCGGTGTCCTGCTGGCCGGGCTCATGGTCTCCAACCTGATCGTCGCCATCTTCAACCTGCTCCCCGGCCTGCCCCTGGACGGCGGACGCATGCTCCGCGCCGTCGTCTGGAAGATCACCGGCAAGCCCATGAGCGGCACCGTCGCCGCCGCCTGGGTCGGCCGCGCCCTCGCTGTCACCGTCCTCATCGGCCTCCCCCTCCTCACCCAGACCGGCGTCCTCGGCCCCAACGCCGAGGACAACACCGGCATGGACACCGTCACCGACGCCCTGCTCGCCGCGATCCTCGCCGCGATCATCTGGACCGGCGCCGGCAACAGCCTGCGCATGGCCCGGCTGCGCGAACACCTCCCCGAACTGCGCGCCCGCGCCCTCACCCGCCGTGCCGTACCGGTCGAGGCCGACACCCCCCTGTCCGAGGCGCTGCGCCGCGCCAACGCCGTCGGCGCCCGCGCCCTGGTCGTCGTCGACGCGAGCGGCCGGCCCCTCTCCCTGGTCCGCGAGGCCGCCATCGTCGGCGTCCCCGAACACCGCCGCCCCTGGGTCCCCGTCGGCGGTCTCGCCCAGGACCTCACCGACGGCATGCGCGTCTCCGCCGAACTCGCCGGCGAGGACCTCCTCGACGTCCTGCGCGCCACCCCCGCCACCGAGTACCTCGTCATCGAGGAGACCGGCGAGATCTACGGCGTCCTGTCCGCCGCCGACGTGGAGCGCGCCTTCGTCAACGCCATGGCCCGCCCCAGCTGACCGGCTCCCCCGGCCGTGGTCGGCCGCCCCTTCCGCGACCGGTAGGCTGGTCACATGTCCGAACCGACCGGTGCCGCCCGCCGACGCGGGCCCTTCAAGGTCGGGGACCAGGTACAGCTGACCGACCCCAAGGGCCGCCACTACACGTTCACGCTCGAAGCGGGGAAGAACTTCCACACCCACAAGGGTTCCTTCCCGCACGACGAGCTGATCGGCGCACCCGAGGGCAGCGTTGTCCGCACGACCGGAAACGTCGCCTACCTCGCGCTGCGTCCCCTGCTCCCCGACTACGTCCTGTCCATGCCCCGCGGGGCAGCCGTCGTCTATCCCAAGGACGCGGGGCAGATCCTCGCCTTCGCCGACATCTTCTCCGGCGCGCGCGTCGTGGAGGCGGGCGTCGGCTCGGGCTCGCTCAGCAGCTTCCTGCTGCGCGCCATCGGCGACCAGGGCATGCTCCACAGCTACGAGCGGCGCGCCGACTTCGCCGAGATCGCCCAGCAGAACGTGGAACGCTACTTCGGCGGCCCCCACCCGGCCTGGCAGCTCACCGTCGGTGACCTCCAGGACAACCTCAGCGACACCGACGTCGACCGGGTCATCCTCGACATGCTCGCCCCCTGGGAGTGCCTCGACGCCGTCTCCAAGGCGCTCGTCCCCGGCGGCATCCTGTGCTGCTACGTCGCCACCACCACCCAGCTCGCCAGGACCGTCGAGTCCATCCGCGAGATCGGCTGCTTCAACGAGCCGACCGCCTGGGAGACGATGATCCGCAACTGGCACATCGAGGGCCTCGCCGTCCGCCCCGACCACCGCATGATCGGCCACACGGGCTTCCTCCTCACCGCCCGCCGCCTCGCCGACGGCGTCGAGCCGCCCATGCGCCGTAGGCGCCCCGCCAAGGGCGCCTACGGCGAGGACTACGAAGGACCCAACGCCGACGGAGGCGCCGGCCGCTGAGCCGACCCCGCACCCGTGCAACGGCAGAGCGCCGTGGCCGAGTTCCCCCGCACACCGCGGAACTCGGCCACGGCGCTTTCGCGTTGGACCACGCCGGAGGCGGCCCGCCCGGGGCGCAGGCGCCCGGCCATCCCCCCACGCGTCCCCGGCGGACGCGGAAGTGCTCCCCCCGCCGTTTCCCCCGCGATGTGACGTGTGGCACGATGCGGGACACCCCCACCGGCGCAGCTCTCACAGGAGACACTTCTCGCGTGCAGCACCCAGCCGTTCCGGAACTCGCTCACACCGCCGCCCGCCCCATCCACTGGGTCGCCACGGCCACCGCCCTCTACGGCGTGATCCTCGTGTCCTCCGTGCTGCAGCCCGGCACCGCGACGGCGGCCCCGCCCCGCGTCGAGACCAAGGCCGCCCCGGCCCCGCGCACGCCCCCCGACGCCGCCAGGGCCGACTTCCCCCTCGACTGCGGCCGCTCCACCAGACTCCTCGTCCGCAAGAAGGCGGCGGGCGACCTCGACGGCGACGGCCGCCCGGAGACCGTGGCGGTCGTGCGCTGCGACACGAGCATGGGGACCCCGCCCGACGGCGTCTACGTCCTCACCCAGGCCGCCACGGACCCGGCGCCGCGCGTGGTCGCCACCCTGGTCGACCCCAAGGACCGCCTCACCGTCACCGACTTCGCCGTCCGCGACGCGGCGGTCACCGCGACGCTCCTCGGCTACTCCACGCCCGACGTGCCCAGTTGCTGCCCCGACACCAAGGCCGCGGTCAAATGGCAGTGGAAGGGCGGCGCGTTCATCCGCTCCACCCCGGCGGGCACCGCGGACACCGGGAACGCGTGAGACCGCGCGGCCCGGTGCCCGCGGACATCACGCGGGAAAGCGGACAGGCGTGACAGGGCGCGATCCGGCCATCACTACGCGTCGCCGTCCGCCTCGGGGCCGTAGACCTCCACGCCGTCCGAGGCCCGACGCACGTGGATGCACTCGCCCGGGCACTCCCGCACCGAGTCCACCACGTCCGTGAGAAGCGGCAGCGGAACCGGCGTTACCGCCCCCTTGGCCTGCAAGAGCTCGTCGTCCGGACCCTTCACGTACGCCAGGCCGTCGATGTCCAGCTCGAAGACCTCCGGGGCGTACTGCGCACAGATCCCGTCACCCGTGCACAGATCCTGATCGATCCAGACCTCCAGTGCCCCGCTCCCGACTCCGGTCTGTCCCACGATCATCTCTCCTGACATCTCCTGCGCAGAGCCGCCGGGAATCCGGCAGGCTCTGACGGGTGTTGAACACTGCGACCCTACCTTCGGCCGCTTTCCAATCATGTTCGGTGGGTATCCCCCTGGCACGAGGGAGAGCGCAAGGGTGAAGATCGGACACACCTCGACAGTCTTTGTGATCTAGGGGTTTCAATCGACACCCACCCAGGTAGGGTCTGGAAGCGTCCAGCTCCCCTTGGAGGAGGTGAGGACCGTGGCAGCCCACGACGACGACATGAACCGCGGCATCCGCCCGGGACGGGGGTCCGAAGACCCGGCCGGGCAGATTGCCTACCTTGAGCAGGAGATCGCCGTCCTGCGCCGCAAGCTCGCCGACTCTCCGCGGCACACGAGGATTCTCGAGGAGCGGATCGTCGAGCTGCAGACCAACCTGGCAGGCGTGTCCGCACAGAACGAACGGCTCGCAAACACGCTCCGTGAGGCCCGGGACCAGATCGTGGCCCTCAAGGAGGAAGTGGACCGGCTCGCACAGCCGCCGGCCGGCTTCGGTGTCTTCCTGCAGGCCAACGAGGACGGCACGGCCGACATCTTCACCGGGGGCCGCAAGCTCCGGGTGAACGTCAGCCCCGGTGTGGACCTCGACGAGCTCCGCCGCGGCCAGGAACTGATGCTCAACGAAGCGCTCAACGTGGTCGAGGCCATGGAGTTCGAGCGCGTCGGGGACATCGTCACCCTCAAGGAGGTCCTTGAGGACGGCGAGCGCGCCCTGGTACTCGGGCACACCGACGAGGAACGGGTGGTACGGCTCGCCGAGCCGCTGCTGGACGTCACCATCCGGCCCGGCGACGCCCTGCTGCTCGAACCCCGCTCCGGCTACGTCTACGAGGTCGTACCGAAGAGCGAGGTCGAGGAACTCGTCCTCGAAGAGGTCCCCGACATCGGCTACGAGCAGATCGGCGGACTCGCCGGTCAGATCGAGGCCATCCGCGACGCGGTCGAGCTCCCGTACCTCTACCCCGACCTGTTCAAGGAGCACGAACTGCGGCCGCCCAAGGGCGTCCTGCTGTACGGGCCCCCCGGATGCGGAAAGACGCTCATCGCCAAGGCGGTGGCCAACTCGCTGGCCAAGAAGGTCGCCGAAGTCACCGGCCAGGCCTCGGGCAAGAGCTTCTTCCTGAACATCAAGGGCCCCGAGCTTCTGAACAAGTACGTCGGCGAGACCGAGCGGCAGATCCGGCTCGTCTTCCAGCGGGCCCGTGAGAAGGCCAGCGAGGGCACCCCCGTCATCGTCTTCTTCGACGAGATGGAGTCCCTCTTCCGCACCCGCGGCTCCGGCGTCAGCTCGGACGTGGAGAACACCATCGTCCCCCAGCTGCTCGCCGAGATCGACGGTGTGGAGGGCCTGCAGAACGTGGTCGTCATCGGCGCCTCGAACCGCGAGGACATGATCGACCCCGCCATCCTGCGCCCAGGCCGCCTCGACGTGAAGATCAAGATCGAACGTCCGGACGCCGAAGCGGCCAAGGACATCTTCGGCAAGTACCTCACCGAGCGGCTCCCGCTGCACGCCGACGACGTCAGCGAGCACGGGAACGACAAGGGCGCCACCGTTCACGGCATGATCCAGACTGCCGTCGAACAGATGTACGCCGAATCCGACGAGAACCGCTTCCTCGAGGTCACCTACGCCAACGGCGACAAGGAAGTCCTCTACTTCAAGGACTTCAATTCCGGCGCCATGATCGAGAACATCGTGGGCCGCGCCAAGAAGATGGCGATCAAGGACTTCCTGGAGCACAGCCAGAAGGGCCTTCGCGTCTCCCATCTCCTCCAGGCATGCGTGGACGAGTTCAAGGAGAACGAGGACCTGCCCAACACCACCAACCCCGACGACTGGGCCAGGATCTCCGGAAAGAAGGGCGAGCGGATCGTCTACATCCGCACCCTCATCACCGGAAAACAGGGCGCGGACACCGGACGCTCCATCGACACGGTGGCGAACACCGGCCAGTACCTGTAAGGCACAGGGAGGCTGCGGGTGCCCCCACCGGGTACCCGCAGCCCACTGCTTTTCCGGGCCACGCCCCGGCAAGGCAAAGACGCAAATGATCTCCCCACCAGCGCAGAGGCGTTCTAGGCTCATTCCTGCCACCACGTCGCGCAGCGCGGGGACGGGCACCGCACGCGCACCGGAGCACCAGCGGTACTTGAGCGCCGCCCCCGACCGAGGGCGCCGCCGGGCAAGGAGGGCCGCATGACCGTACGGCGAGTAATGGGCATCGAGACGGAGTACGGCATCTCCGTCCCCGGCCACCCCAACGCCAATGCCATGCTCACCTCGTCCCAGATCGTCAACGCGTACGCCGCGGCGATGCACCGGGCCCGCCGGGCCCGCTGGGACTTCGAAGAGGAGAACCCGCTCCGCGACGCACGAGGATTCGACCTCGCCCGCGAAGCCGCCGACTCCAGCCAGCTCACCGACGAGGACATCGGCCTCGCCAACGTCATCCTCACCAACGGGGCACGGCTCTACGTCGACCACGCGCACCCCGAGTACAGCGCCCCGGAGGTCACCAACCCCCGCGACGCCGTCCTGTGGGACAAGGCCGGCGAGCGCATCATGGCCGAGGCCGCCGAGCGGGCCGCTCAGCTCCCCGGCGCCCAGCCCATCCACCTCTACAAGAACAACACGGACAACAAGGGCGCCTCCTACGGCACGCACGAGAACTACCTCATGAAGCGCGAGACCGCCTTCTCCGACATCGTGCGCCACCTCACGCCCTTCTTCGTCTCCCGGCAGGTCTTCGCCGGCGCGGGCCGTGTCGGCATCGGTCAGGACGGCCACGAACACGGCTTCCAGCTCAGCCAGCGCGCCGACTACTTCGAGGTCGAGGTGGGCCTGGAGACCACACTCAAGCGCCCCATCATCAACACCCGCGACGAGCCGCACGCCGACGCCGAGAAGTACCGCCGCCTCCATGTGATCATCGGCGACGCCAACCTCTCGGAGATCTCCACCTACCTCAAGCTCGGCACCACCGCCCTCGTCCTGTCCATGATCGAGGACGGCTTCATCGCCGTCGACCTGGCCGTCGACCAGCCCGTGCGCACCCTCCACCAGGTCTCCCACGACCCGACGCTGGGACGCCTGGTCACCCTCCGCAGCGGCCGGACACTCACCGCCGTCCAGCTCCAGATGGAGTACTACGAGCTGTCGCGCAAGTACGTGGAGGAGCGCTTCGGCGCCGACGCCGACGATCAGACCAAGGACGTCCTGGCCCGCTGGGAGGACACCCTCAACCGGCTGGAGAGGGATCCGATGAGCCTGGCCGGCGAACTGGACTGGGTGGCCAAGCGCGAGCTCATGGAGGGCTACCGCCGCCGCGACGACCTCGACTGGGACGCCGCGCGCCTCCACCTCGTCGACCTCCAGTACGCCGACGTGCGCGCCGAGAAGGGCCTCTACAACCGCCTCGCGGCCCGCGGCCGCATCAAGCGCCTCCTGGACGAGTCAGAGGTCGAGAGGGCCCGCACGAAGCCGCCGGAGGACACCCGGGCGTACTTCCGCGGGCGCTGCCTGGAACAGTACGCCGACGACGTCGCCGCGGCCTCCTGGGACTCCGTGATCTTCGACCTCCCCGGCCGGGACTCGCTCCAGCGGGTCCCGACCCTGGAGCCCCTTCGCGGCACGCGGAACCATGTCAAGGAGCTCCTCGACCGCTGCCGTACCGCGGAGGACCTGGTCCGGGTCCTCTCGGGCAACTGAGAAGGACTTCCGGACCCAGTCCCGGTCCGGCGGGGTGGAAACCCCGGCGGCCGGGAATCATCGAGATGGCCCCCGTACGTTGGAGTAACTGCGGGGCCGATGTCGGACCGGGCGAGTAGGGTCTGATCATCACCGATCGGCCGAAAGGCCGACCATGCCGACCATGTCGGGCGATCTGAGCGGGGTGAGGGTTATGGCGACCAAGGACACCGAGGGCGGGCAGCAGAAGGCCACGCGCTCCACGGAGGAGGTCGAGGAGCAGGCGCAGGACGCGCAGGCCCAGGGCGACCTGAAGGAACGGCAGGAGAAGCTGAGCGACGACGTGGACTCGGTTCTCGACGAGATCGACGACGTCCTCGAGGAAAACGCGGAGGACTTCGTGAAGTCCTTCGTTCAGAAGGGCGGACAGTAACCCTCCCTGCGAATCACAGGTAGTGGGGGTGTGGGGTTGCTGACCGGAGAAGACGTGCGGCGCTGCTCGCGGTGCAGGCGGTACCGGCCGCCGCGAGCGGCGTCCACGCGGACGCACGGCCGGGGGCGCGCAGCCACCTGCCCTCAGCGGCGGCAGGTGGCCGCACGGCGTGCGCGGTCTTCGAACGCTCCGGCCGAGCATGTGGATCACTGCCGTAAGACGGGTAGGGTCCGTGGCGTACTGTGCTTCAACTGCAATTCGGCCATCGGCAAGTTGGGGGCGAACCCGACGCGATCCGCCGAGCCGCCGACTACCTGGAAGGAAACGCGTGGAAGCCAACACTCGTAGCACCGGGCGTCTACCGGCTGCCTTCCTGACGCCTGGCTCCTCGTCCTTCATGGACTTCCTGTCGGACCACCAGCCCGAGATGCTGCCCGGCCGGCGGCAGCTGCCCCCCACCCAGGGCGTGCTCGAGGCTCCGCACGGCACGACCATCGTGGCCGTCGCGTTCCCCGGGGGCGTGGTGCTGGCCGGTGACCGCAGGGCGACCATGGGGAACGTGATCGCGCAGCGGGACATCGAGAAGGTGTTCCCGGCGGACGAGTACTCGGCGGTCGGGATCGCGGGCACGGCGGGTCTGGCCGTGGAGATGGTGAAGCTGTTCCAGCTGGAGCTGGAGCACTTCGAGAAGGTCGAGGGCGTCCAGCTGTCGCTGGAGGGCAAGGCGAACCGCCTGTCGACGATGATTCGCTCGAACCTCGGGATGGCCATGCAGGGCCTGGCCGTGGTGCCGCTCTTCGCCGGGTTCGACGTGGACCGGGACAAGGGCCGCATCTTCTCCTACGACGTGACGGGCGGCCGCTCGGAGGAGCACGGCTTCGCGGCCACGGGTTCGGGTTCGATCTTCGCGCGCGGGGCCATGAAGAAGCTCTACCGCGACGACCTGACGGAGGAGCAGGCGACCACACTGGTGGTGCAGGCCCTCTACGACGCGGCTGACGACGACTCGGCGACCGGTGGTCCCGATGTCGCCCGCCGGATCTATCCGATCGTCATGGTGATCACCGAGGACGGCTACCGCCGGCTGAGCGAGGACGAGGCGTCCGGGATCGCGCGCGCGGTCCTGGAGCGGCGTCTGGAGCAGCCGGACGGGCCGAGGGCGGCTCTGCTCTGAGGCGGGGCCGGGCTCCCGGCAGTGGTGCAGGTGATCGTGTGACTTTGACAGAAAGGGACGGATAACCGGTGTCGACGCCGTTCTATGTATCCCCTCAGCAGGCGATGGCCGACCGGGCGGAGTACGCCCGCAAGGGAATCGCGCGTGGTCGCAGCCTCGTCGTGATGCAGTTCGCCGACGGCATCGTGTTCGTCGGCGAGAACCCGTCCCGCGCGCTGCACAAGTTCAGTGAGATCTACGACCGCATCGGTTTCGCCGCGGCCGGCAAGTACAACGAGTACGAGAATCTGCGGATCGGGGGTGTGCGGTACGCGGATCTGCGCGGATACACCTATGACCGGGACGACGTGACCGCCCGCGGCCTGGCGAACGTGTACGCGCAGACACTGGGCACGATCTTCTCCAGCGCGGCGGAGAAGCCGTACGAGGTGGAGCTGGTGGTGGCCGAGGTGGGGGAGACCCCGGACGGCGACCAGATCTACCGGCTGCCGCACGACGGCTCGATCGTGGACGAGCACGGCTCGGTCGCGGTGGGCGGCAACGCGGAGCAGATCAGTACGTTTCTGGATCAGCGCCATCGGGACGGGATGACGCTGGCGGAGGCGCTGAAGCTGGCGGTGCAGGCGTTGTCGCGGGACACCAACGGCAGCGAGCGGGAGATCCCGGCGGAGCGGCTGGAGGTCGCGGTGCTGGACCGGACACGTCCGCAGAAGCGCAAGTTCCGGCGGATCGTCGGCCGTCAGCTGGCGCGGCTGCTGGAGGGCTCGGGCGCGGCGTCGGCCGCGGAGGCCGAGGCCGACGGGTCGGACGACGAGGAGTGACCGCTGCGGTCACTCGCTGACAGCGGTGCCGTGTGCCCCGGCCGACCCGGCCGGGGCACACGGCTTTCACAGGTCAGGGGTGGGGCGGCGGTGGGGCGGTGGAGCCGCGTACCACCAGTTCCACCGGGATGTCGTCCTTGTGGGGGTCCTGGCCGTCCAGGACGGTGAGAAGGGCGCCCATGCCGCGTTCGCCGAAGAGCTCGGCGTCGAGGCGGACGGTGGTCAGTTCGGGGTCGAGCGCGGTGGCGAGGGCGAGATCGTCGATGCCGGTGACCGAGAGGTCGTCGGGGATGCGCAGGCCCAGGCGGCGGGCGGCCTTGTAGGCGCCGGCGGCGAGTTTGTCGTCGTCGCAGACGAGGGCGGTGGGGCGGGGGCCAGGGGCGGCCAGGGCGGTCTCGGCGGCACCGCGGGCGCCGTCGATGGAGATGGGGGCGCGGGCGGTGCGCAGGGTGGTGCCGGGGACCTGGGCGAGGCGGGTGGCGAGTTCGTGCGCCCGGGTCTCGAAGGTCCAGGAGGGGATGTCGGCGCCGAGGTGGAGGTAGTGGCGGTGGCCCAGGGCCAGGAGGTGGTCGGTGACCTGGCGGACGCCGTCGGCGATGTCGAGGTTGACGGTGGTGGCGCCGTGGCTGCCCTGGGGGTCGCTGTCGAGCATGACGAGCGGGAGCTGGTCGCCGCGGATGGCGGTGAGGGCGTCGGCGGCCATGGAGGAGGCGATGACGCCGTCGACGGCGGCCCGGGCCGAGTGGAAGGGGTCCCTGGCGGGGCCGACCCCTTCGGGGGAGGGGTAGAGGACGACGCCGAACTCGTGCCGGGCGGCGACGCGGGCGGCGCCGGTGTAGACGCCCGCGAAGAACTCGGTGGTGAGGGCGGGGACGACGAGGAGGACGGTGCGGGTGTGCCCGAGGCGGAGGTTGCGGGCGGCGAGGTTGGGGCGGTAGCCGAGGTCGTGGGCGGCTCGGCGCACGCGTTCGGCGGTGGCCTCCGAGACGCGGCCGCGCCACTTGTCGCCGAGGACGAGGGACACCGCGGCCTGGGAGACGCCCGCGGCATGGGCGACGTCGCGGCTGGTGGGGCGGGTACTGCCTCGGGCCACGGTGGGGGTGCCTCTTTCGTGTGGACGCGCGGACAGCGCACATGGTACGTATGACGGCGGAAGTTATACGTAAAACGTCGCTCGTCGCCGGTCGCGGGACACGGGGCGGGCGACGTGGGTGGAAGGTGTGTGAGGGCGGTCATGGCGGCGGGTTACCTGGAGATCCTCAGGGCGAGGCACGCGTCGCGGCTGCTCGTCGGGACACTGGTGGGTCGGCTGCCGAACGCCGTCGCGGCGATCGGCACCGTGCTGTTCGTGCGCTCCCAGGGCGGTTCGTACGGCCTCGCCGGGGCGCTGGCCGGCGCCTACGGCGTGGCGAACGCCGTGGGGCAGCCGCTGCTGGGCCGGCTGGTGGACGTGCGGGGGCAGCCGAGGGTGCAGCTGCCGGCGTCCGTGCTGTCGGCCGCCGCGATGACGGTGTTCGCCCTGGCCGGCATCGGGTCACCCGTTCTGGCGTACGCGGCGATGGTGGTGTCGGGGCTCTTCGCGCCGCCGCTGGAGGGCGGCCTGCGCGCCCTGTGGCCCACGGTGCTGGGCCGGGCGGAGCAGGTGCCGACCGCGTACGCGCTGGACGCGGTGGCGCAGGAGGTGATGTTCACGGTCGGGCCGCTGCTGCTGACCGTGTGCGCGTCGCTGTGGTCCGCGCGGGTGGCGCTGATCGCGCTGAACGTGCTGGGTGTCCTCGGCGCCCTCTCGGTGGTGGTGTCGCAGCCGTCGCGGGCGTGGCGTTCGGCGCCGCGCGAGGCGCACTGGCTGGGGGCGCTGCGGTCGCGGGGGCTGCTGGCGTTGCTGGCCGCGTTCCTGTTCGTGGGGATCGCGCTGGGCTCCATCACGGTGGCGGCGGTGTCCTACGCGGACGGCCATGGGGGCGACGGGGTGTACGGGTGGCTGATGGCCGCCCTGGGCCTGGGCGCCCTGGCCGGTGGCACGGCGTACGGGGCGCGCGAGTGGCCGGGCGCGCCGGAGCGGCGACTGCGCGTGCTGGTGGGGCTTCTGGCGGTGTGTTACGTGCCGCTGACGCTGATGCCCGGGGCGGCCGCGATGGGGGCCCTGACGGGGCTCGCCGGCGTCTTCCTGGCTCCGTGCATCGCGTGCGCGTTCATCATCGTGGACCGGCACGCGCCGTCGGGGACGGTGACGGAGGCCTTCTCGTGGCTGGTCACGACGTTCACGGTGGGGGCGTCGGTGGGCACGGGGCTCGCCGGGCCGGTGGTGGAGGCGGGTGGCGCGGCATGGGGTTTCGCCCTGCCGGGTGCCGCCGGCGCGGTGTCACTGGCGGTGCTGCTGGTGACGGGGAAGGCTCTCGCGGTTCCCGTCGGAGGCGCGGTGGTTGCGGGTTCACCGGAAAATGATCCAAACCGTGCTGCCGAACCCCGTTTCAGGTCGGGGGATCGGGCGTAATGTTCAGTCATGGACCGCCGCATTTTCGGGCTGGAGAACGAGTACGGCGTCACGTGCACGTTCAGGGGACAGCGCCGTCTGTCGCCTGACGAGGTGGCGCGGTACCTCTTCCGCCGTGTCGTGTCATGGGGCCGCAGCAGCAATGTCTTTCTGCGGAACGGTGCCCGCCTGTATCTCGACGTGGGATCACATCCGGAGTATGCGACTCCCGAATGTGACAATGTGACCGAGTTGGTCACCCACGACAAGGCCGGCGAGCGCATTCTCGAGGGGCTCCTGGTGGATGCGGAGCGCCGTCTGCATGAGGAGGGAATCGCGGGCGATGTCTATCTCTTCAAGAACAACACCGACTCGGCGGGCAACTCCTACGGATGCCACGAGAACTATCTGGTGGCACGTCACGGGGAGTTCTCCCGGCTCGCGGACATCCTGATCCCGTTCCTGGTGACGCGGCAGCTGCTGTGCGGGGCCGGGAAGGTGCTCCAGACGCCGCGTGGCGCGGTGTACTGCGTCAGTCAGCGGGCGGAGCACATCTGGGAGGGCGTCAGTTCCGCGACGACGCGTTCGCGCCCCATCATCAACACGCGTGACGAGCCGCACGCGGACGCCGAGCGGTACCGCCGGCTGCATGTGATCGTCGGGGATTCGAACATGTCCGAGACGACCATGCTGCTCAAGGTGGGTGCCACCGACCTGGTGCTGCGCATGATCGAGGCGGGCACGGTGATGCGCGACCTGACACTGGAGAACCCGATCCGGGCGATCCGCGAGGTCAGCCACGACGTCACGGGCCGCCGCAAGGTGCGGCTGGCCAGCGGCCGTGAGGCCTCCGCCCTGGAGGTGCAGCGGGAGTACTTCGAGAAGGCCGTGGACTTCTGCGAGCGCCGCGGGATCCGCACGGGCACCGTGGAGCAGGTCCTGGAGCTGTGGGGCCGCACGCTGGACGCCATCGAGTCGGAGGACCTGGACCGGATCGGCACCGAGATCGACTGGGTGATGAAGTACAAGCTCATCGAGCGGTACCGGGCCAAGCACAACATGACGATGTCGCACCCGAGGGTCGCGCAGATAGACCTCGCCTACCACGACATCCACCGCCGCCGGGGCCTGTACTACCTGCTGGAGAGGAAGGGCCAAGCCACCCGGATCTGCAACGACTTGAAGATCTTCGAAGGCAAGTCGGTTCCACCGCAGACGACTCGGGCGCGGCTGCGGGGCGACTTCATCCGCCGTGCTCAGGAGCAGCGCCGTGACTTCACGGTGGACTGGGTGCACCTCAAGCTCAATGACCAGGCGCAGCGCACCGTGTTGTGCAAGGACCCGTTCCGGTCGGTGGACGACCGGGTGGAGAAGCTGATCGCCGGAATGTGACATACGCGGGTCGCGCGGTGCCCCGGGCTCGGACGTCGGCCCGGGGCATATCAGCGGATCGCAACGCGGGCGCCGTACGTTTGCCGTACGGCGCCCGTGTCACGCCGTAGAGTTGCGCGCACGCCAACATTCAAGATCGATCGATACGAGGCCCCATCGTGCGCCGACGTTCCCTCATTCTCGCCGCTGTGCCCGCCGGACTGGTCACCCTCTCCGGGTGCGGTGACGACAAGTCCAGCTCCAGCAAGGCGAGTGCGAGCCCGTCCTCTTCTTCGCAGGCTCCCTCCTCGGCGGCTCCGACACCCTCCGCCGCTCCGCCGCCGAAGATCGTCGATGGTCCCGTGCCGGCCATCACCGCGGGCGCGAAGTTCGGCGAGAAGCCGACCGTGGCCAAGGGGTCGGGCACCCCGTCGAAGGACCTGGCGGTCAAGACGGTGATCGCGGGCAACGGGCAGACCGTCGCCGAGAACGACTTCCTCGAGGCGAACTACCTGGGTCAGGTCTGGTCCACGGGCAAGGTCTTCGACAACTCCTTCGACCGGAAGACCTCGCTGGTGATCCAGCTGGCGCAGGGCAGCGTCATCGACGGCTGGCGGTATGCGCTGACGGGCAAGAAGACCGGCAGCCGCGTCGAGATGGCCGTACCGCCGACCTGGGGATACGGCACGCAGGGCAACAGCCGGGCGGGCATCAAGGGCACCGACACGCTGGTGTTCGTGGTGGACGTGGTGAACACGTTCAACGGCAAGAGCTCCGCCAAGGGCAAGGCGGTGGCGCAGAACAACGCGTCGCTGCCGAAGGTGGGCACGAACACCGACGGCAAGGCCCCGTCCATCGACGTGCCGAAGGCGAAGGCCCCCACGGGTCTGGTCGCCACCTACGTGCTGGAGGGCGACGGCCCGGTGGTCGCGGCCGACAGCACCGTCCTGGTGCAGTACAAGGGCGTGCTGTGGGACTCCGGCAAGGAGTTCGACTCCTCGTACAGCCGTGACCAGCCCGCCATGTTCCCCCTCCAGCAGGTCGTCAAGGGCTGGGGCCAGGGCCTGACGGGCAAGAAGGTGGGCAGCCGCGTGCTCATCGTCGTCCCGCCGAAGCTGGGGTACGGGGACAACCCCCCGCAGGGCAGCGGCCTGAGCAAGAACTCCACGCTCGTCTTCTCCGTCGACATCCTGGCCAAGATGTAACCGTCGCGGGGATGTGAGAGTGTCGGTCGTGCCGTAATGGCCCAACTTGAACAAGCAGGAGCTTTTGACGTGAGCATCGAGAAGCCCGAGATCGACTTCCCGGGCGGCGAGCCCCCGGCCGACCTTGAGATCAAGGAGATCTGGGAGGGCGACGGCCCGGAGGCCAAGGCGGGCGACACCGTCTCCGTGCACTACGTGGGTGTGGCGTTCTCCAGCGGTGAGGAGTTCGACGCGTCCTGGAACCGCGGCACTCCGCTGCGCTTCCAGCTGGGCGTGGGCCAGGTCATCCCGGGCTGGGACCAGGGTGTGCAGGGCATGAAGGTCGGCGGCCGCCGCCAGCTGACCATTCCCCCGCACCTGGCCTACGGCGACCGGGGCGCCGGTGGCCGCATCAAGCCGGGCGAGACGCTGATCTTCGTCTGCGACCTGGTCGGAGTCTGACGCGCGGGGCGGCGCGGGCCCCTCACGGCTCCCCGCGCCGCCCTCACGTCCACGCCCGCCCGAGGGCTCGGCTTTTGCCGGGGCAGGCCAGGGCGGTACGGTCGTCCGTCGTGAGCATCATGGGGAAGACGAAGGGCGCCGATGGCCATTGCCAAGGCTGAGCGGCTGATGAACCTGGCGCTGTGTCTGCTCGGGACACGCCGCCCACTCAGCAAGCGCGAACTGCGCGAGTCCATCGAGGCGTACGTCGAGGCCTTCGGACCGGACAGGAGCACGACCGGATCCGACGACTCCTTCAACCGCATGTTCGAGCGCGACAAGGACGATCTGCGCGAACTCGGCCTCGTCATCGAGACCGTGGAGAACCTGGACGGCGAGGTCGGCTATCTCGCCCGGCGCGACAGCAACCGCCTCCCGGCCATCACGCTCGACGCCGAGGAGGCCGCAGCCCTCGGTCTCGCCGCCAAGGTGTGGCAGCAGGCGCGGCTCGCCGGGGCGGCGAACGGTGCCCTGCAGAAGCTGCGCGCGGCGGGCCTCCCCGAGGACGTGGACCCCTACGGCGGCCACGGCGCGCTGGAGCCGCGCATCCCGGTCCACGAGGCCGCCTTCGAACCGCTGATGCTGGCCTGCCGCGACCGCCGCCCCGTCGTGTTCGACTACCGCAAGGCCACCGCGGCCCGCCCCGAGCCCCGGCACGTGGAGCCGTGGGCGCTGGAGTGCTGGCGCGGACACTGGTACCTGGCGGGCTGGGACCGCGACCGGAACGCCGAGCGGGTCTTCCGGCTCTCCCGGATCACCGGCAAGGTGCGCTCCCGCGTCGGCGGCTTCACCGCCGAGGTCCCCGACGTGGTGACCGTCCGTGAGACCGTCGCGAGCTGGGCGGGCGAGATCGCCGACCGCTCCGCCAGGATCCGGCTGCGGACGGGCTCGGGCTACCCCCTTCGGGCGAAGGCCACCACCGTTCGGGAACTCGGTGACGGCTGGGACGAGTTGGAGATTCCGTACGGGCACGGCCTGGACGCGTGGCTGGTGGAGTTCGGGCCCGACGTGGTGGTCCTGGAGCCCGCCGAGCTGCGCGCGGACGTGGTGGACCGGCTGCGCGCCGTGGCCAAGGGCTGAGGGGGAGGGGTTCGACAGTGGCAGGCAGACCGGCGAGGCCGGCGAACGCCATCGACCAGACCCGGCGGATGCTGTCCCTGGTGACCTATCTGCGCGAGCGCCCCGGTGCCCGCGTGGAGGACGTGGCCCGGGCCTTCGGGATCACCGAGGACGAGCTGGTGTCCGACCTCGACGTGCTGCCCATGTGCGGCACGAGCTTTCGCGGCGGCGATCTGCTGGACATCGACACCGACGGCGAGCGGATCTGGTGGCACAATCCGGCCGCGCTCGGCGCCGACGCGGCCGAACCGCTGCGGCTGGCGGCCGACGAGGCCACGGCGCTGCTGGTGGCGGCGCGCGCCGTCGCCACCCTGCCGGGGCTGCGCGAGAGCGACCGCCAGGCGCTGCTGAGAGCCACCGCCAAGGTGGAGACCGCCGCCGGTGAGGCCGCCGGCGCCAGTGCGCGGCTCTCGGTGACCTTCGAGTCCGAGGGCGGTGTGTTCGCGGACGTCGACCGGGCCATCTCCGAGCGGCGCCGGCTGTGGATCCGCTACTACTCGCCGGCCCGTGACGAGGTCACCGAGCGCGAGATCGACCCGATCCGCCTGGTCAGCGTGGGGCACACCTATGTGGAGGCCTGGTGCCGCCGCTCGGAGGCGCGCCGCACCTTCCGGCTCGACCGGGTCGCCGAGATCAGGATCCTCGACGAGCCGTCGGCGCCGCCGGAGGTCGAGCTGCGCGATCTGTCCGAGTCGCTGGTGCAGCCCGCGGTCGAGGACCCCGAGGTGGTGGTCGAGGTCGGCCCCGGCGGCCGCTGGGTCGCCGAGTACTACCCGCACGACAGCGCGGACGAGCTCGCGGACGGCGGGCTGCGCATCACCCTGCGGACCCCCGATCCGGCGTCGCTGCGCCGGCTCGCGCTGCGGCTCGGGGCCGACGGCCGCATCGTGTCGCCGGCGGAGCTCGCCGACAGCGCCCGCGGCGCGGCCACCGAGGCGCTCGCCGCCTACGAGGCGCCCCGCGAGGCGCCGGACGGCGCGGACGGGCGGTCGAGGGGAGCGGACGGGGCATGATCGCATCGCACGGCAGGGACGGGCTTCGACGGACAGGAGCAGGCGCTGTGAGCACATCGGCACCGAACGGCGCGCCGGAGCGGCCGGAGCCGCCCCTCGCCGCGCCCCGTCCGGCAGCGGCCCAACCCGCGCCGATGTCGGTGCGCACGGCGTTCGCCGGGATGAGGCGGGTGGCCGACGTGGTGTTCCGGGCGGGCTGCCCCGACTGCCGGGCGCGCTTCGAGCTGGGGGCGGGCGCGCTGCGGCTCGCGATCGGCGCGAGCAGCAGGACCACCTTCTACTCCTTCACCTGTCCCGAGTGCGGCGCGGCGGTCCGCAAGCCGGCCGGTGAGCGCATCGTGGAACTGCTCACCGGCGGCGGGGTGCGGACCCTGCGCCTCCACTCGACGGCGTGACGCGGCCGGGGTACTAGGCTCGACGTCATGTTCTGGCCGATGCTCGCTGTCGCCCTGGGGTTCCTGGGGCTCGCCGTTCTGGGTGTGCTCGCTGTCCGGGTGTTCGTGGAGACACGGCGGCTCGGGCGGCAGGTCGCGGACTCCGCCCGCCGCATCGACCGGGCCGCCGAGGACCTGGAGCGCGCGACGGTGCGCGCCGCGCGGGCCGCCGACCGGGCATGACCCGCGCCGGACACGGCCGGGGATGGCGGGATGGGGGGCTTCGCCCTGTCTGTTCCCGTCACGGACAGGTACGCTCTGAGCGCGGCCCGGAGAACGAGGCGCGGTCCGCAGGCTCACGTACGCACGGGGATGGTCTGGTGTTCACCCCCGGGCGATACGATCGCTGGCAGCACGATGGTCGGACGTGTGTCCGACCAGTCGGACATTGCCCCGCTGCCCCGCCTCAGTGAGAAGGTGAAGACTATGTTCCGCAACGCACTTGAGCCGTGGCACCTGGTGCTCCTGGTTCTGGTGATCGTCCTCGTGTTCGGCTCCAAGAAGCTCCCGGACATGGCGCGGTCGCTCGGCAAGTCCGCGCGGATCCTCAAGAGCGAGGCCAAGGCGATGAAGGACGACGGCAAGCAGCCGGCCTCCTCCACCCAGCCGGCCGAGGAGCAGGGCCAGGCGCAGCGCACCATTAAGGCCTCTCCCGGCGACGTGACCAGCTCCCGGCCGGTCGCGGAGCCGACGGACACCACGAGCCAGCGCTGACGTGAGGACCGGGAGCACCCCGGTCCACCGCACGAGATGAGGATGTGGGTTGCTCAAGCCCGCCCGCAAACAGGAGAGGGATCCCGAGGGGCGCATGCCGCTCGCGGAGCACCTTCGTGAGTTGCGCAACAGGCTCGCGAAGAGTGTGCTGGCGATCATCGTCGTCACCATCGCCGCCGCCTTCTTCTACCAGCACATCATCGACTTCATCACCAGGCCGGTGCTGGACGCCGTCGGCTGTTCGCAGAGCTTCGGGGAACTGGCGAAGTCGAAGAGCGTCCACTGCGCGCACATCACCGTCAGCGGCCTGCTGACGCCCTTCACGCTGGCGCTGAAGGTCTCCCTGACCGCCGGTGTCGTCCTCGCCGCCCCGATCTGGCTCTACCAGCTGTGGGGGTTCGTCGCGCCGGGCCTGCACCGCCATGAGAAGAAGTACGCGTACGCGTTCGTGGGGTTCGGTTTCCCCCTCTTCCTCGGCGGCGGCTACATCGCCTTCAAGGTGCTGCCCAAGACGGCGAAGGTGTTCATCGACCTGACGCCGCCCGGCGCGGAGAACCTGCTGCCGCTGGACAACCTGCTCGACCTGGTCACACGCATGGTGGTGGTGTTCGGCCTCTCCTTCGAGATGCCGCTGCTGCTCGTCATGCTCAACCTCACGGGCATCCTGTCCGGCCGGCGCATGCTCGGCTGGTGGCGCGGCATGATCGTGGGCATCACCGCGTTCGCGGCCGTCGCCACTCCCAGCGCCGACCCGATGACGATGCTGGCGCTGGCCGCCCCGATCTGGGCGCTGTACTTCGTGGCCGTGGCCTTCTCGCTGCTCAACGACCACCGCCGCAAGCGCCGCGAGGTCCAGGGCCCCGCCGACGACGAGGCCTCCGAGCTGGACCTCACCCCCGAGGACATCGGCGACGTCGAGGGCGTCTCCTCCAGCCGCTCCCTGCCCGGGCAGAGCGCCGGCGAGCGGGTCAACGGATACGACGACGTGACGTGAGCGAACGGACACGGAACGCGCCCTGACGGCGTGATCCACGGGCCCCACCGGGCGCACCGGTGGGGCCCGCCGCCGTTCGCGCACCGGTGCGCCGCCCGATCCCGATAATGATCGTCCTGTTGTCAGTGGGGCCCGGTACGCTCGAAAGCACGATGACAGAGGATCTCTCACCGGCCGAGCGGTACGCGGCAGCACGCAAGCGCGCTGCCGAGCAGGCCACCGCCCTCGCGTCCTTCCGCGAGATGTACGACTTCGGCCTCGACCCCTTCCAGATCGAGGCCTGCCACGCGCTCGAAGCGGGCAAGGGCGTGCTGGTGGCCGCGCCCACCGGCTCCGGCAAGACGATCGTCGGCGAGTTCGCCGTGCACCTCGCCCTCGGGCAGGGCAAGAAGTGCTTCTACACGACCCCCATCAAGGCGCTGTCGAACCAGAAGTACTCCGACCTGTGCCGCCGCTACGGCGCGGACAAGGTCGGCCTGCTCACCGGCGACAACAGCGTGAACTCCGACGCCCCGGTCGTCGTGATGACGACCGAGGTCCTGCGCAACATGCTGTACGCGGGCTCCCAGACCCTCCTCGGCCTCGGATACGTGGTCATGGACGAGGTGCACTACCTCTCCGACCGCTTCCGGGGCGCCGTGTGGGAGGAGGTGATCATCCACCTGCCCGAGTCGGTGACGCTCGTGTCGCTGTCCGCCACCGTGTCCAACGCGGAAGAGTTCGGTGACTGGCTCGACACCGTCCGCGGGGACACCGAGGTGATCGTCTCCGAGCACCGGCCCGTCCCGCTGTTCCAGCACGTGCTGGCGGGGCGCCGGATGTACGACCTGTTCGAGGAGGGGGAGGGCCACAAGAAGGCCGTCAACCCCGATCTCACCCGGCTCGCCCGGATGGAGGCCAGCCGCCCCTCCTACGCGGACCGCAGGCGTGGGCGCTCGATGCGGGAGGCCGACCGGGAGCGCGAGCGACGCCAGCGTTCGCGGGTGTGGACGCCCGGCAGGCCCGAGGTCATCGAGCGGCTGGACGCCGAGGGACTGCTGCCCGCGATCACCTTCATCTTCAGCCGGGCCGCCTGCGAGGCCGCCGTCCAGCAGTGCCTGTACGCGGGCCTCAGGCTCAACGACGACGAGGCGCGCCACGAGGTGCGCACCCTGGTCGAGGAGCGCACCGCGTCCATCCCGACCGAGGACCTGCACGTCCTGGGCTACTACGAGTGGCTGGAGGGCCTGGAGCGGGGCATCGCCGCCCACCACGCGGGCATGCTGCCCACCTTCAAGGAGGTCGTGGAGGAGCTGTTCGTGCGCGGCCTGGTCAAGGCCGTGTTCGCGACCGAGACCCTCGCGCTCGGCATCAACATGCCCGCGCGTTCGGTGGTGCTGGAGAAGCTCGTCAAGTGGAACGGCGAGCAGCACGCCGACATCACCCCCGGCGAGTACACCCAGCTGACGGGTCGTGCGGGCCGGCGCGGCATCGACGTCGAGGGCCATGCGGTGGTGCTGTGGCAGCGGGGCATGAGCCCCGAGCATCTCGCCGGTCTCGCGGGCACCCGCACCTATCCGCTGCGCTCCAGCTTCAAGCCGTCGTACAACATGGCCGTCAACCTGGTCGAGCAGTTCGGCCGGCACCGCTCGCGCGAACTCCTGGAGACCTCCTTCGCGCAGTTCCAGGCGGACAAGTCGGTCGTCGGCATCTCGCGCCAGGTCCAGCGCAACGAGGAGGGCCTCGACGGCTACCGGGAGTCCATGACCTGCCACCTCGGCGACTTCCAGGAGTACGCGCGGCTGCGCCGCGACCTGAAGGACCGTGAGACGGAACTGGCCCGGCAGGGCGTCTCCCAGCGCCGTGCCGAGGCCGCCGTGGCCCTGGAGAAGCTCAAGCCCGGCGACGTCATCCACGTCCCCACCGGCAAGTACGCGGGCCTCGCCCTGGTCCTGGACCCGGGCCTGCCCGCGGGCCGCTCCAACGGCCACCGCGGCTTCGACCACCACGACGGGCCGCGCCCCCTGGTCCTCACCGCCGAACGGCAGGTCAAGCGGCTGGCGGCGATGGACTTCCCGGTGCCCGTCGAGCCTCTGGAGCGGATGCGCATCCCGAAGTCGTTCAACCCGCGCTCCCCGCAGTCCCGGCGCGACCTCGCCTCCGCCCTGCGCACCAAGGCCGGCCACATCCCGCCGGAGCGGCAGCGCAAGAAGCGGGCCGCCGCCGCGGACGACCGGGAGATCGCCCGACTGCGCACCGCCCTGCGCGCGCACCCCTGCCACGGGTGCGACGACCGCGAGGACCACGCCCGCTGGGCCGAGCGCTACCACCGGCTCATGCGGGACACCTCCCAGCTGGAGCGTCGTATCGAGGGCCGGACGAACACCATCGCCCGCACCTTCGACCGCATCGTCGCGCTGCTCACCGAGCTCGACTACCTGCGCGGCGACGAGGTGACGGAGGACGGCAAGCGCCTCGCGCGGTTGTACGGCGAACTGGACCTGCTGGCGGGCGAGTGCCTGCGCGAGGGCGTCTGGGAGGGGCTGTCCCCGGCCGAACTGGCAGCCTGCGTCTCGGCGTTGGTGTACGAGGCGCGGGCGGGTGACGACGCGATGGCGCCGAAGCTGCCCTCGGGCCGGGCCAAGGCCGCGCTCGGCGAGATGGTGCGCATCTGGGGCCGGTTGGACGCGCTGGAGGAGGACTTCAGGATCACCCAGACCGAGGGCGTCGGCCAGCGGGAGCCGGATCTGGGCTTCGCCTGGGCGGCGTACATGTGGGCGGAGGGCAAAGGCCTGGACGAGGTGCTGCGCGAGGCCGAGATGCCCGCCGGGGACTTCGTGCGCTGGTGCAAGCAGGTCATCGACGTCCTCGGGCAGATCGCGGCGGCGGCGCCGTCCCGGGAGGGGTCGACCGTGGCGAAGAACGCGCGCAAGGCGGTCGACGGGGTGCTGCGTGGCGTGGTGGCGTACTCGTCCGTGGGGTAGCCCTTCCCCGGGTCCCTGAGTCCCTGAGCCCTTCGGGTGCGACGCCCCGCACCCGGCCGAGCGCCCCGCGACACCGCGGGGCGCTCTTCGCGTTCGTGCGCCTGTGCGATGTGACGGTACGTGTTCGAATCATGGCCCACTGTGCAAATAGGGTCGAGCGTACTCCGGTGCGGTGCGCGTTTCAGGCGGTTGCCGAAGGTGACGCAGCCATGACCCGGTCGGACTAGGCTCGCCCGCGGCGCACCAGGTTGAGACAAAATCGTGCGCATGTTCCCAGATTTCCAGAAGATCCTATAGATCCTCGATCCTGCCGATTCGTCTCAGAGGGCATACATGGTGAGTGTTCAATCGCCTCCCGGTGGCCGTGAACTTCCCTACGCGCGCGAGGTGTTGCTGCCCGCCATACTGATGGGAGCCGCCACCGGCGCCGCCGTCGCCCTGGTCGCCGACCGGGCCCGGATCGCCGTCGGACTGTGCGGAGCCGTCGCCACGGTCCTCGTCACCGTCGTCGCGACCGTCGCCGCGCGCCGCGGCCGGACTCTGCGCCGCCTGCGCGCCGACTTCGCGCAGCGCGCCGCCTACCTGGAACAGCGCATCGCCTCCCAGGACGAGGACATCGAGTACTTCCGCACCGAGGTGCTGCCGCAGGCCCTCCACGGCCTGCGCGGCGGCGTCCCGCCCCGGGAGGTGATGCGGACGGTCGTCGACGGCAGCCCCCAGTTCCGCGGACTGCCCCAGCCGCAGCGGCAGTTGCTGCGCGCCGTGCTGAAGATCGTCGACCGTGAGACCGCGATGCGCGACTCCATGCAGCGCGCCTTCGTCAACATCGCCCGCCGTGTCCAGGCCATCGTCCACCAACAGGCGGCCGAGCTGCGGGAGATGGAGGAGGACCACGGCCGCAACCCCGAGGTCTTCGACGACCTGCTGCGCATCGACCACGGCACCGCGCTGATCGGACGCCTGGCCGACTCCATCGCCGTCCTCGGCGGCGGCCGGCCCGGCCGCCAGTGGCCCGCGCCCGTACCGCTCTACAGCGTGCTGCGCGGGGCGATGTCCCGCATCCTCGAGTACCGCCGCATCGAGCTGCACTCCATCGCCCAGGTCAACATCAAGGGCGTCTCGGTCGAGCCGATCATCCACGCCGCCGCCGAACTCCTCGACAACGCCACCCGCTACTCCCCGCCGCAGACCAAGGTGCACGTCACCGCCACCGAGGTGCAGACCGGCATCGCCGTCGAGATCGAGGACGGCGGCATCAGCCTCAGCGAGGAGAACCGCGCCAAGGTCGAGCGGATGCTCGCCGAGGCACAGGAGGGCGTGGACGTCCAGGAGATGGGCGAGGCCCCGCGCCTCGGCCTCGCCGTCGTCGGACGCCTGTCGTCCATGTTCGACATGCATGTCTCGCTGAGGCAGTCCGCGTACGGCGGTGTGCGCGCCATTCTCGTCATCCCGAACGACATGCTCACCACCGAGCCGGCCCCCGGCTTCGCCCACGGCATCGGCGCCACCTCCGTCCCGACACTGGACAACGACGGGGTCAAGGGCCCCGACCGCAGGGCCAAGAAGCGGCACCCGACGACCGGACCCCGCATCCCGGACCGGCTCGCCATGGAGGACGACGTCCCCGTGGTCACCGAGTGGACACCGGGCGGCCTGCCGCAGCGGCGCAGCAAGGTCAAGGTCCCGCTGAGCCGGCGCATCGCCGAGGCGCAGGCGGCCGAGGCGGCCGCGCAGGCCGTCGAGGCCGCCACGCACGCCCCCTGGACGCCCGAGCCCGAGCCGAAGGAGGAGGAGCCCGCGCCCGGGCTGTGGGTCGAGGCGTTCATGAACGGCCTCAAGACCGCCCCGGACCCGAACGCCTTCTCCGCCGGGCCTCCGGCCGGCGACCCGCACGCATTCATCAACGACGAACCGGCCCCGGCCCAGGCCGACGACGAGGGGGACTTCACGTGATCCAGCAGCGAGGCAACCTGGACTGGTTGCTGAAGGAACTCGCCGACGGGGTACCGGGCGTCCACCAGGTCGTGGTGCTCTCCGCCGACGGGCTGCGCATCGCCCGCTACGGCGGCGACCCCGACGGCGCCGACCGCCTGGCCGCCGCGTGCGCCGGGCTGCAGAGCCTGGCCGGGGCGGTCGCGGCCGAGATCCCGGACAGCGACGGCCGGATGCGCATGGTCATCATCGAGATCGACGGCGGCTACTTCTACATGATGGCGGCCGGTCCGGGCGCCTACCTCGCGGTGCTCGCCGACACGGTCGCGGAGGCCGGTCTCATGAGCAACCGCATGCGTGACCTGGTCATCCGTATCGGCTCCCACCTCACGAGCCCGCCGCGGCGCAACGGACAGACCGTATGACTCCTCCGCAACGACGCCGGCGCCGCACCGAGCGCCGGCGGAACACCCCGGACCCGCTGGACAACCCGGGACGGACGACCTCCGAGGGGGCCGGCCCCGAGGGAAGAGCCCCCGAGCGCAAGAGCCGGCAGCGCAGGAATCCCGAACGGCTCTACATCCTCACCGGCGCGGCGGACGGCGACGCACGGGCCCCCATCGACCTGGTCACCCTGATCGTGGCCAGGGCCGAGGCCCCGCCCACCGCGTCACCGGAGCAGTCGGCGCTGCTGCGGCTGTGCCGCACCCCTCTGTCCGCGGCCGAGATCTCGGCCTACCTCAGCCTGCCGTTCAGCGTGGTGACCGCCCTGCTCACCGACCTGCTGGCGGCCGAACTGGTCCAGGCGCGCGCCCCGATCGTCCGCAAGGCGCTGCCCGACCGTTCCCTTCTCGAAGCGGTGATGCATGGACTGCAAAAGCTCTGACACCGACCCGGGTCCGCGGGCCGAGGACCAGCTGCCGCACACGACCCAGGCCGCCGTCAAGATCGTGATCGTGGGCGGCTTCGGGGTCGGCAAGACGACCATGGTCGGTTCCGTCAGCGAGATCAGGCCGCTGACGACCGAGGAGACCATGACCCAGGCGGGCATCGGGGTCGACGACGACTACGGCTCCGACAGCAAGACGGCCACCACCGTCGCCATGGACTTCGGCCGGATCGGCATCACCGAGCAACTGGTGCTGTACCTGTTCGGCACCCCCGGCCAGGAGCGCTTCTGGTTCCTGTGGAACGGCCTGTTCGAGGGGGCGCTCGGCGCGGTCGTGCTGCTCGACACCCGCCGCCTCGAGGTCAGCTTCGACGTGATCGGACGGCTGGAGGAACGCGGGGTGCCCTTCGTGATCGCCGTCAACTCCTTCCCCGACGCACCCCGCTACCCGGTGGAGGAACTCCGGCTCGCGCTCGACCTGGCCCCCGAGATCCCCATCGTGGAATGCGACGCACGGCGCCGGGCCTCCAGCCGCGACACCCTGATGACGCTGATGCGCTTCCTGTACGGCCTGGCGGTGAGCCGCGCGCCGGTCTGACAGGCCCTTCGAGCCCCCGCTCCCACCCCGTACACCGGAACCCCTCAGCCTCGAAAGAGATCACCGTGACCTCTGAATCCCACTTCCTGACCGGCAGGGACCTCACCGGTACGGACGGCCCCGCCCCCACGCCGCCCCCCGGCTGCCCGGCGCACGGCCGCGGCCCCGGCGGCGTCCATCGGCTGTACGGTCCCGAGGCGGCCGACCTGGGCGCCCTGTACGAGAAGATGCGCGCCG
Source organism: Streptomyces sp. NPDC048664 (assembly GCF_040650555.1). Lineage (NCBI taxonomy): Bacteria > Bacillati > Actinomycetota > Actinomycetes > Kitasatosporales > Streptomycetaceae > Streptomyces > Streptomyces sp. NPDC048664. The sequence continues at coordinate 188,501 of NZ_JBEZHK010000003.1, read as the reverse complement.
AACACGGCGCCGTCGCCCCCGGGCTGCTCCACGACGACGTGCCGATCTGGGTGGTGCTCGGGCACGGCGAGAACCTGCACATGGTGCGGTCCCCGGCGCACTTCACCCGGGACAGCCGCACCTGGGCCGCGCTGCGCTCCGGCGCCGTCGCCCCCGACCACCCGCTCACCCCGCACTTCGCCTGGCAGCCCATCTGCTCCTACGCCGAGGGCGACGAGCACCTGCGGCTGCGGGGGGCCGTCAACGGCGCCATCTCGACCATCGACCACCGGGGTCTGCGCCGGTACATCAACCGGGCCACCCAGACCCTCGTCAACCGGTTCTGCGAGGAGGGCCGGGCCGACCTCGTGAGCCGGTTCGCCGACCACCTGCCGATGGCGGTGATGTGCGAGGTCCTCGGGATGCCCGACGAGTACGGCGACCGCATCGTGCACGCCGCCCGCGACATGCTCATGGGCACCGAGACCGCGATCACCAGCAACCAGTACATCGTGGACGCGCTGACCCGGCTCACCGCCCGCCGACGGGCCGAGCCCCAGGAGGACTTCACCAGCCACCTGGTCACCCATCCCGCGCGCCTGAGCGACGAGGAGATCAGGGAGCATCTGCGGCTCGTCCTGATCGCGTCCTACGAGGCGACGGCCAACCTCCTGTCCAACGTCCTGCGCGTGGTGCTCACCGACCCCCGCTTCCGGGCCCAGCTCAACGGCGGTCAGATGACCGTGCCCGAGGCGGTGGAGCAGTCGCTGTGGGACGAGCCGCCCTTCGGCAGCATCCTCGGCTACTTCGCCAAGCAGGACATCGAGCTGGGCGGGCAGCGCATCCGCAAGGGGGACGGGCTGCTGCTCGGCATCGCACCCGGCAACGTCGACCCCCGGGTACGTCCCGACCTCTCGGCGAACATGCAGGGCAACCGCTCCCACCTCGCCTTCAGCGGCGGCCCGCACGAGTGCCCGGGCCAGGACATCGGCCGCGCCATCGCCGACACGGGCATCGACGCCCTGCTGACACGGCTGCCGGACATCCGGCTCGACTGCGAGGAGGACGAACTGCGCTGGACGGCCACCCTGGCCTCACGTCATCTGGTGGAGCTGCCGGTACGGTTCGAGCCCAGGCCGCCGCAGGACGTCACCCAGAAGCCGGCACTCCGCACGACGCCCCGGCAGCGCCCCGGGTGGCTGATCGGCTCACCGGGGCCCGCGTCCCCCTCGGCGCCGCGGCCGGTGGCCGACCCGCCGGCGACGCCACGGCAGCACACGCCTCCGGACGCGGCACCGACCCGGCCCGACTCGTCCGCCGCACCGCGACGGGGCCCGGGACCGTGGCAGCGGCTGCTGCGCTGGTGGCGCGGCGAGTGAGCGGAGGTGCCCCGGTCCTCGCGGCGTCGCGGGCCAGGCGCGGTGCCGGAGCGCCCCCGGCGGCCCGGGGGCCTCTCACGACCCGTACGACGCGTACGACGACCAGGCCTCGAGTTCCCGGCCGCTGACGAACCGGTGGGCGCACCCCGTGACCGGATCGTTGAACTCCAGCACCCGCGCCAGCAGTTGCAGAGGCCGGCGCGGGTCGCCGCCCGGTCCGGCGGCGGTCACCACCGGGTAGAGCGGATCGCCGAGGATCGGCAGGCCCAAGGCGCTCATGTGCACGCGCAGTTGATGGGTCTGCCCGGTGCGGGGCAGCAACCGGTAGCGTCCGAGGCCGGCGCGGTGCCCCAGCAGTTCGACCCGGCTGAGCGCGTTGGGCTCGCCGGGCACCTCCCGCGCGGTCAGCACCCCGCGCTCCTTGACGATCCGGCTGCGCACCGTGCGCGGCAGGTCCACGCCGGGGTCGTGGGGTGCGACGGCCTCGTACTCCTTGACGACCCGCCGGTCGCGGAACAGCGCCTGATAGGTGCCGCGTTCCTCGGGGCGCACCACGAACAGCACGAGCCCGGCGGTGAGCCGGTCCAGCCGGTGCGCGGCGGACAGCGCGGGAAGGCCGAGGTCGCGCCGCAGCCGGGCCAGGGCGGTCTCGGCGACATGGCTGCCGCGCGGTGTGGTGGCGAGGAAGTGCGGCTTGTCGGCGACGACGACGTGCTCGTCGCGGTGGACCACCTCGACCGGATACGGCACGGGCACCTCGGGGGGCAGCTCCCGGTGGAACCACACGTACAGGCCCGGCACGTACGCGGCCTCCCGGGCGAGGGGCCGCCCGTCCGCCGTGACGATCAGCCCCGCCTCGATCATCCCGTCGATCACCCCGTCCCCGGCGGCCAGCCGTGCCACCAGGTGGTCCCGTACGGTGGCCCACCGCCCGTCCTGCGGCAGCCGGACCCGCACGGGATCGACTCCGTCGCGCTGCGGCAGGGGAGAGGCGGGGGTGCGGGATCGGCGTCTCATCGCCCTCCAGCCTACGAGTCCCACGGGCCGCTGGTCGGTGCGGCCGGCCCCCTGGCAGGATGACGATCATGCCTTTCACCCGCGGCGACGTACTGACCCCCGGAACCCTCGCCCGCTCCCCTCAACCCGAGATATCCGGTGACGGGCTGGTGCTGCGTCCCTGGACCGCCGCCGACGCGCCGCAGGTGTACGAGGCGTTCCAGGACCCGGTGATGCACCTGTGGGCCATCCGCTCCGCCGACTCCGAGGAGGAGGTGCGCGGCTGGATCGAGCAGTGGACCCGGGTCTGGCGCACGGAGCGGGCCGCCCAGTGGGCCGTGGCGGACACCGGCGGGAGCCGGCTCCTCGGCCGGGTCGCGCTGCGCGACATGCTGCTCGGCGACGGCGTGGCCGAGGTGGCCTACTGGACCCTCCCGGCCGCCCGGGGGTCGGGCGTTGCCCCGCGCGCGGTGCGGGCCCTGACCCGCTGGGCCTTCGACGACATCGGCTTCCACCGCCTGGAGTTGACGCACGCCGAGGCCAACGAGGCGTCCTGCCGTGTCGCGGAGAAGACCGGCTTCGCGTTCGAGGGCGTCAAGCGCAGCGCCCTGCTCCACCAGGACGGCTGGCACGACATGCACCTGCACGCCCGCCTCCAGGACGACGAGCGACCCTAGGGCCACGGCCCGGCCCCAGGACCACGGCCCGGTCCGGGCGTTGAACCGCCCGGACCCGGAGGCTCAGGCGGCCGGCGCCGCGTGCTCCTGCCGGACGCTTTCCTGCTCGACCTCGATGCGGGCGTTCCACTCGCCCTTCGACGCCTGCCAGCCGTCCTCGTTGTGGCCCAGGCGCCAGTAGCCGGAGATCGACAGATCCTCGCGGGGGATCTGGAGTTCGACCCGGAGCAGACGGCGCAGCTCCTTCACGCAGCCGGCCTCGCCGTGCACGAAGACATGCGCACGGCCCTCGGGGAACTCCAGGGCGCGCACCGCCTCCACGAGGGCCTCGCCCTGCGGTCGGTGCCCGCGGTGCAGCCAGACCACGTCCACGTCGCAGTCGATCTCCTGCTCCTCCTCGGGCCCCGAGACCTCCACGAAGGCATGGGCCTTCGCGCCCTCGGGCAGTGCCTCCAGGGCGGCGGCGATGGCCGGCAGCGCGCTCTCGTCCCCGGCGAGCAGATGCCAGTCCGCGTCGCCGTTCGGGGCGTAGGCGCCGCCGGGGCCCATGAAGCGCACGGTGTCGCCCGGCTCGGCGCGCGCGGCCCAGGGGCCGGCGAGGCCCTCGTCGCCGTGGACGACGAAGTCCAGGGTCAGCTCACGCTGTCGGGGATCCCAGGCGCGCACCGTGTACGTCCGGGTCACGGGCCACTGCTCGCGCGGGAACTCCTCGCGGATGCGCTGAAGGTCGAAGGGCTCGGGGTAGACCGCGCCCTCGGCCGGGAAGAGCAGCTTCACGTAGTGGTCGGTGCAGGTGCCCGCGGTGAAGTCGGCCAAGCCCGCGCCGCCGAGCACCACGCGCTGCATGTGCGGGGTCAGCCGCTCGGTGCGGACGACGTGCGCGGAGTGGATCTTGCGGGCCCCCCGTGCCGGGCGCTCTGCCATGGTGGCCTCCCAGTTGCTTCGTTAGGTTTACCTAAGTTAGCACCCGGAGCGTGTCGGTACCTCATGGAGAACCCCCCGTCCGTACACGTTTTTTCGGGACATTCCCGCTGCCGTCAGGCCTCCAGCGTGGTCAGCAGCCGCCGCAGCGAGCCGCCCAGGCCCCAGCGGGCGGCGAGGTCCTCCACGGCAGCCGGGTCGCGCGGCGCCCGGGGGAGGGCCGTCCGCACCTCGGGCAGGGGCACGTCGGCGGCGACCTTGACCACCTCGGGCGCGACCCGCACGTAGGGCCGCGCCTCGTCCAGCCTCCTGCGCTGGGCCGGAGTCAGCTTCGAGGCCGGATCGCCGACGGCGGCCATGATCCCGGCCAGGTTCCCGAACTCGGCGAGCAGTTTCGCCGCCGTCTTCTCGCCGATGCCCGGCACCCCCGGCAGCCCGTCGCTGGGGTCGCCGCGCAGCAGCGCCAGATCCGCGTAACCCGGGCCGTCCACCCCGTACTTCTCGCGCAGGAACGCCTCGTCGGTGAGCTGGAGCGTGCCCACCCCCTTGAGCGGATACAGGACGCGGATGCCGCGGGCGTCGTCGACCAGCTGGTAGAGGTCGCGGTCGCCGGTGACGATGTCCACCGGGCCGGCCGCGCGCGCCGTGTAGCTGCCGATGACGTCGTCCGCCTCGTAGCCCGCGACGCCCACGCGGGCGATGCCCAGCGCGTCCAGCACCTCCTCGATGACCGGGACCTGCGGCGACAGCGTGTTGGGCACCTCCTCCTCGTCCGGGCCGCTCTCGTGCGCCTCGGCCACCCGGTGCGCCTTGTAGGAGGGGATCAGGGCGACCCGCCACTCCGGGCGCCAGTCCGCGTCCATGCAGGCGACCAGATCGTCCGGCCGATGGTCCTTCACCAGGCGGTCGACGAATTCGAGCAGACCGCGCACCGCGTTCACCGGGGTGCCGTCCGGGGCCCGCACGGATTCCGGCACGCCGAAGTAGGCGCGGAAGTAGAGCGAGGCGGTGTCGAGGAGCATCAGTCGTCGGGTCACGTTGCGCATCATGCCGCACGGCACCGACAGCGACGCGGCGACGCCCGACCCGGCCCCTCCCGTGGCAGCCGCGAACGCCGGGAACACGATGCGGCGCCCGCGCCGCGACGCGATGTGAAGCGGGCCACGTGCGCGTTTGCGCCGGTGAGTGCCGGGCAGGCGCGCCTCCGGAGCGCTGCCCGTTGCATGTTCAACCGTTTGCGTGCGGCGATGCGCCAACGCCTGCCGCCCTCGGCTCGCAGGCTTCGAGACGAGAGGTACCCGTGTCATCCAGGCTTGAGGCCGAGCACCTGTACAAGGTGTTCGGCAGAAGACCGCACGCGTCGGTGGAGCGGCTACGGGAAGGAGCCGACCGCGAGGAACTGCGCGGCGACGGCACCACCGCGGCCGTGATCGACGCCTCCTTCACCGTGGAGCCGGGCCAGATCTTCGTCGTCATGGGGCTGTCCGGGTCCGGCAAGTCCACCCTGCTGCGCATGCTCAACGGGCTGCTGGAACCCACGGCCGGACACGTCCGCTTCGACGGCCAGGACCTCACCGCGCTCGGCGGCCGCGCCCTGCGCGAGGTCCGCTCCCGCAAGATCAGCATGGTCTTCCAGCACTTCGCGCTCTTCCCGCACCGCAGCGTCCGCGAGAACGCCGCCTACGGCCTCGAAGTGCAGGGCGTGCCCCGCGCCGAGCGCGTACGACGCGCCGACGAGGCGCTCGCCCTGTGCGGCCTGGCCGGCTGGGAGGCCTCCTGGCCCGACGAGCTCTCCGGCGGAATGCAGCAGCGCGTCGGTCTGGCCCGCGCGCTGGCCACGGACGCCGACCTGCTGCTGATGGACGAGTCGTTCAGCGCGCTCGACCCGCTGATCCGCCGCGACATGCAGGACCAGCTCCTCCAACTGCAGACGACGCTGAAGAAGACCATCGTCTTCATCACGCACGACCTCAACGAGGCCATGCGCCTGGGCGACCGCATCGCCGTCATGCGGGACGGCCGCATCGTGCAGATCGGCACCGCCGAGGACATCCTGGTGCGCCCCGCGGACGACTACGTCGCCTCCTTCACCCAGGACGTCGACCGCTCCCGTGTGCTGACCGCGGGCGCCGTCATGGACACCCACGTCACCGGAGACGAGGCGGACTGCGGCTGCCCGACCGCGACGACCGACACGCCGTTCGTGGACCTGTGCGCGATCAGCGCCGGGATCACCCACCCGGTCGCGGTGCTCGACCCGACGACCCGCGAGGTCGTGGGCGTCGTCCCCCGCGGGCGCCTCGTGGGCTTCCTCGGCGACCGGACGGGCGAACCCGAACCCTGCGACTCCCCGAGCCGCGAGGACGGCAAGGGCGGGAAGGTGATCGCCCGTGCCTAGGATCCCGTTCGGCGACTGGGTCAACTCCGCCGTCGACTGGCTGCTGCACCACATGGGGTGGCTGTTCGACTTCTGCAAGACGGTCTTCGACGGCGCCTTCGAGGCCGTCGACGCCGTCCTCCAGGCCCCCCAGCCGCTGCTGCTAGCGGGCATCCTCGCCGTGATCGCGTTCTGGCTGCGCGGTACGTCCGCCGCTCTGCTCGCCTTCGCCGGGTTCGCCTTCATCGACTCGCTGCAGCTGTGGCAGGACGCGATGACGACCCTGTCCCTGGTCCTGGTGGCGACCCTCATCGCGCTGGTGGTGTCGGTGCCCGTGGGCATCGCGGCGGCACGCTCCGCCAGGATCAGCGGCATCGTGCGGCCGGTGCTCGACTTCATGCAGACCCTGCCCGCGATGATCTACCTCATCCCGGCGATCCTCTTCTTCGGCACCGGCGCCCCCGCGGGCATCGTGGCCACCCTGATCTTCGCCCTCGCGCCCGGCGTCCGCATGACCGAACTGGGCATCCGCCAGGTGGACAAGGAACTCGTCGAGGCGGCCGACGCCTTCGGCACCAGCCCGCGCGACACCCTGCTGCGCGTCCAGCTGCCGCTCGCCCTGCCCACCGTCATGGCCGGCGTCAACCAGGTGATCATGCTGGGCCTGTCCATGGCGGCCATCGCCGGCATGGTCGGCACCGGCGGCCTCGGCGGCGACGTCAACGAGGCCATCGGACAGCTCGACGTGGGCCTCGGTTCCGAAGCCGGCGTCGCCATCGTCATCCTCGCGATCTACCTGGACCGCATGACCAGCGCGCTGGGCACCGAGGTCTCGCCGCTCGGGCGCCGCGCCGCCGCCCGTCTGCGCGCCGCCCGGGGTTTCCGGATCTGGTCCTACCGCCCCCGGCCCGCCGTGGCCGTGATCGGCGTGATCGTCCTCGCCCTCCTCGCTGCGGTCCCCGGCCTCGTCGGCACCGGTGACAAGGCGGACACCGCGAACGGCGCGCAGAACGTCGGCCAGGGCAGGAAGATCAGCATCGGCTACATCCCCTGGGACGAGGGCGTCGCCTCCACCTTCCTGTGGAAGGAGATCCTGGAGCGGCGCGGCTACACGGTCGACGTCAAGCAGTTCGACCCGGGACCGCTCTACACCGCCGTCGCCCAGGGCGACGTCGACTTCCAGACCGACTCCTGGCTGCCGACCACCTCCGGCCCGTACTGGAAGAAGTACGGCAGCCGGCTGGACGACCTCGGCAGCTGGTACGGGCCGACCTCGCTGGAGCTGGCCGTGCCCTCGTACATGAAGGGCATCGACTCCCTGGACGACCTCAAGGGCAGGTCCGCCACCTTCGGCGGGAAGATCACCGGCATCGAGTCCAGCGCCGGCGAGATGGGCCTGCTCAAGGACAAGGTCCTCAAGGCGTACGGCCTCGACAAGGAGTACAAGGTCGTCGACAGCTCGACCCAGGCGATGCTGGCCGAGCTCAAGAGGGCCTACGGCAAGAAGGCCCCCATCGTCGCCACGCTCTGGTCGCCGCACTGGGCGTACAACGACTACGACCTGAAGAAGCTCAAGGACCCCAAGGGAGCCTGGGGCAAGGGCGATGCCGTGCACACCCTGGCCCGCAAGGGCTTCGCGCAGGACGACCCGGTCGTCGCCCGGTGGCTGAAGAACTTCCACATGGACGAGAAGCAGCTCACCGGCCTGGAAGCGGACATCAACAAGGCGGACCAGGGCAGGCAGCAGGACGCCGTGCGCGCCTGGCTGAAGAAGAACCCCGGCGTGGTGGACAAGCTCGCCCCCGTCCCCGCGTCCGCCGCGGCGGAGACGAAGCGTCCCGTGAACGTCGCCTGGTTCCCCTGGGACGAGGACGTCGCCGTGACCTACCTGTGGAAGGACGTCCTCCAGCGGCGCGGCTACCGGATCGATCTGAAGCAGATGGACGTCGGCCCCGTCTACACCGGACTGGCGAGCGGCGACCTCGACCTCAACTTCGACGCCTGGCTGCCGTACGCCCAGAAGAACTACTGGGACAAGAGCAAGGACGGCCTCGACGACCTCGGCACCTGGTACCGGCCGACCTCGCTGGAGATCGCCGTACCGTCCTACGTCAAGGACGTGCACTCCCTTCAGGACCTCAAGGGCAGGTCGAAGACCTTCGGCGGCCGGATCATCGGCATCGAGCCCGGCACCGGGGAGATGAACCTCCTCAAGACGAAGGTCATGCCCGGCTACGGCCTCGACAAGGAGTACAAGGTCGTGGACGGCTCCACGCCCGCGATGCTCACCGAGCTGAAGCGCGCCTACGCCGCGAAGCAGCCCGTCGCGGTCGCCCTGTGGACCCCGCACTGGGCCTACAACCAGTACCGGCTCACCAAGCTGACGGACGACAAGAAGCTGTTCGGCGAGGGGAACACGATCCGCACCATCTCGAACCGCGACTTCCCCGGCCGCTACCCCCGGCTCACCGGATGGATCAAGAACTTCCGGATGAGCGAGGCTGAACTCGGCAGCCTGGAGAGCGCGTTCAAGGACGCCGGCCACGGCCATGAGGAGGCCGCCGTCTCCGCGTGGCTGAAGCGGCACCCGGACATGGTGCGACGGATGACCCCGCAGTAGCCCGCCGCACCCCCGGCCCGGAAGGCCCACGGGGCCGACCCGCCTGCGCACTGGCGTGCGAGGAGGGATTCGGACAACCCGTGGCCCGGCCGGCCCGCACGCAGTACCCTCCGGGGGCGTCGAACACCTGTCGGCGCCCCCGGCTCCGTACCCCTGGTCAGCTCCTTCATCCCCCGACGGGGCAGGCGCGCGCCCGGAGGCGGGGCGGCTCGTCAGGTGGCGCGAACCCTCGCTCTCACCCCTCTTGCGGGGCAGTGATGTGACGGGCGCATGAAACGGTTTGCCGAACATGCGTAGGGTGCAGACAACTCAACAGGAGCGAGCCAGGGAGGGAGCCGGAGCGATGGGCGACCACAAAGAACAGCCCCTTCGGGTGGGCGCGGCCGTACGGCGGCGACGCCGCGAGCTGGAGCTGACGCTTGCCGCGGTGGCCGAGCGCAGTGGCCTGTCCGTCCCCTTCCTCAGCCAGGTGGAGAACGAGCGGGCGCGCCCCAGCCGGCCCTCCCTGGAGCGGATCGCCGACGCGCTCGGCACCACCGCCGTCGCGCTGCTCGCCGCCGCCGACCCCGCGTGCAGCGTGGACGTCCTGCGCGCCGACGACGACGAGCCGCCACCGGGTCAGGCGCGCGTGCGCGCCCTGGTCCGCGGTCACCACCAGCTGCACGGGATGGAGTTCATCGGCGATCACGACGGCGGCCGGGAGACGCAGCACCGCAACGACGAGCTGATGTACGTCGTGGACGGCGCCGTCGAGGTCGAGGCGGAGGGCAGGGCGCACCGGCTCGGGCGCGGCGACACGCTGTACCTGAGCGGGGGAGTCCGCCACCGCTGGCGGGCCACGGAACCGGAGACCCGCGTGGTCGTCGTCGCCGTGGCGGACCACATCGAGGCGTTCGAGAACCCCCCGGGACGGCGCTGACACCATGACGCGGGTCGTCTCGCTCGTGCCCTCGCTGACGGAGGCCGTCGCCGCTTCCGTGCCCGGCGCCCTGGTCGGCGCGACCGACTGGTGCACCCGTCCGGCGGACCTCGACGTCCCCCGGATCGGCGGGACCAAGAACCCCGCCGTCGAGCGGATCGTCCGGCTCGCACCCGACCTCGTCCTCGCCAACGAGGAGGAGAACCGCGCACCGGACCTCGCCGCCCTGCGCGAGGCGGGCATCGAGGTGCTCGTCACCGAGGTGCGCGACGTCCCGGCGGCCTTCCGCGAACTGGAGCGGGTGGTGGCGGCGTGCGGAGCGGGCGCCCCGCCGCGCTGGCTGGAGGAGGCCCGCGCCGCCTGGTCCCGGCTGCCCGAGCCGCACACGCGGACGAGGGCCGTGATCCCCGTCTGGCGCAGACCCTGGATGGTGCTGGGCCGGGACACCTTCGCGGGCGACGTCCTGGCCCGGCTCGGCGTCGACAACGTGTACGCGACGCATCCCGAGCGCTATCCGCGCATCCCCCTGGACGAACTGCGGGACGTCGGGCCCGACCTCGTCGTCCTCCCCGACGAGCCCTACCGCTTCACCGCCGCCGACGGCCCGGAGGCGTTCGCCGGGACACCCTGCGCGCTGGTCGGCGGGCGCCACCTCACCTGGTACGGGCCGTCGCTGGCCGAGGCGCCGCACCTCATCGCCGAGGAGCTGCGAGCAGCGCGCCGCTGACCACCCCCCGGCCCGTGGCCGACGCGGCCACGGCCCAGGCGGCCGCCAGCAGCGCGAACAGACCGATCGCGAGCGCGTCGGCCGCCACGAGCCCGGTCCGCCGCGCCAGCGCCTCCGCGCCGGTGGCACACGTGCCGATCGGGAAGGTGAAGGCCCACCAGGTCATCGAGAACCTCATGCCCCCGCGCCGGGCCCGCACCGTCAGCACCACGGACAGGCTCAGCCACAGCAGAGCGAACCCGAGCACCGGGACGCCGTAGAGGAGGGCGAGGACACCGAGTCCGCGGGCGTAGGGGTCCGGGACGGCGCCGGTCGCCGCGCCCGCCGCCGCGGCGAGCGCGGTCACCGACTGCCCCAGCGGGCCGAGGACCAGGAACAGGGACGGGGTCAGCGCCTGCGGCAACGGGCCCACGACCAGTAGCCGCGCCAGGATCAGCGGCAGCATCACCAAGGTGGCCAGCAGGCTCGTCCCGAACATCGTGAGGCAGGCGAGCAGCAGGGTCTCGCGGAGCTGGCCCGCGGGCAGATGGGGCACCAGCAGCGGACCCTGGGCCGCGGCGACCATCGGCGGGACGATCGGCAGCAGCCAGACGGGACCCGCCTGGCCCGGCTCCACACGGTGGCGGACGATCATCAGATACGGCACCACGACAGCGGTGGCCAGACCGATGACCGCACCGGTGGTGTAGAGGACGGTGTCCAGGGCCAGCGCCGCGCCCGCCCCGATCCAGTCCCGGCCCACGACCATGCCGCCCCCGCCCACGGCGAGCAGTGCCATGGACAGGCAGCCGTAGAAGGGAGCCACGGCGGGGTCCAGAAGATGAGCGCGTGCCTGGTCGCGGTGGTGGATCCAGTGCGTCGCGCGGGCCACGAGCAGCACCGCGAGCAGCGCGAGCGACAGCGCCCAGACGCCCGCGCAGGCGGTGCGCACCGCGGGTATCCCCCCGGCCGCCGGCAGACCGGCTCCGGCCGTGGCGACGATCGCGGTGCCCATGACGCAGGCGTACCAGTTGGGCCCGAGATGCCGGACGGCGGCGGCACGGCGGGGAGGGGAGGAGGAGGTGGTGGGGGGCGTCGCGGCGAAGGCGGCGGGGGCGGAGGTCGGGGCGAGGGGGCGGACTGCGGTGGCCATACCGGCCACCCTGCCGCCGGAGAGCGCCCCTCACCAGGGACTACGTTCCTATGAGGGCATAAGCTGGGTTGATGAGTGAGGTCGGGAGCGGGACCGGTGGCGGGATCGGGAGCGGGGGCTCCGGCGGAGCCGAGGGCGGGCGGTCGCCGGTGGCCGGGCTGGCGCACCGGGTCCCGGATCTCGGCGCCCTGGAACTGCTGCTCGCCGTGGCCCGGCTGGGCAGTCTGGGGCGGGCGGCCCGGGAGCTGGGCATCACCCAGCCCGCCGCCAGCAGCCGGATCAGGTCGATGGAACGGCACCTGGGGGTCGCGCTCGTGGACCGTTCGCCGCGCGGTTCACGGCTGACCGACACCGGGGCACTGGTCACCGACTGGGCGCGGCGGGTCGTGGAGGCGGCGGAGGCGTTCGACGCGGGTGCGCAGGCGCTGCGGGCCCGGCGGGACTCGCGGCTCAAGGTGGCCGCGAGCATGACGATCGCGGAGTACCTGCTCCCCCGCTGGCTGATCGCGCTGCGGGCCCAGCGGCCGGACACGGCGGTCTCGCTCCTGGCCGGGAACTCCGCAGCGGTCGTGGAACGCCTGCTCGCCGGCGAGGTCGACCTGGGCTTCGTGGAGGGGCTGTCCGTACCGGCGGGTCTCGATGAGGTGGTCGTCGCGCACGACCGCCTCATCGTGGTGACGGCACCGGGACACCCCTGGGCGCGGCGCCGCAGACCGCTGGCGGCCGCGGAACTGGCCGAGGCGCCCCTGATCCTCCGGGAGGAGGGCTCCGGCACCCGCCAGGTGCTGGACGCGGCCCTGGGCGGTCTGGCCCGCCCCCTCCTGGAACTGTCCTCGACCACGGCCGTCAAGGCCTCGGCGGTGAGCGGGGCGGGCCCCGCGGTCCTGAGCGAACTGGCCGTCGGCGAGGAACTCGCCGCCCGCCGCCTGGTGAGCGTCCCGGTCGAGGGTGTACGGCTGGACCGGGCACTGCGAGCGGTCTGGCGCACGGGGCACCGGCCGGCGGGCCCGGGACGGGATCTGCTCGGGCTGACCCGGGGGTAGCGGGCAGGGGTGCGTCACCCGTCGGCAGCCGCCCGTACCAACGCCTCCATCACCCGCAGATCCTCGCCCGCCTCCGGATGCCACTGCACCCCCAGGGCCCACGCGGCGGACGGGAGTTCGATCGCCTCGACCGTGCCGTCCGCCGCGTACGCCGAGGCCACCAGGCCCTCGCCGAGGCGGTCCACCGCCTGGTGGTGGTACGTCGGCACGGACGTCTCCTCGGCGACCACGGAGGCGTACAGCGTGTCCGGCACCGGCTTCACCCCGTGCCGGCCGAAGACCCCCACGCCCCCCGTGTGCTCGTCGAGGTGCTGGACGAGGGTGCCGCCGGCGGCCACGTTGAGCAGCTGCATCCCCCGGCAGACGCCGAGCAGCGGGGTGCCCGACGCCAGCGCCGCCTCGATCAGGGCCAGCTCCCAGGCGTCCCGCTCCGGCGCCGGCGGCCCGGTGCGCGGCGAGCGCTCCGCGCCGTACCGGGACGGGTCGACGTCCGGGCCGCCCGCGATCACCACGGCGTCCAGCCGTGCCACCGTCTCCTCCGCCCGCGCCGGGTCGTCCGGGGGCAGCAGCGCGGCGAGCCCGCCGGCGCGCTGCACCAGCCGCGGGTACCCGGCCGGGAGCAGTGCCGCGTCCAGCTCCCAGACGCCCCAGCGCGCCCCCGCCTCCCAATAGGTACTGACACCGACCAGCGGTCGTCCGGTCATACGAGCCTCCCCGGGCCTTAATGGCATACAGGAATACCATTACCGAACCGAGGCTCGGCTTCAAGCCCCCCGGTCCGCATCCCGGCCCTCACGCCAGGAAACCCCGCAGCAGCGCCGCCGTGCCCGCGCAGTGCTCCCGCATCATCTCGCGCGCGCCGTCCGCGTCCCCGTCCAGCACCGCCTCCACCAGGGCCTCGTGCTGCCGCTGCGAGTGCTCCAGGTTCCGCACCAGCAGGGGGATGCAGTCGAGCAGGTCGTTCACCGTCGCCCGTACGGCCGCGTACTGCGCCGCGAGCGTCGGCGACCCGGACAGTCCGGCCATCGTCAGATGCAGCAGCGTGTCCAGGCGCCGGTACTCCGAGAGCGGCGCGTCCTGGGTGCGCGCCAGCGCGTCCCGCAACCGTCCGGCCTGCTCGTCGGTGAGCCCGTGCGCCGCGCACAACCCCGCCGCGCCCACCTCCAGCACCTCGCGGAAGCGCAGGACGTCCTCGATGTCGACCTTCTCGACGCGCCGCCGCAGCTCGTCCCCGCCGCCGCCGTCGGCGCGCGGACGGACGAACGTGCCGCCGTAGCGCCCGCGCCGGGCCTCGACCAGGCCCTGGTCCTGGAGCACCTTCAGCACCTCGCGCAGCGTCACCCGGCTGATGCCCATGCGCTCCGCCAACTCCCGCTCCGAGGGCAGCCGTTCGCCGCCCGGCACCAGGCCGAGCCGGACCACCTGGAGGATCTGCTCCAGGGCCTCCTCGAAGCCGTTGCCGGCCCGCACGGGACGCAGCACCGGCGTGAGCCGGTCCAGGGTCCTGTCGTCGGCGTCGGCGGATCCGTTCTGTGACATCTGGCCGTACCCCCTTCCCAAGCAATGGTTCTCGGAAATACCTTATGGCTCTCGGCGGACCTAAGGAGACCTCCCGTGGCACACCGCACAGCCCCGCTCGCAGTCGAGGAACTGCGTACCCTCGTCGCGAGCGGTGAGATCGACACTGTCGTCCTGGCCTTCCCCGACATGCAAGGGCGGCTCCAGGGCAAGCGGTTCGCCGCGCCCTTCTTCCTGGACGAGGTCCTCGAACACGGCACGGAGGGCTGCAACTACCTTCTCGCCGTCGACACCGAGATGAACACCGTCGACGGCTACGACATGTCCTCCTGGGAGAGCGGCTACGGCGACTTCGCGCTCCGCCCCGACCTGGACACGCTGCGCCGGGTGCCCTGGAACGAGGGCACGGCCCTGCTCATCGCCGACCTCGCCTGGAGCGACGGCTCACCCGTCGTCGCCGCGCCCCGCCAGATCCTGCGGCGCCAGCTCGACCGCCTCGCCGACCTCGGGCTCACCGCCCAGGTCGCCACCGAGCTGGAGTTCATCGTCTTCAAGGACAGCTACGAGCAGGCCTGGGACGCGGCCTACCGGGGGCTCACCCCCGCCAACCAGTACAACATCGACTACTCCGTCCTCGGCACCGGCCGTATCGAGCCGCTGCTGCGCCGTATCCGCAACGAGATGGCGGCGGCGGGCCTGACCGTCGAGTCCGCGAAGGGCGAGTGCAACCCCGGCCAGCACGAGATCGCCTTCCGGTACGACGAGGCGCTCGTCACCTGCGACCAGCACGCCGTCTACAAGACCGGTGCCAAGGAGATCGCGTCGCAGGAGGGCATGTCGCTCACCTTCATGGCCAAGTTCAACGAGCGCGAAGGCAACTCCTGCCACATCCACCTCTCCCTCACCGACCAGGACGGCACCAACGTCATGGCCGGGCCGCAGGGCGAGCACGGCGGGATGTCGCAGACGATGCGGCACTTCCTCGCCGGCCAGCTCGCCGCCCTGCGCGACTTCTCACTCCTGTACGCGCCGAACATCAACTCCTACAAGCGGTTCCAGCCCGGCTCGTTCGCCCCGACCGCCGTCGCCTGGGGGCACGACAACCGCACCTGCGCCCTCCGGGTCGTCGGCCACGGCCGCTCCACCCGGTTCGAGAACCGGGTCCCCGGCGGCGACGTCAACCCGCACCTGGCCGTCGCCGGGCTGATCGCGGCCGGACTGTACGGCGTCGAACAGCGGCTGGAGCTGCCCGAGCCCTGCGCTGGCAACGCGTACACCGGCGACTACGCGCACGTGCCCACCACGCTGCGCGAGGCCGCCGAACTCTGGGAGAACAGCCCCATCGCCAAGGCCGCCTTCGGTGACGAGGTGGTCGCCCACTACCGCAACATGGCGCGCGTCGAACTGGCCGCCTACGACGCCGCGGTGACCGACTGGGAGCTGCGCCGCTCCTTCGAACGCCTGTGAGAGGTCTTCCCTTGTCGAACCAGCACGACGCCCCGACCGGCGACCAGCACGAACTGCGTGTCCTCAACCCGGCCACCGAGGAACTCCTCGCCACCGTCCCCGCCGCCACGGCGCACGACGTGGACGCGGCCGTCGCGCGGGCCGCGAAGGCCCAGACCGCGTGGGCCGCGCTCGCTCCCGGCGACCGGGCCCGCCTGCTGCGCCGGTTCGCCACCACCGTGGACGAGCACCTGGAGGAACTGGCCCTGCTGGAGGTGCGCGAGGCCGGGCACGTCATCGGCAACGCCCGCTGGGAGGCGGGCAACGTCCGCGACCTGCTCGACTACGCGGCCGGGGGAGTGGAACGGCTCACCGGCCGGCAGATCCCGGTGCCCGGCGGCCTGGACGTCACGATCCTCGAACCGCTCGGCGTCGTCGGCGTCATCGCGCCCTGGAACTTCCCCATGCCGATCGCCGCCTGGGGCACGGCCCCCGCGCTCGCGGCGGGCAACGCGGTGATCCTCAAGCCCGCCGAGACCACCCCGCTCACGGCCCTGCGCCTGGCCGAGCTGGCCCTGGCGGCCGGACTGCCCGAGAACCTGTTCCAGGTGCTGCCGGGCGCGGGCCCCGTCGCCGGCGACGCCCTGGTCGAGCACCCCGGTGTGGCGAAGATCGTGTTCACCGGCTCCACCGCCGTGGGCAAGCAGGTACTGGCCAAGGGCTCCGCCCTGCTCAAGCGCGTCACCCTCGAACTCGGCGGCAAGAGCCCGAACATCGTCTTCGCGGACGCGGACCTCGACGCCGCCGTGGCGGCCACGCCCATGTCGTTCCTCGACAACTCCGGCCAGGACTGCTGCGCCCGCACCCGCATCCTCGTCCAGCGCTCGGTCTACGACCGCTTCCTCGAACGGCTCGCCCCCGCCGTCGCGTCCGTCCGCGTCGGCGACCCGTCCGACGAGAAGACCCAGATGGGTCCGCTGATCTCACGCGCCCAGCTGGACCGGGTGCGCTCCTATGTCGACGCCGACGCGCCCGGGTTCCGCGGCACGGCCCCCACGGGCCCCGGCTTCTGGTTCGAGCCCACCGTCCTGACCGGGGTCGACCCCCGCGCCCGCGTGGCCGTCGAGGAGGTCTTCGGGCCGGTCGCCGTGGTGCTGCCGTTCGAGGACGAGGCCGACGCGATCGGCCTCGCCAACGCCACGCCCTACGGGCTCTCCGGCTCCATCTGGACCCGGGACGTGGGCCGGGCCCTGCGCGTCTCCCAGGCCGTCCGCGCGGGCAACCTGTCCGTCAACTCCCACTCCAGCGTCCGCTACTGGACCCCCTTCGGCGGCTTCAAGCAGTCGGGGATCGGCCGAGAGCTCGGTCCGGACGCCCTGAGCGCCTTCACCGAAACCAAGAACGTCTTCATCAGCACGGAGGGCCCCGCACAGTGAGCGCACAGAACACCACGCAGAACGCCGAGACCGCCGAGAGCACCGGGAACGCGGGCAACGTCTGCCGACGTCTCGTCGGGAGGACCGCCGTCATCACCGGAGCCGGCAGCGGCATCGGCCTCGCCGCCGCGCGCCGGCTCGCCGCCGAGGGCGCGCACGTCGTGTGCGGCGATGTCGACGACACCCGGGGCAAGGCCGCCGCCGACGAGGTCGGCGGGCTGTTCGTGAAGGTCGACGTCACCGACCCGGAGCAGGTGGAGGCCCTGTTCAAGGCGGCCTACGACACCTACGGCAGCGTCGACGTCGCCTTCAACAACGCGGGCATCTCGCCGCCGGACGACGACTCCATCCTGGACACCGGGCTCGAGGCCTGGAAGCGGGTCCAGGAGGTCAACCTCACCTCCGTCTTCCTGTGCTGCAAGGCCGCCATCCCCTACATGCGCCGCCAGGGCCGGGGATCCATCATCAACACGGCGTCGTTCGTGGCCCGCATGGGCGCGGCCACCTCGCAGATCTCCTACACGGCCTCCAAGGGCGGCGTCCTCGCCATGTCCCGGGAACTGGGCGTGCAGTTCGCCCGCGAGGGCATCCGGGTCAACGCCCTGTGCCCCGGGCCCGTCAACACGCCCCTGCTCCAGGAGCTGTTCGCCAAGGACCCGGAGCGCGCGGCACGCCGCCTCGTGCACATCCCGGTGGGCCGGTTCGCCGAGGCCGAGGAGATCGCCGCCGCCGTGGCCTTCCTCGCCAGCGACGACTCCTCCTTCGTGAACGCCACCGACTTCCTGGTGGACGGTGGCATCGCGGGCGCGTACGTGACGCCGCAGTAGCCGCGGACGGGAGCGCCGGGTGCGGGAGCCTGTCGGCCCCTGCGCCCGGCGTCCGTGTCACAGGAACGTGTGGCCCTCACCGCGGTACGTCGGGACGGCCGCCGTCACCCGGTCGCCCTCGACCAGGTGCAGCGTGTCGAAACGCTCGCACAGCTCGCCCGCCTTGGCGTGCCGGAACCACACCTTGTCGCCGATCAGCAGGTCGTCGGCGGGCGCGCCAAGGAGCGGGGTCTGCACCTCGCCGGGTCCCTCCTGGGGGTCGTAGCGCAGCCCCTCGGGCAGATGCGGGACGGGCAGCCGGTCGGTGCCCGCGACGCCCGAGGCGGGATAGCCGCCGCCCAGCACCGTCACCACCCCGACGCCCGGCCTGCGCACGACCGGCAGCGCGAACAGCGCGGCCGGACGGCCCGAGAACGACGTGTAGTTGTCGAACAGGCGCGGCACGTACAGCCCCGAACCCGCCGCGATCTCGGTGACCGCGTCCTCGGCGGCCGTGTACTGCACGCTGCCCGTGCCGCCGCCGTTGACGAACTCCAGATCCGGCGCGACGGCGCGCACCGCGCGCACCACCTCGGCGCGCCGCCGGGCCAGCTCCCGGCGTGCCGTGGACTGCATGAGCCGGATGGCCCGCGACCGCACCGGCCGCCCGGCCACCGCGTCACCGACCCCCGCTATGTGCCCCTCGTACGCCATGATCCCCACCAGCCGGAACCCGGGCGTACGGGCCACCGTGCGGGTCAGCTCCGCGACCTGGGCGGGGGAGTGCAGCGGGGAGCGCCGTGCGCCGACGCGGACCCGGCCGCCGAGCAGCCGCAGCGAGGTGTCCAACTCGACGCAGACCCGCACCTCTTCGGTGCCGCCCCGGCGCGCGTCGTCGATCAGGCGCAGCTGGGCCGGGTCGTCGATCATCACCGTGACCCCGGCGGCCAGCTTCGGGTCGCCGGTCAGCTCGGTGAAGCCCCGCCGGTCGGCCGAGGGGTAGGCGAGCAGGACGTCGTCGAAGCCGGACCGGGCCAGCCACAGCGACTCAGCGAGCGTGAACGCCATCACGCCCGCGAACCCCTCCCGCGCCAGGACGCGTTCGAGCAGCGCACGGCAGCGCACGGACTTGCTGGCGACGCGGACCGGCTTGCCGCCGGCCCTGCGCAGGATGTCCTCGGCGTTGGCGTCGAACGCCTCCAGATCCACGATCGCGACGGGCGCGTCGAGGTGGGCGGTGGCCCGGTCGTAACGGGCCCGGTCTGCGGCGCGGGCAGTCATGGACGCAGCCTGCCAGACGGGATTACCGCGGGGTAGAGGGACGATACGGGCAGATGCCCCGGCGTCGTGGACTGGTTCCCGTGCGCGGTGGTTCAACCCGTAGAGTGACGCGCACGCGGGAGTGGGGCTCCGCCCGGGCATGTGCGTCTGGGATGGGGGTCCGTCCGCGCGGGTATGCCTGCCCAGGGCGGACGGGCGGTCCCGCACCACGCTGAAGCGACCCGGTGGTTCCGGGGTGGCCCGGCCAGTCACGAAACGGGGGGTGCATGAGCACGGAAGCGCGCCGCGTCCCCGTTCCGCCGCGCCCCGCGTTCCCGCCGGTCCCCGCGAGCGATCCGTCCACCGCCCCGGGCGTCCCGCCCCGGCCCCCACAGCCACCGACAGCCGGCCGAGGCATACCCACGCCCCCCGCACCCCCGACGACGACACCGGCACCGGACGCCCCGCACGGCCCCGCAACCCCGACCCCGTCGGCCGCGCCCGGCGGCTTCCCCCGGCAGTCCGCCCCGGGCCCCGCGAGTGCGTCCCACCCTGGCTCGGCGAGCCCTGGCATCCCGGCTCCGCCATCGTCGGCCGCGCCCGATGGGTTTCCTCGGCAGCCCGCCCCGGGTACCGAGGGCGCGTCCCAGCCCGGCCCGACGGGCCCCGGCCCCGCAACCCCGACCCCGTCGGCCCCGACCGGTGGTTTCCCCCGGCAACCCGCCCCGGGCCCCGCGAGTGGGTCCCACCCCGGCCCGGAGGGCACTGGCATCCCGGCTCCGGCCCCGTCGGCCGCGCCCGGCGGTTTCCCCCGGCAGTCCGCCCCGGGCCCCGCGAGTGGGTCCAATCCCGGCTCGGCGGGATCCGGCCCCGCAACCCCGACCCCGGCTCCGTCGGCCCCGACCGGTGGTTTCCCCCGGCAACCCGCCCCGGGCCCCGCGAGTGGGTCCCACCCCGGCTCGGCCGGTTCCGGTGCCGCTGTTCCGGGACGGGCGCCGGCCTCCCCCCGGTTCCCGAACCTTCGTCTGGACCGCACCGCCGCGCAGCCCGCCGAACCGCCGCCGGTGCCCTCCGCGCGCTTCCCCGACGCCCCTCCGCCACCCCGCGCCGTACCCACGCAGCGCACCGCGCCGATCGCGGAGGGCATCGTGGAGACCACCGCGCGGCTTCGGGTCGTACGGCCCGAGCGGGACGAGACCTGGCGGGCGGCGCCGCCCGCCCCGCCGCACACCCCCACCGTCCCCGGCCGACGGACGCCCTTCGGTACACGGCTGCACTCGCGGACCGCCGCGGCCGCCGCCTGCCTGGTCCTGGGCCTCGGGCTCCTCGGCGGCGCCGCGGCCGGCAGCTGGCTCACCGGGGGCGGCTCCGACGACGGCCCGCACAGCGCGTTCGCCGTCACCGGAGGCCTGTGGCACAGCGTCCCCGTCGACCGGCTCTTCCCGCCCGTGGTCCAGGGCCCCGGCGCGGGTCCCGGCGGTGCCGACCGCACCTGGACGCGCGTCGCCGTCGCCCCCGACACCGGTTGCCGGAACGCCTTCGACCCGCTGCTGGCCAGGGCACTCGCCCCGCTCGGCTGCCTGCGGCTGCTGCGGGCCACCTACACCGACGCGACCCGCAGCCATGTCACCACCGTCGGCCTGCTGTTCACCCGGGCCGACGCCGCGGCCACGAGCGCCGTCAGCCGCCGCTTCACGCGCCAGAAGCTGGACCACCGCACCGATCTGATACCCCGCCCATACGCCGCGAAGGGCACCGTCGCCCAGCAGTTCGGCGACGCCCAGCGCGCGTCCTGGACGCTCTCCGTGCTCACCGACATGCCCGTCGTCCTCTACACCGTCTCCGGCTTCGCCGACGGCCGCCCCGTCACCGACCCGCAGCCCGCCGCCGCTGCCATGGCCGCCGGCGCCACCAGCGCACCGGCCCAGGCCGGCCTCGGCCACGAGGCGGCCGGACTGGCCGACCCGATCAAGGCCGCGCTGAGCAGGACCGTCGACACCGCCACCAAGGAGTCGTCATGAGCGCCCGCGTGACCGGCGCCCGCCTCCTGACCGTGCTGCTCGCCGGCTCCCTCGCCCTGCTGCCGTCCACCGCGGCGCACGCCGACGGCATACGCGCCCAGGAGTGGGCCCTTCAGGCCCTGCACACCGACCAGGTGTGGCAGACGACCAAGGGGAAGGGGATCACCGTCGCCGTCCTCGACACCGGCGTCGACGCCACCCACCCCGACCTGGCCGGCAACGTCCTGCCGGGCAAGGACCTCGTCGGCTTCGGCGCCCACCGCGGCGACCGCTCCTGGGCCCGGCACGGCACCGCCATGGCCGGGATCATCGCCGGACACGGCCATGGCGGCGGCGACAACGACGGGATCATCGGCGTCGCGCCCGAGGCGAGGATCCTCCCGGTCCGCGTCATCCTGGAGGACACCGACCCGGCCCGCACCCAGGCCCGTACCGCCCGCGGCAACGCCCTCGCCGAGGGCATCCGCTGGGCCGCCGACCACGGTGCGGACGTCATCAACCTCTCCCTGGGCGACGACTCCAGCTCCGCGCATCCCGAGGCGGCCGAGGACGACGCGGTGCAGTACGCGCTGAAGAAGGGCGTCGCCGTCGTCGCGTCGGCCGGCAACGGCGGCGAGAAGGGCGACCACGTCTCCTATCCGGCCGCCTACCCGGGCGTCATCACGGCGACCGCCGTCGACCGCTACGGCACCCCGGCCTCGTTCTCCACCCGCCGCTGGTACGCCACCGTCAGCGCGCCCGGCGTCGACGTCGTCATCGCCGACCCCGACCGCAAGTACTACGAGGGCTGGGGCACCAGCGCGGCGTCCGCCTTCGTCTCGGGCGCCGTGGCGCTGGTCAAGGCCGCCCGTCCGGGCCTGGCACCGGCCCAGATCAAGCAGCTGCTGGAGCGGACGGCCCGCAACGCCCCGAGCGGCGGCCGGGACGACTCACGCGGGTTCGGGCTCGTCGACCCCGCGGCGGCCGTGAAGGCGGCGGCGCGCATCCAGCCGCAGAACCCGCGCGCCGCGTCGTACGGCCATGAGTACTTCGGCAGGGGCCCCGACCCGGCGGCCGGCGGGTCCGGCTCCTCCGGCTGGGCAGGCTACCTCGCCGCGGGCTTCGGGACCGCGCTGCTGGCGGCGTCCGTGGTGCTGTGGCGGGGCCGGGAACGCGCACGCCGTAGCCCCGGGATCTGACCCCGAAGGCCCGCCGGCGGGGCGGCCGGGCCGTCAGCCGCACACCGAGACCGCGGCCCGGGCCGCCGCCTCCACCCGCGAGACGCCCTCGCCCATCGTGGGGTTGCCGCTCGACAGCACGGCCACCAGGAGGTCGTGGCCACCGGCCGTGATCGCACCGACGCTGTTGACGACCCACAGACCGGTCGTACCGCGCGGCAGCCAGCCGTTCTTCAGCGCCCACCCGGCACCGGCGTCGGCGGCCGCGGACACCCCCCATCGCTGGTCCGCGCGGACCGCGCTCATGAGACCCCGCAGATACGCCCGCGAGGCGTCGCTCAGCAGGGAGTCGCGCCCGAACACCTGCCCGAGCAGCACGAGTTGGTCGGCGGCCGTGGTCCGCGTCAGGCCCCACAACCCCTCACCACCCCCCGCGGTGTCCGTCAGACCGAAGCGCCGGTTCGCGCGGTCCAGCCCCTCCTCCCGCCCGATCACGGCCCACAGCGCCGACGCGGAGTCGTTGTCGCTGTCCTCGATCATCGCGGCGGCGTACGACTCCTCCCGCGCGCTCAGGTGCCGGCCCGCGTCCTGCGCCTGGAGCAGCAGCGCCGCGAGAATGTCGACCTTCACGATGCTGGCCGTGTCGAAGGCGCCCGCGCCGCAGGTCGCGCCCCGACCGGAGTCCCGGTCGAGCACGGCCACCGCCAGGCGCGCGCCGTGATCGTCGGACACCGCCCCGAGAGCCCTCGCCAGCAGTGCGTCCCGGTCCTTCGCGGGCTGCCGCGACCCGGGCTGCCGCGACCCCGTCGGCCGCTGCGCTGCTGAGTCCACCGACGCCTCCTGGTGCGCTGTCGGACCCCGGCGCGGACGACGCCGAGGGCGACCGCGACGATACGGTGTCCGCGCCGCCCGGACGACCGATCCCGCGGGGTCCGCGACGAGCCGCCCGCCGCCTGGACTAGGGTCGGTGACCGTGGCGAACAAGAACATTCCCGACTCCCCCTTCCCCCACGACGACGGCGGCGCCGACCCCGCGCTGAGCGCCGCGCTGGCCGCGTGGGCCGGGGACCGCACCGCGGTCGGGCCCGTTCTGCAGGCGCTGAAGGGCGCGCGGCTGCTCGTGCCCGTCGTCGCGATCCTGGGGGAGGTCGAGGTCGACGAGAACGGTCTGCGCCGCGAGAAGACCAGCGACATGGCCGTACCGACCCTGAAGGCGGCGGGCCGCACCGCGCTGCCCGCCTTCACCTCCACGCAATCCCTGGCCCGCTGGGACCCGGCGGCCCGCCCCGTCGCCGTGCCCCTGCACCAGGCCCTGCAGGCCGCCGCGCACGAGAAGGCCGACACGATCGTGCTGGACATGGCCGGTCCGGTGCCGTTCGAACTGACGGGTCCCGCCCTGCTCGCCCTCGCGGAGGGCCGTACGACGGCGGATCCACTGGCCGATCCGGCCGTGACCGGTGCCGTGCGGGCCGCCGTCGCCGCCGAGCCCGCGGTGCTGCGCGCCCATCTCGCCCCGGGGCGGGACGGCGGCATCCTGGCGCTCGTCCTCGATCCGGCGTGCGACCCGTCGCACGCCGTGCGCGGGGTCGCCGAGCGCCTGGCGGCCGACGAGACGCTGAGGGCCCGCCTGGTGCACGGTCTCGACCTGGCGGTACTGCCGGCCGGGACCACGCCACCGGGCGAGCCCTTGTTCGAACGCGCCTGACCGGCAGCCGGCGGACCGGCCCCGCGGTGGTGCGGCGGGTGACTAGTGCCGCGGCAGGCAACGTCCGCCCCGTCGCGGCGCCCGGCACGCACTCTCGCCGCACCGGCCGAAAACCCGAGTACGTCCAGTACGAGGGCTTCCGGCCGGCACACCGACAGCACGCACCGAGCACCGCTCCTTAACGGGCAAACATTGCCTGCCGTGGCACTAGCCGTAGACGGGACCGGTGTACTTCTCGCCCGGGCCCTGGCCCGGCTCGTCCGGGACGATCGAGGCCTCGCGGAACGCCAGCTGGAGCGACTTCAGGCCGTCGCGCAGCGGCGCCGCGTGGAAGGAGCTGATCTCCGTCGCGCTCGCGTCGAGCAGACCGGCCAGGGCGTGCACCAGCTTGCGGGCCTCGTCCAGGTCCTTGAAGCTGTCGCCCTCCTCGGTCAGACCGAGCTTCACCGCGGCGGCGCTCATCAGGTTGACGGCGACCGTCACGATCACCTCGACCGCGGGGACCTCCGCGATGTCACGGGTCATGGCGTCGAAGTCGGAGTTCCCGGCGGAGGCCGGGGTCTGCTCGGGGGAGGTGTCACTCATGGCCCCCACGATAGGCCCCGCCACCTGCGCCCCCGCGCACGGGAGGCGGCCCGGCCCCGCACCACGGACGGGGCCTGCCGGGCGGCCGTGCACACCGGTTCGCACCACCTCCCGGGAGCTGCTAACCTTGTGTGACGACCGGCCGGACACGGTAGTGCCCGGCCCACAAGTGGAGGCTCCGATCTCCCACCTGACCGTCCTCCGGGACGGCGGGTCACCGGTCAGGCGGCCCCCACCGTTCCGTACGGACGGTGGAGTCGCCCGAAAGCGCGCCCCGCGGTTCACTCGCGGCGGTGCTCCGGAAAGCTCGGAGTTCCGCCTGTGTACCGTCCGGGGCATTTTTCATGCGCCGTGATGGGTTGGTCCTTATGTCAGCCAGACATGCACGGCTGTCCGCCAGGCGGCCGTATGGTGCTACCGAGGAGGATCCATCAGCACCGAGCCCCGCATCAACGACCGGATTCGCGTTCCCGAGGTGCGACTTGTCGGTCCCAGCGGTGAGCAGGTCGGTATCGTGCCGCTCGCCAAGGCGCTGGAGCTTGCGCAGGAGTACGACCTGGACCTGGTCGAGGTCGCGGCGAACGCCCGTCCGCCCGTGTGCAAGCTCATGGACTACGGGAAGTTCAAGTACGAGTCGGCAATGAAGGCCCGTGAGGCGCGCAAGAACCAGGCGCACACGGTCATCAAGGAGATGAAGCTCCGGCCGAAGATCGACCCGCACGACTATGACACCAAGAAGGGTCACGTCGTTCGGTTCCTCAAGCAGGGCGACAAGGTCAAGATCACGATCATGTTCCGTGGTCGCGAGCAGTCCCGGCCCGAGCTGGGCTACCGACTGCTGCAGCGTCTCGCGGAGGACGTCCAGGACCTCGGTTTCGTCGAGTCGAACCCGAAGCAGGACGGCCGAAACATGATCATGGTTCTCGGTCCGCACAAGAAGAAGACCGAGGCGATGGCCGAGGCTCGTCAGGCGCAGGAGGCCCGCAAGGCGGACGCGAAGGCCAACCCCGGCCGCTCGCAGAACGCCGCCGACGCCGAGGATGCTCCGGTCGACACCGAGGCTCCGGCCGACGTGGAGACCCCGGCCGACGCCGAGGCTTCCGCCGAGGCCTGATCCCAGGGCTGACGCCCCGGGGGAACACCGGACGTACGGACGTACGACCGCCGCACGGTGAACCGCCGGGCGGAGGGGCGTACGGGCCCCGGAAAAGGCCCGGGACACCAGTCCCAGGATGTAACCGATACAAGAGCGACGCTCCCCAGTGCCCGGTTTCGCGACCGGGCACGAGAGCGCCACCGACGAGGAGAGAACGGCGCTATGCCGAAGAACAAGTCGCACAGCGGTACCAGCAAGCGCTTCAAGGTCACCGGCTCCGGCAAGGTGCTCCGCGAGCGTGCCGGCAAGCGCCACCTGCTTGAGCACAAGTCGTCCCGCGTGACGCGCCGCCTCACCGGCAACGCCGAGATGGCCCCGGGCGACGCCAAGAAGATCAAGAAGCTTCTCGGCAAGTGACGTCACGGCGCGCGAGCGCCGTACGTCTGGACCGGGACCCACATCGATACCGGGCCGCGTGAGTTCCACCGCGGCCCCGCTACAAGGAGTAACAAGTGGCACGCGTCAAGCGGGCAGTCAACGCCCACAAGAAGCGCCGGGCGATCCTCGAGCAGGCCTCCGGCTACCGCGGTCAGCGTTCGCGCCTGTACCGCAAGGCCAAGGAGCAGGTCACCCACTCGCTGGTCTACAACTACAACGACCGCAAGAAGCGCAAGGGCGACTTCCGTCAGCTGTGGATCCAGCGCATCAACGCCGCTGCCCGCGCCAACGGCATCACGTACAACCGCTTCATCCAGGGCCTGAAGGCCGCCAACGTCGAGGTCGACCGCAAGATCCTCGCCGAGCTGGCCGTCAACGACGCGGGCGCCTTCGCCGCCCTCGTCGAGGTCGCGCAGAAGGCGCTGCCGGCGGACGTCAACGCCCCCAAGGCGGCCTGACGCCGCACCGGCTCCACGCCGATGTGACGTACGGACCCGCAGGCTTCGCGGCCTGCGGGTCCGTCGCGTTGTGCGGCGCGCGCCGCCCGCCCGGTGACGAACCGCCGACCACAGCTCCCCCGTACTTCCGAAGGTGAAGAGCATGCCCCCGGCCACCCCAGACCTCATCTCCCCCCGCTCCGCGCGCGTGAGCGCCGCCCGGCGGCTGGCCAAGCGGAACTTCCGGGGCAAGGACCGGCTGTTCCTCGCCGAGGGCCCGCAGGCCGTACGGGAGGCGGCGGCGCACCGGACGGGCGGCGCCCCCACGCTGGTCGAACTGTTCACCACCCCCGAGGCCGCGGAGCGCTACGCCGACATCATCGGCGGGGCGCGCGACGCGGGCGCCCACGTCCACCTCGCCGCCGAGGAGGTGATCGCCGAGATCTCCACCACGGTCACCCCCCAGGGCCTCGTCGGCGTCTGCCGGTTCCTCGACACCCCCTTCGACGCCGTCCTCGCCGCCCGCCCCAGGCTCGTCGCCGTCCTCGCGCACGTACGGGACCCCGGCAACGCCGGGACGGTCCTGCGCTGCGCCGACGCCGCCGGTGCCGACGCCGTCGTCCTCACGGACGCCTCCGTCGACCTCTACAACCCCAAGGCGGTACGCGCCTCCGTGGGATCCCTGTTCCATCTGCCGGTGGCCGTCGGCGTCCCCGTGGAGCAGGCCGTGGCCGGCCTCAAGGAGGCGGGCGTGCGGATCCTGGCCGCCGACGGCGCGGGCGAGCACGACCTGGACGACGAACTCGACCACGGCACCATGGGCGGCCCCACGGCCTGGGTCTTCGGCAACGAGGCGTGGGGGCTCCCCGAGGAGACCCGCGCGCTGGCGGACGCGGTCGTACGCGTCCCCATCCACGGACAGGCCGAGAGCCTGAACCTCGCGACGGCCGCCGCCGTATGTCTCTACGCGTCCGCGCGTGCACAGCGTGCCGCCGGAGGGTGCCGCTGCGTCACCCCCGGCTAGTAGGGTGGCGGGCTCGGGGCCCTCTCCCCGGCCCTCGGCCGGGCGCCGTCCACGGCCGCGCCCGAACGGCGGGTGCCCGCGGGCGGGGAGGCGATCCGGCAGGGGACGAGAGGTGGGGCAGGGGCATGATCGGCACGAGCAGGGCACCCGGAGCACGCGACACGCGGCGCGCGCCCGCCCCCCTGCACGGTGATCCCGCCGCACCGGGCATCCACGTCCACCCCGACGACCTCGCCGACGGCCTCGTCGTCGCCGACGAGAACGGCCTGGTGATCTGCTTCAACGCCGCCGCCGTCCGTGTCACCGGGATCCCCGCCGCCCAGGCCCTCGGCCGTCCCTTGGAGCGGGCGCTGCCGCTGGAGGACCTGGAGGGGCGCCGCTGGTGGCAGCTGACCGACCCCTACGGCGGCCTCGCGATCCGGGTGCGGCAGCCGGAACGCAACCTGCTCCTGCCGGGCGGCCGGGAGGTGCTCGTCTCGGCGCGCTATCTGCGCGAGGAGCCCACCGGCCCCGTACGCCGTGTGATGGTCGGCCTGCGCGACACCGAGGCGCGCCGCCGCACCGAGCGCAGCCACGCCGAACTGATCGCCACCGTCGCCCACGAACTGCGCTCCCCGCTCACCTCCGTGAAGGGCTTCACCGCCACCCTGCTCGCCAAGTGGGAGCGCTTCACGGACGACCAGAAGCGGCTGATGCTGGAGACCGTCGACGCCGACGCGGACCGGGTCACCCGGCTCATCGCCGAACTGCTGGACATCTCCCGGATCGACTCCGGCCGACTGGAGGTGCGGCGCCAGCCCGTCGACATGGGAGCGGCCGTGGGACGGCACATCCAGGCGTATGTCGCCGCGGGCCAGAGCGCCGACCGCTTCCTGCTGCGCGTGGAGCACCCGCTGCCCGCGCTCTGGGCCGACCCCGACAAGATCGACCAGGTACTGAGCAACCTGCTCGAAAACGCCGTGCGTCACGGCGAGGGAACTGTCACGATCGACGTCACGCCCTCGGCGTCCCCCCGCGAAGGGGAGGACACCGGCACGTCGGTCACGGTGAGCGACGAGGGGCCCGGCATCCCGGAGGAGTCCATGAACCGCGTCTTCACCCGCTTCTGGCGGGGCAGCAAGCGCGGTGGCACCGGGCTCGGGCTCTACATCGTCAAGGGCATCGTGGAGGCCCACGGCGGCACCATCACGGTCGGCCGCGCCCGCGGCGGCGGGGCCGAGTTCCGATTTACGTTGCCCGTGAGCACCCCGGCGTATCTGCAGTAACCACGGATCACGCCGCGCCGCTCGCGGGCTTCTCACCACGCCCCGGGGACGCCGGCGCGGGTCCGCGGTGCGGACGCCCGGTCCGGTCGCCCCTCCCACCCCGTTAGACTCGGCCTTTGGCACCTTTGTGTCCCGAAGTTTGTGTCCCGAAGCGGCCACGACGCGTCATCGGATGAGATTCCTCATGCGGGACAGGTCATCGGATGAGTGACGGGGACCTTCAGCCAGCCAATCGGAAGCACGGGAAGAGATGTCGGCACCCAATAAGTCGTACGACCCTGTCGAGGTCGAGGCCTTGAAACCGGACGAGATCGAGCGCATGCGGGACGAGGCGCTCGCCGCCTTCGCCGCCGCGGACTCCCTCGACGCCCTCCACGAGGCCAAGGTCGCCCACACCGGTCCGGCCTCGCCGCTGGCACTCGCCAACCGCGAGATCGGCGCCCTGCCCCCGCACGCGAAGGCCGAGGCCGGCAAGCGCGTCGGCATGGCGCGCGGCGCCGTGAACAAGGCCCTCGCCGCCCGCCAGGGCGAACTGGAGGCGGACCGGGACGCCCGGGTGCTGGTCGAGGAGTCGGTAGACGTCACGCTGCCCTACGACCGTGTGCCCGCCGGCGCCCGGCACCCGCTGACCACGTTCATGGAGCGCGTCGCGGACGTGTTCGTCTCCATGGGCTACGAGGTCGCCGAGGGCCCCGAGGTGGAGGCGGAGTGGTTCAACTTCGACGCCCTGAACTTCACCCCGGACCACCCGGCCCGGCAGATGCAGGACACGTTCTTCGTCGAGGGCCCGGCGGGCGAGCACGGCGAGTCCGGTGTCGTGCTGCGCACCCACACCTCGCCGGTGCAGGCGCGCTCCCTGCTCGACCGTGAGCCCCCCGTCTACATCGTCTGCCCCGGCCGCGTGTACCGCACCGACGAGCTGGACGCCACGCACACGCCGGTCTTCCACCAGATCGAGCTGCTCGCCGTGGACGAGGGCCTGACCATGGCCGACCTCAAGGGCACGATGGACCACATGGTCCAGTCGCTGTTCGGCGCGGACATGAAGACCCGGCTGCGGCCGAACTACTTCCCCTTCACCGAGCCGTCCGCCGAGATGGACATGCTCTGCTACGTCTGCAAGGGCGAGTCCGTCGGCAACCCCGACCGCCCCTGCCGCACCTGCTCCAGCGAGGGCTGGATCGAGCTCGGCGGCTGCGGCATGGTCAACCCGCGCGTGCTGGTCGCCTGCGGGGTCGACCCCCGGAAGTACAGCGGATTCGCCTTCGGGTTCGGCATCGAGCGGATGCTGATGTTCCGCCACAACGTCGAAGACATGCGAGACATGGTCGAGGGTGACGTCCGGTTCACCCGGCCGTTCGGGATGGAGATCTGATGCGGGTCCCGCTTTCTTGGCTGCGGGAGTACGTCGACCTGCCGGCGACGGAGACCGGGCGCGACGTCCAGGCCAAGCTCATCACGGTCGGTCTCGAGGTCGAGACGGTCGAGCAGCTCGGCGCCGACCTCAAGGGGCCGCTGGTCGTCGGCCAGGTGCTCACCATCGAGGAGCTGGAGGGCTTCAAGAAGCCGATCCGGTTCTGCACCGTCGACGTCGGCCAGGCCAACGGCACGGGTGAGCCGCAGGAGATCGTCTGCGGCGCCCGCAACTTCGCCGTCGGCGACAAGGTCGTCGTGGTCCTTCCCGGCGCGGAACTGCCCGGTGGCTTCGCGATCGCCGCGCGCAAGACGTACGGCAGGACCTCGCACGGCATGATCTGCTCCACCGACGAGCTCGGCATGGGCGACGACGGCACCAAGGGCATCATCGTCCTGCCGCCCGAGACCGAGACGGGCGCCGACGCGATCGAGCTGCTCGAACTCGTGGACGAGGTGCTCGACATCGCGGTCACCCCCGACCGCGGCTACGCGCTGTCGCTGCGCGGCATCGCCCGCGAGGCCGCCATCGCCTACGGCCTGCCGCTGCGCGACCCCGCGCTGATCGACGTCCCGGCGCCCAACGCCACCGGCCACCCGGTGCAGATCTCCGAGCCGCGCGGCTGCGACCGCTTCACCGCGCGCACCGTGACCGGGATCGACCCCGAGGTCCGCTCCCCGATCTGGATCCAGCGCCGACTGCAGAAGGCGGGCATGCGCCCCGTCTCGCTGACCGTCGACATCACCAACTACGTGATGCTCGAACTGGGCCAGCCCCTGCACGCCTACGACCGCTCCACCCTCCAGGGCGCGATCGGTGTCCGCCGCGCCGAGCAGGGCGAGAAGCTCACCACGCTCGACGGTGTCACGCGCACCCTCGACCCCGGCGACCTGCTCATCACGGACGACCGGGGCCCCATCGGCCTGGCCGGTGTCATGGGCGGCGCGAACACGGAGATCGCCGACCGCGACCACGAGAACGGCGGCACCACCGACGTCGTCATCGAGGCCGCCCACTTCGACGCGATCTCCATCGCGCGCACGGCCCGCCGGCACAGGCTGTCCTCCGAGGCGTCCCGCCGCTTCGAGCGCGGTGTGGACCCGCTGGCGGCCCCCGCCGCCGCCCAGCGCACGGTCGACCTGCTGGTGCTCCTGGCCGGCGGCACCGCCGAGCCCGGCGTCACCGAGGTCATCGCGCCCTCCGCGCCGCACACCATCACCATCCCGGCGAACCACCCGGACACCGTCGCGGGCGTCCACTACGGGCGCGAGACCGTCGTACGCCGCCTCCAGGAGGTCGGCTGCGACGTCTACGGGCAGGACGAGCTCATCGTCACCGTCCCGTCCTGGCGGCCCGACCTCACCGACCCCAACGACCTCGCCGAAGAGGTCATCCGCCTGGAGGGCTACGAGAACCTGCCCTCCACCCTGCCGAAGCCGCCGGCGGGCCGTGGCCTGACCGAGCGGCAGCGGCTGCACCGCCGGGTCGGCCGTGCGCTGGCGGCCGCCGGCTACGTCGAGTCGCTCAGCTACCCGTTCCTCGGGGAGAAGGTCTTCGACCAGCTCGCACTGGCCGAGGACGACGCCAACCGCCAGGTCGTCAAGCTGGTCAACCCGCTCTCCGACGAGGAGCCCGCCCTCCGCACCATGCTGCTGCCGGGCCTGCTCGGCGCGCTGCGCCGCAACGACGGGCGCGGTTCGCACGACCTGGCGCTGTTCGAGACCGGGCTGGTCTTCCACCCGCGCGAGGAGCGGCGTCCCGCCGAGCGCCTGCGCGTCGACGGCCGCCCGACCGACGAGGAGATCGCCTCGCTCACGGCCGCGCTGCCCGAGCAGCCCCGGCACGCCGCGGTCGTCCTCGCGGGCGCCCGCGAGCAGGTCGGCTGGTGGGGCAAGGGCCGGCCGTCCGACTGGGCGGACGCCATCGAGGCCGCGCGCGCCATCGCCCGCGAGGCCGGGGCCGAACTCGTCGTGCGCCAGGGGCAGTACGGCCCCTGGCACCCCGGCCGCTGCGCCGAACTCGCCGTGGTGGCGGATGGTGCGGAGCGGGTCGTCGGATACGCGGGGGAGCTGCACCCCGGGGTGCTGAAGACGCTCGGGCTGCCCGCCCGGACCTGCGCGATGGAGCTGAACCTGGACGTGCTGGAGCAGGCGGGCACGGGGCCGGTGAAGGGCCCCCGCATCTCGGCCTTCCCCATGGCGACCCAGGACGTCGCGCTCGTGGTCGACCGGTCCGTCCCGCACGCCGCGGTCGAGGCCGCGCTGCGGGAGGGGGCCGGCGAACTGCTGGAATCCATCCGGTTGTTCGACATCTACGAGAGTGAGCAGCTCGGCGCGGACCGGAAGTCGCTGGCGTACGCGCTGCGGTTCCGGGCGCCCGACCGGACGCTGACGGTGGAGGAGGCCACGGCGGCCCGCGACGCGGCAGTGTCCCTGGCAGCCACCCGCACAGGCGCAACCCTCCGCAGCTGACCCCCAAGGGGCGCGGGCCACCCCCGCGCCCCTACGGTCGAGACGCACCCCGGGCGCCCTCCTGGGGGCGCGGGGAACCGCGCAAATCCCCGCGACGGTTCCGCAGCCGACACCGCGCCCCGGGCCCACCCCTCAGGTCAGCACGGTGGTCCTGATCCGTACGACGCTGGGCCTGCGCGGCGTCGACCCCGCGCCGAACCGCACGGCGGGATGCACCGGAGCGAGGGGGCCGAGGCTTCTGCGCCCGTAGGTGGCGGTGGCGGAGACGACCGGGTGCAGATCCGTCACCCCGTACCGCTCCTGTCTGCCGCCGCCCGCGCTGCACCGGGTCCGCACGCCCAGCAGCAGCCGGGCGAGCGGGTCCGTCACCGCCGCCCAGGCGGGGTGGACCGCGATCGCGGCGGGTACGGCGCGCAGCAGCAGTCCCAGGAGACCGCGGCGGCCGACGGTGAGGCCCAGGCTCAGGGGGCCCGCCACGACGGACCAGGTCGTGGCCGCCTTCCGCACGGTCACGGGGACGGTCCGGACCTCGTCGAAGACATAGGTGGCGGAGACGAAGTCCGCGATCTGCCGGGAGGGCGCCAGCAGGAGCCGGTGTCCGTTCTCCCACTCGATCATGACATCGCTGAACGACCCGAACGGCGAGCGTTCCCAGTGCCCCAGCACGATCCGGGTTCCGGACGCCGTGCCGATCCCGATGATCCAGCCGTGGAAACACAGCCGCGCGTGCCCGGCACCCGTCGCGCCGAGGGGTTCCGTGGGACGACCGCCGTGTGCCCCGTGGGTACCAGACACACCCGGCGAGTGCTCCGATCACCCGCGACGAAACCAGCGGAGAGCGGCGTCCCCCCGGCCGAGCCGACCACGTCCAGGCAGCCATGACAGGGTGGACGCATGCCCACGAACCGCGAGCACCCCTCCGATCTCCGCCCCGAACCGTGGGTGGACACCGCCCCGGCCCACGGAGATCTCCTCGCGGCGAAGGCACTCGTCTACGACCCCTGCGGGTTCACCTGCTCGCAGCCGGTGCCCGAAGCCGAGGGTGCCGCCTACGCCGCCCACGAGTTCACTCTCGACGGGCTCTCCGTCCGGTTCCGCGCGGCAAAGACGACCCCCACCAAGGTCGGACAGTTCGTCACGGTCTGGAAGAGGTCCCCGGCCGGGCCCATCCAGCCCTTCGACGCCGCGGACCCCGTCGACCTCTTCGTCGTCAGCACCCGCGACCACGATCACTTCGGCCAGTTCGTGTTTCCCATGGACGCTCTCCGCCGACACGGTGTCGTATCGGTGAACGGTTCCGGGGGGAAACGAGCCTTCCGCGTCTACCCGCCCTGGGTGACCACCACCAACCGCCAGGCCGGCAGCGCGCAGGCGTGGCAGCGGGACCACTTCCTGCACCTGCCCCAGGAAGCCCCCGTCGACCTGACCCGCGCCCGGGAGCTCTACCACCCGCGGCACTGATCATGAAGGCCGCCACCGCGATCACGCGGTGGCGGCCTTCAGTGTTCTCCCTGGTGGCGCAGGTCAGGAGTAGCTGTAGAAGCCCGACCCCGTCTTGCGGCCCAGGCGGCCCGCCTCCACCATGCGCTGGAGCAGCGGGGGAGCGGCGTACAGGGGCTCCTTGTACTCCTCGTACACATTGTCAGTGTGCGCGAGTACTGCCCTCACCTGCGGTTTCATGGCTTGTTGCGGGCCTGCGGGGCGCCCAGGGACTTCTCAGGGACATTCGGTTGTGGATCTTGGCCGAACCATTCGTCCATGGCGGCGAGGCCCTGCTTGCCCGCTCCAGGCATGAAGTGAGCGTAGTGCGTCAACGTGGTCTGCGGCGAAGCATGCCCGAGCCACGCCGACACGCTCACGATCGACTCGCCTGCTCGCGTAAGTGTGCCGGAGGACGTGGAACATGTCCTCCCGGGAGCGTTCGTAGATGGGGTACCGACGGCTGACGCCTCCGTACGTCCTGACTTTCTCGCCGGCCTTCTTCAGGACACCGGCCGTTGCGAGTGCGGGCCGCCAGCTCAGCCTGTTCCACATCGAGTAGTTGATTCGATTGCCCTGCGAGGTGGTCAGGACCAGCCGGACGCTGATCGGTTTGCGCTGTCGCGCTTCCAACTCGGTCGTCGGCGGCTCAGGGTTGCGCCACGGGAGCGTGCAGGCGACCGAACGAAAGCGGCGCAGATGGTCCTGGACACGCTTGGCGAGGTTGGGGGAGAGGGGAACGTCTCGCGTTTTGCCGCCCTTAGACAGGCAGAAGTATGGCCTTCCCTTGGAGTCTCACCGCAGCTGTCGGCGGACGTGTACGACGCCGGCATCGAAGTCGAAGTCCTCCTCGCCGAGGCCGAACGCCTCGCCTTGGCGCAGGCCGAGGCCGACACCGAGGTCCACCGCGATGCGGTATCGCTCCTGGAGACCCGCCCGGACGGCCTCCACGGTCGGCCTGGCCCATGCCTTGGCCTTCCTCTTCGCGGGTTTGGGCGCCTTGACAGTCCGGCGGCCCTTGCAGGGGTTCTTGACCAGGCGGCCGTCGTCGACGGCGGCTTCGAGGATCGTGGAAAGGTGGATCCAGATCACCTGGGCCGCGGACGCCTCGACCCGTGTCAGCAGCTGGGCCTTCCAGGCGCGCAGCACGGCAGCGTCGATGTCCCGGAGCGCGGTTGTACCCAGGAACGGGATGATGTGGTTCCAGATCTTGCTGCGCATGGGGGCGGCGGTCGGAACCCCGTGCCCAACCGCCGAGCCGAAGCGGCACGGCGGAAGACGACCACCTGGACACCGGCAATGGGCGCCGGCACATCGCTCACGCAGTCGACCAATCCCGTGGCCGAACCAGGACAGCATCGCCGACTCGGGCGGTGACAAGCTTGCGCCGACAGCGGTGTGCTGCGCAGTCCGGCACGCCGCTCAAGGTGATGGACAGCGACTACGAGTGGCGGTGCGAAAGGGACCATCACGGCGTATCCCACGCTGCTACCGTCGCCTTATGACGCTCTCGGCTCCCACCGGTCAGGCTGTCGATCTGCGAGCGCAACCGGTCGACACGATTCTTGATCAGGTCGAGCGATCACTCCAGACACGGCTCGACCGGGACACAGTGGTGCGCAAGCGTCGTTCCGTGGGGGCACGAACTGATCGTGACACCTGGGTCCGGGTTGAGCGGCGCCTCGTGGACAAGATCGGCGATCAGGGGTGGAACGGCACTGAGTGTGCCGCTCGTCTGAAGGGCGTCGCGCAGCCCGAATGGCAGGCGTGCGTAGTGTGGCGGGACGCGGATGAGCCCGTCATGTGGCGGGCTGACGAGACAGAGCTCCTGCCCGGAGACCCCATCGGTACCGCCGTGCTGAGCGAAGACCCCAAACTCCCGGACGAATGGTGGCGTGCGTTCAGCTCCTCGCTGGACGCCCTCGCCGGACAGCGGACGAGCCGCGTGGCCTCACCGGACACCGAGACGATCACGCAGGCCCTCGTCACCGGGACCATCCGCGCCGCGTTTCCCAGCTCCTTCGACACCACCGTCGAGCAGTGGGTACCGGCGCACGCGGACCTGAACTGGGCCAATATGAGCGCGCCGACGTTCTGTCTCTTCGACTGGGAGGACTGGGGGAGCGCGCCTCGTGGGTTGGATTCCGCATCGCTGTGGGCGAGTTCGCTCGTCGTCCCGGTTCTGGCTGACCGCGTGCTGCGGGAGCGGCGCGCAGACTTCGCGAGCCGGGACGGCAAGCTGATGACGCTCTTCGTGTGCTCGAAGATCCTTGGTCCGGACGCTCACCCGCAGGACCCCCGGCTGGAGCCTGCGCGGCACATGGCGGAACAGATCGTCCAAGACCTTCAGACGGACTGAGTGCGCGGGCGGTCACGGAGCAGCGTGCGGTACTCGGCGACCGCCTGTTCGTCGGAGACGGCGGCCAGGGCGCCGACGAGTTCTCCGAGATGCGCGGGTTCGTCCGTACCGATGGCTACGGCGCTGACGTTCGGCAGTTGGTAGGCCACCCGGAAGGCCGCTTGTGCACGGGAGTACCCGCCGCCGTCGCGGAGGAAGACGCGGGGGTCGACCCGAGCCCACACCGATGCCTTGGTGCTGCCGCCGAAGGGACTCATCCCCCACATCGCGCCCGTGCCCAGGCCCCAAGCCTCCATCAGGGCCTCGGCGGCATCGAGTGTTCCGGCGCCCACCAGCAAGCCGGCCCGCACCATGAGCGTGGAGGGGGTCGGTACGGATGCGTCGACCAGAGGTAGCAGCGCCGTAGGGTCCCAGGTCGCGATGCCCCACGCGGAGCACAGCCCGCGTGATGTCGCACTGTCGAGGGCTGCGCACGCCTCGGCCAGGGCCTCGCGCGACCGGGCAGTCCCCGGCGTGAGCGAGTGTTCCGGGTTGTGCAGGAACACCAGATCCGGCTCCCGCCCGAGGTCACGGGCCGCTTCCTCCACCGCGCTGTGCAGTCGTTCAGGGGCTAGGGAGTGTTCGGCCCCGCTGATGCCCGGGAAGTAGCCCACCTTGGTGGAGAGATGGAACTTCGGCAGCAGGTCGCCGGCGACCCGTGCCAGAACCTCGTGCGAACGGAAGCGGAGGTAGTTGGTGCTGGTGTCGAGCGCGGTCACACCGAGGTCCAACGCGCCGATCAAGAGCCGACGTTCATGACGAGACCGGTGTAGCCCGAGGACAACTCGGGGGTCAGTGTCGCGCACAGTTCCTCCTTCACCAGGATCTCCGCCACCTCCGCCACCTCGGCCCCGACGAGGGCCGCCGCGCGCTCCAGGGAGACGGGTCGGCCGCTGAGCAGCAGCCGCAGCGCGGGCACGGCCTTGGCCGCGAGGGTGAGCCGCTTACCCGAAGCCACGACAGTGACGGTCTCCCCGCTCTCGTGGATCTGGGGCGGGAAGTGGGTGGTGCACACCACGGTGTCGAGCGGGGCCAAGATGTCGAGGTACGGGACGTGTCGGGGGAGCGTCGTCGCCTGCTCGTACGCTGCCAGGTAGTCGGCCGGGGAGCGCTCGCCGATCAGTCGGGCGGCGGCTTCGAGCAGGGCCTGGCCGCCGACCTGGTCTCGGCGGTCCAGGTCGTGCCGGAAGATCTCCTGCTCGCGGCACCAGTCACCCAGCCACGCCAGCCAGCTCGCTCCGGTGCGCTTGGTGATGCCGAACGTCACGTGGAGGCTCTTTCCCGAGCCGCTACCGGTCCGGGTCGCCTGATGCCAGTGGCCCCGCGGGATGTGCATGACATCGCCGGTCCTCATCACGCCGGACCAGACGATCTCTTCGGTCGGCGTGCTGTTGGGGTCGGCGTCCCGGTACATCGGCGCCGGGCGAGAGGTGCCTCGCACCTCCCACTCCTTCTCGCCCGCGAGCTGGACGATCACCACGTCGTGATCGTCCCAGTGCAGAGGGAAGCCTGCCGCATCGTTCGTCGTCAGGTACGCGTTGACCTGAACCCGCTCGTGCGACCACCACTGCAACGCCCGGCAGGCGACCTCCATCGTCGGGTCGAAGACGTTGGCCTGGTCGAGGATGAGCGTCGCACCTTCGTCCAGCAGTCGGCCCAGACTGCGCATGTTGACCATGGGGATGCTCTGACCGCGGGGACTGACACTGTCGGTGTAGTAGACGGCGGGATGGACTTCGTCACCGTTCTGGAAGCACCGGAACTGCGGGCGGCTGAGGCTCCTGCGCATGGCCATGTCGAGCAGGCGGTTCGGGGTGAGGATGCGGGAGAGGAGGCCAGGGTCGCCCATGTTCCCGCGCGCGAAGCCCTTGCCGATCTCTTCCGGGCCACTCCATCCCAGCGCCCTCTCGATGGCGCTGATCAGTTGGTGTTCCATCACTGCCTCCTTGACTGCGGTTACGTGAACGTGGACGCGGCGGGGGCGACACGAAAGGCCCTGTCGCCCCCGCCGCCTGGGTGCTACTCGGTGTCGGTCAGGTTCCCGTCACCGCCCGGCCACGGCTGGTCGCCGGAGCTTCCCTGGTTGTCGGACCGGAGACTGTCGTACCGGTCGTGGACGGCGGTCAGTTCCTCCACCGCCACCAGGAGGCCACTCGGGGCCGGCGGCGTTGTCGTCGTACTCTGTGCCACCTCGTGCTCCTTCCTCTTCGGTTCTCCCGCCGGGGTTCCGGCGGGAAGTCCTTTTGGATCGCGCAGGCTCCGGCGGTGCCTGCGCGATGGCAGACGTGCGTACTGCAAGCCGTCTCCACGGCCGCGGGGGAACGGAGATGCGGGGACCGCGGAATCGTGAGGGGTGCTCTCAGCGCGAAGGTCTCGGTCCGTCAACCTGGGGGAGAGCAAGGTCCTGGCGCATGTTGGCTTGCAGGACGCGCTGGTCCAGCTCGTACAGGCAGGCGCGGCAGGAGTAGAGGGCCGCGTGCATGCCGCTGGAGAGGACAGGCCCGATCCACGTCACCTCGACGCCGTGCCGTCCGCACCAGAGCCAGCACTCGCCGCTCGGCTCCCAGCTGTGGCGGTCCCAGAGCGCGTACGCAGTGAGTTCACCTGTGGCTGGGTCGATGTCTCGACGCGTCGGCCTGAATACGACTTCGGGCTCAGTCATCGTCGCCAGGCGTAACGTATGCCGCCCCATCAGGCGATAGCCAAAGCGAGCGACGACGGCACGGTTCGGCCGCGAGGACTCGGTGATCGAGCCCCGGAGAACTGGCTTAGGGCGGCAGCTTCATCGGCAGGATCCGACTTCGGAAGAGCGATCTCGGCCCACACGTGCTTCCCGCCTTGGACGCGTTTCCAACCCGACCGAGCTGCGAGGAAATCCACCAGGACCAGACCACGACCACCCTCGTCCTCCGCCTCGAAGCAAACCGGCTTCGGCACCTTGGAGTTGGTGTCGAGCACGTCGATCACCAAGCTGCCCGAACTGTGGGACAAGGTGACTGTGATAGGCCCGCTGCCATGCACCACGGCGTTGGTGATGAGCTCGGAGGCGACGAGGCGAATTGTGTCGGCTGTCTCGTCATTCAGAGAGACGCCCCATTCACGCACCTGGGCAACGACCCTGCGGCGAGCGGGCGGTACCTCTTCCTTCGTGCCCGTGAGGGCGAAGTGAGACACGAGCGTGGGCATGGCGGACGCCTCCGAAGAGCTGGAGAGCGGCTCCATCCCCGATGGGGGGACACAGAGATGGAGCCGCCGATCTGAGGTGACCGTCCGGAACGGGCGCCGACGCGCTGCTCCTGGGCGGCTGATCTCAGTCAACGGCCGGAGCGGGCAAGCCGGGAATGTTTCTAGGGGGTTTCTCTTGGGGACGCCCTCCCACGCACGTGCGTGGCGAGTAGCCTCCGAGCGACGCCGCAAGGGGATGACGGGAGAGCTGATGTGCCTGGTGAGCCCTTAGCAGTCCACCCACTGGCTTACGTCCGTCAGTCGCGCGGTTGGGGGAAAGCCGAGTTCGCGCGACTCATGCAGGCTCAGGGGAAGTCGCTCGGCGTCCCGCTCGCGACCAACCGCACCACCGTGTGGAAATGGGAGCAGGGCCAGGAGCCGGACGCCGATGCGCGATACGTCCTCGCCGCCCTGTTGCGTGTGCCGTACGAGCGGGCGCAGGCCACGGCTTGGCCATACTGGCTCCCGGTATGGGAAGTGACCGGGCTCAGCACTCCCTGGAACGAGGCCGGGACCGTCGAGGCGCTGACAGATCTGGTGGGGAGTGGATGCTTGGACCGCCGAGGCTTTCTCACGATCACCGGCGTCGCCCTGACAGGACTGGCGGCGAGTTGGGCCGAGGCACCCTCCGCCTTCGCCTCGGCGCTCAACGGAGATCGCGTCACCAACACGATGGTCTCGACGATCGAGCAGCGCATCAGCACCCTCCGCGCGCTCGACGACGAACTCGGCGGAGCTCGGCTCCTGGAGCAAGCGCGGGGCGACCTCGCCCTGATCACGGGTCTCCTTGACGCAGGGCGGTACACGGACACGATCCGCCTCCGCCTCTACGCACTGGCCGCCCGCGTGTCACATCTGACCGGCTGGATGGCCTATGACGCTGGGCTGCGCTCCGCAGGACAGCGGTATTACATCGGAGCCCTGCGCAGCGCCCGTACGGCAGGGGACGACGCCTTCGGCGCCTTCGTCCTGGCTGAGATGGGGGTCCAGGTCTCGGAGGCCGGCCGGACCGCCGAGCGGGTCGACCTCATCTCCACCGCCATCGACAACGCACCGCGAACGTTGTCGCCCTACACCCAGTCCTTCCTCTACCTGCACAAGTCCGAAGCGCTGTCCCGCGATGGCGACCACCAGAGGGCCGGCGTGGCGCTGAACCGCGCTACGTCTCACTGGGGGCATCACACAGAAGGAGAAGACCCAGACTGGCTTGACTGGTTCGGCGAGGCTCAGCTCAAGTCAACCGAGGGCAAGGTCTTGCTGCGCGCGGGCCAGGTGGAACGCGCGACGAGCGCACTGGAGACGTCTGTCAACAGGGCAGCACCCCGCGACATGGCCGTACGGACTGCGCGCCTGGCCGAAGCCCGGCTCGCCGGCAACGACCTGGAGGGAGCGCTCGAAGCGGCGAACCGCGGAGCGGAACTCCTGGAAGACAAGGTCAGCTCCATGCGAGCGCTGGGCCGCCTGAACGAGTTCTCCGCACGGCTTGAACCGAACACGTCTGTCCCAGCCGTTCGCGAGTTCCGCGAGCGTCTCAAGGCACTGTCCGTCGCTACCTGACGCTAGTACGGCCCCGTACGCCGAGAGCCAGGCCGCCCACGGAAGCAGGCGTCGGGAGTGTCACGATGGACAGCATGACGGTGATCGGCGGTGAGGTCGCGGCCGGTTTCGAACCGGTGCGTGAGGCGTTCGCGGAGAACTTCGCCAGGCACGGAGACATCGGCGCGGCGGTGTGCGTGTACCGGGATGGCCACCCGGTAGTGGATTTGTGGGGTGGCATCGCCGACCCCCGCACCGGCCGACCATGGACGCGTGACACCCTGCAACTCGTCTACTCGGCGACCAAGGGAGCGACCGCGACCGCCGTACACCTGCTGGCCCAGCGCGGCGAGCTGGACCTGGACGCGACCGTCGCCACGTACTGGCCGGAGTTCGCCGCGAACGGCAAGGTAGACATCCCGGTGCGCTGGCTCCTGTCCCACCAGGCTGGCCTGGTCGCACTGGATCAACCGGTTCCGTTGAACGACGCGTTGGCCTGGCACCCGATGGCAGCGGCTCTGGCAGCGCAACAACCTGTGTGGCCTCCGGGTACCGCTCATGGGTATCACGGCCGCACCTGGGGCTGGCTTGTCGG
Source organism: Streptomyces sp. NPDC048664 (assembly GCF_040650555.1). NCBI lineage: Bacteria > Bacillati > Actinomycetota > Actinomycetes > Kitasatosporales > Streptomycetaceae > Streptomyces > Streptomyces sp. NPDC048664. The sequence goes on along the minus strand of NZ_JBEZHK010000003.1, from coordinate 146,419 downwards.
TGAGGTGATCCGCCGGGTCTCCGGCCGGACGCCGGGCCGCTTCTTCGCTGACGAGATCGCCGCCCCGCTGAGCCTCGACTTCTTCATCGGGCTGCCGGCGCATGAACGCGAACGGGTCAGTCACATGGTGCACAGCAAGCCTGCCGTGGACCTCACGACTGTGGCTCCGGAGCTTGTCCCCGAGAAACTCCGTGATCAGGTCGCCGCCTGGAGCGACCCGGACTCGTTCAGCAACAGGGCGTACATGGTGACCGACCCTGCCGCGATCGACTTCAACTCACTCGAGGTGCAGGCCGCGGAACTCCCGGCTTCCAATGGCATCGGCACCGCGCGGGGGCTGGCCCGTATGTACGCGGCCTTGATCGGCGAGGTGGACGGCACTCGTCTGCTCGCCCCCGAAACCCTCACTCTGGCGACCAAGGAGCAGGCAGCCGGAATGGATCAGGTGCTGGTGGCGCCAAGCCGGTTCAGCTCCGGATACCAACTGCCTACCGAGGACAACCCCATGACAGGGCCGAACGCCTTCGGCCACAACGGCCGAGGCGGCTCGCTGGGCTTCGCCGATCCAGAGATTGGCATTGCCTTTGGCTACGCCATGAATCACATCATCAGTGGCTCCGAGGATGTGCGTGCGGCGTCGCTGATCGATGCGGTGAGCAGGTCACTGACGTGATGGACCATCCCGCCCGCTCAGCGGGAGCTCGCCAGTGGGGGCGAAGCCGCTGCTCATCGAGAGGGTCTGGCGCCCACCGTTGCATATGCCCTGTTGGGAGGGGTGCGGCACCAAAAGGCGAGCTTGATCCACGGAACGTCTCGGCTGAAGCTCCTGGCAGATCGCGATTCGGACAAGTCTGCAACTGGCGGCGAGGTTGCTACGGATGAGTACGAGGACTAAGGGGTGGGGAAATCTGCAGGAAACGGTCCTATGGAGTCAATGTTACTGGTGGGTCGCGATGAGGGGGTACCGCCCTGATTCTCGCCAACTTATTTGCATCAGGTGACACCTGCGGCTTCGTGCATGTGTAGTGACGTCATGAATGATCACGGGGGCGATCGGAAAGTATGGGCCGACGAAGGGCTCACGCGGAGGCTCAAGGCCCTGGCCTGCACGGCGCCCTTGCATGACCTTGACATTCGCAAGGCGAAGCAGCCCTGGTTGAACGGCGCTCAGTACCAGATGGCCGAGGTGGCCCTGCAGATCATCGATCACGTGGCTATCGCGATGGACTACGACACTGGAGCGAACCACGAACAGGTCCTGCTCAGGGCTGCGGATTTCGTCGGCTGGCAGGCGCCGGACCGCCCGGCCGATGAGCACAGGCGGGTCGCCGGATGGGTGCTCGACTCTCTGATCAACGTTCGCGACACGGACAGAGGCTTCCGCCGCTACTACGGAGAAGTGGACGGGGCGGGCGCGTATGCGCTGAGGAAGTGGGACTTCAAGCTGATCGAGGAGCGTTCGGACAGCAATGGGGACCTGTATCTGCGTGCTTCCAACGAGGCGTTGAACGTTCTGGTCGGTGCGTTGGACACCGATGTGGAATCAGCTCAGATCGCCGCCGAGGTGAGGTTGCGCAATCTCATCGGCAGAGGGCGGCTGGCCGACGCGAAGGCCGTGGCCGAGCAGGCCCGCATTCGCACTATTCAGTACGCGGAGATCGTCCGTGCCCAGCTCGACGCCACAAGCCGCAATGTGACGACGGTCGACTGGACGGACGAGATACCGGACCTCCTCAACGAGGCTCTGGACCACGTCGACCACCGGCTCCAGGAAGAGTCCGCGATCGCCCGGTCCGTTTCTACCGAACGTGACCAGTCCGAGGATCCGGTCCGCAGGAGACAGGCCGCCGACCTCGTAGGCATTTTGGAGGACTGCGTTCGCCGGCACACCCGGCTGCAGACCCGTCTGCGTGGCGCTCGCACACTCTTTCTCGACGAACAGGATCGCCAACAGTTCTCCGGCACGGCCCTTAGAGCTCCGGTGGACGTGTACGGCGACCTCCTTCAACCGGTGCTCGGGCTCACGCTGGCCGATGCTTCCCGTCCAGTGCGGTCCTTCTACGAGCATTCCGTGGGGCCGACGGTCGATGACCAGTTCTGCCTGACCACGCTGGTTCCCGCGTTGCTCGCTCCGTCACCCGAACGAGCCCGGTTCACGGGCGAGGGGGAGGAGCCGGAGCTCGTCCCGGTCGTGGAAGTGCGCGGGTACACCGACGAGCAGCAGCGCGTCGCCGAGTTCCTGCTCGATCTGACCGACGAGGCAAGACCGTTGTCCGAACTGCTGGAGGAGGCTGCCACGCTTGATCCAGAACTTCCCGACCTACTGGTGTTGTTGGCGTTGCGGGCCTTCAGCCCGCAACTGAGTTCGGCGTTAAGTGAGGGGGCCGACCGCGTCCTGCTAGCCGTATCGGCAGGAACCCCCTTGAACAGTCAAGGGTTCGAGGGCGACGACCTGTTGCTGACGTCTGCGGCGTTCGATCGAGCGGCTCTGGACGCCGACCGTCTGGAGAGGGACAGCAGACGATCATGATCACCGACACCATCGCCGACGACGCAGAGGCTGCGGGCAGGCTTATCGGCTACGGCTTCAGACCCAAGGTTCGACCCGTGCGCGACAGTGCCTACGCGGCACTCGTGAAGCGCTACGCCGAGGATCCGGACTTCGAGACGCTCGTCACTCGGTACGCGGCGGGAATGGGGCTGAGGGTTATAGCGGTCACCACGCGTGCTGGCATGGTGCATACCGCGTTGCCGGGATCGGCCTTCGAGACTCGGATGGATCAGTACGCTCGGCAGGTGCGGATGCGGGAGGGCCGTGAGGCCGAACGCATTCTGTACGGCATCACGCACCTGGCCGTCGCGGCCCTGGCCTTCCCCCGGCCCGAGGACTTGGCCGATGATGGCTATCAGGGCAAGGTCCGGGTGTCGTCCATCGACAGGCTCGTGCGATCGGTGTGCCGGGTTCTGGCGGAACGCGTTGCCGAGAGCGAGGAGTCGCAGGATCCACTGGCCGATGCCCTGGAATTGGAGAGGGCTTGGAGGGCTTACGAGCGTCGGCCTGAAGTCGCCCCCACCAAGGCCGGACGATCAGGGGCATCAGCCTCCCGCACCCTCATTGGCCGGGCTCTTGCGCACCTTGTCGACCGTGGAATGTTCCACCAGGGCAGAGCCGACTCCGAGGACGGGGAGAAAATCTTCCTCGCCACCCACCGCTACCAGGTTCATGTGCGTGAACTCGCCAGTACGCGCGCCTATGAGGAACTGACGGAAATTGGAGTGCTGCCTCCCGCTACTGGGACCGGGATGCTCCGCACTACCCGCGCCGAGACGCTGTACGACTAGGAGAACCGTATCCATGTACGAGCTGTCCCGTGTCCGGTTGAGAACGGTCGGACCGGCCGGTGCCCGTTTCCACGACGTCACCATGGACCTCAGTGGCGCAGGGCGCCCAGTGGGCGCCGAGCAAGGAGCCCTCTTCGACACTACCGCCACGACCTATCGGCCCTCGCCTGCCAGCCTGATTCTGTTGGAGAACGGGGGCGGCAAGTCCGTTCTGCTCAAGCTCGTCTTCTCCGTCGTCCTTCCCGGACGTCGCCACACAGTGGGAACGACCAACACGCGCGTCGTGGAGAAGTTCGTCATGCCCAAGGACGTCTCCCACATCGTCCTCGAATGGATGAACCCGCTGACCGGGGAGCTGCTGCTCACCGGAAAGGTGCTGGCCTGGCGCAACCAGATCGCCTCCGAAGTCTCCGACAACCTGCGGGAACGCTGGTACTGCCTGCAGCCCAGTGACGAGATCAACCTCGATACCCTCCCGATGGCGGTCGGCGCGAAGTCGCGCACCTTGGACACATACCGGGACGAGCTTCAAGAGGCGTACGCGGCAGACCAGAGCCTGGCCCTGTATTGGACACGGCACCAGGGCGACTGGACCAATCGGCTACAGCTGCTCGAACTCGACCCCGAGCTCTTCCGCTACCAGAGGGAGATGAACGTCGACGAAGGTGAAGCGGCGAACTGGCTCAAGCTCGATTCGGACGTGAAGTTCGTCGACTTTCTGCTGCGGGCCATCGTCAAGGCCGATGAGATGGACGACCTAGCGGCGCTGGTTACCGAACATGTGGAGCGGCTCGCAGGCCGTGGGTTGCTCGTCACTGAGCGGGAGTTCGTCGCCCGTGCACTCGAACTCCTGGGCCCGATCGCCGAACAGGCCGAAGCCGCCCGGCAGTCCCGGCGCCGAGCGGAGGAGGCCGCTCGTGATGTAGCGGAACTGGGCGGACGGATTCGGGTACGTGCGAGAAACGAGCACGATGTGGTGCTCGGGCAGCGGGCAAAGCTCGTCAAGTCGGAAGATGAACTTAAGAAGCTGACGGTCACCGCTGAACGCGCCAAGGCGATCGTCCTTGAACTCCGTCGCCATTTGGCCGACTTGAAACACGAGAGGGCTCAGCGGGAGCTGGCGGCGAGGGAGAAGGGACTGTCCCGGGCGCGAGACCATGTGAAGGCGTGGCAAGAGACCTCGACCGTGCATGAGTACGAGGACAGCACCGCCCAGGTCAAGACACTGACTGAACTCATTGGAGCCGCAGAGGAGAAGGCACGCCCGGCACTAGAAGAGCGCGACGGCGCAGCCCGCCGTCTGGCCCGCAGCCTGTGGGCGACGGCTGACGCGGCTGCTCAGAGCGCCTCCGACGACCTGAAGCAGGTCTCGGTTCGGGAGAAGGAGAAGAGTGCGGCACAAGAGCGTGCCCGCGCGGCGCACCGGGCCGCTACGACGGCCGAACATGCGGCCGCCCAGTTCGACCAGCTGATCACGTGTCTGCGTAAGGACATCGAAGCAGCTGTTTCCGACGGTCTGCTCCATGACGCCGCCGCGCTGTCCCGGACCGTGGAGACCGTTCAGGAACAATGCGACAACACAGCCCAGCGCGTGACTGACCTGGAACGAGAATGGGCGGAACTCGCAGACCGAGAGGCCCTCGCGCAGGACGAGTTACGGAAGGCCGAGTCGGAGTCGGGTGACCTGCGTGGGCGCCGTAAGCAGCTCTCGGGCCGCTTGGACGAGGTCCGGACACAGGCAGCGCGATTGGAGACGAACCCCCGGCTCGTGGCGCTCCTCGACGTGCCGGGCATCGACCTCGAACGCGACGTCGCCGCGCTCCTGGAGGCGTTGAACGCCTCACGCCTTGAGGCCGAACGAGAACGGACCGAGCTGAGGGTCGCCGAGTCCATCGACGAACGGGCACGCCACGCCTTGGCCTCGGGCGACCTCCTGCCGCCGGCCCAAGTGGTCTCCGACGCCTGTAAGTCTCTTGAGGACGCCAAAGTGGTTGCGGTCCCGGGATGGCGCTACCTCGCCGCCATCCCCGATACCGACCGGCGGCGCGACATCGTGGAGCGGCTGCCGCACCTGGCCTCGGGCATCCTTCTCCATGATCCTGCTGACATCGACCGGGCCCGGGACGTGCTCACGGCACTGCGTCCCCAACCGACTGTCTTCGTGTCGGTTGCGACAACCAGGACCTTCACCGACCCCGAGGCCGCGCTGACAGACGGCGTCGAGGTGGTGATCCCACCTCACCCCGCCCTCTACGACGTGGACGCGGCGGCCGCCGAACACGAGGCGATCGCTGCCCGGCACGCCGTGCGCAGCGCTCGTGCCGAAGAGTTGACGGCTCGCATCGAGCAGGACGGCAACCTGACCTACGCTCTCACGGACTGGTGCACGCGCTACCCCGAAGGCAGCATCACCGAGCTGACGGAAGAACACGCAGGCGTGGTGCGGGAGCTCGCGGCCGCCGATGCGAGGGTGACGGAACGCAAGGAAGTGCTGGGGACGCTCCAGGAACGCCGGCAGAAGATCAAAGAGGAGCTCCCACCTCTACGCGAGATTCGGGACTCGCTCACCAAACGGCTTGACCGGCTCAAAGAACTCGCCGACCGTAACAGCCACCTGCCGGAATGGACGAAACATGCCTCGTCCGAGAAGGAGAGGATGAGGGAGCGCCAGGAAGCCGCCGGTCAGGCGGAGGACGAAGTCGTCGAGCTGCAGAAGCTCGTCACATTGCATCAACGCAGAGCTGACGAGTACCAGCGCACCGTACACTCTGTCAACGACGAACGGGCCAAACTGCCCGGGAGCGAGGACGTGCTCCGTTCCGATCCTGTCCCCGAACTCTCCACGGCGTTGCTGCGGAGCACGTACGACCAGGCCGCGGAACGCTATCTCCGTGTTCAGGTCGGGAGCGACTTGTTGGAAGAGTGTGAGCGAGCCAACGAACGCGCCGCCAAAGCGAAGCAAGGCTACTTCAAGCTTTCCGAGGAACTGCGCGGCAGGGCGGCCACACTACTGAAGAGTCCCGAGGGCTCCGACGAAGCGGCACGGGCGACGGCTCTGGAGAGCGCGGACCAGGCGATGCGGGAAGCTGAGACCGCGGTACGCAAGGCGGCAGTGGCCGCGTCGCGCTGTGCGGACGAACTGGCAACTGCTCAGGGCCGCATGACGACCCCGGTGAAGCTTCCCGAATACCCAGCCGATATCGAGTCCTGTTCCGGAGCTGTTGAGGAGGCCGACCGACAGGAGACGTCGAGCGTTCGTAAGGTGGCGGCCCAGCAGGAAGCGCACACCCGGCTCGGGCATCAACTGGAGGGTGCTGAGGCATCCGCCAAGGCATTCCAGTTTATCGTCGACGGGTTCACCAAGGATGTGTCCGAGGGCGACGGCGAAGCCGCTGACATCGCCCCCTACGAGGGGGACGCGGATGCTGCCCAGGACGTTGCCACCCGGCTGGCCAAGGAGCGTAGGACACGCGAAGCTAATGCCCACACTGACGAACAGACCCTACGGGCGGCAACGGAGAGGCTCACACATCATGCCGGCGCCGAGGAGTTCAAAGACCTGCACGTTCGGGTGCAGACACAGATTCGCATCGCGGGTTGGGAAACGGTGGCGGCCCGTGCCACGGAGTGGTCCGACGCTCTCAGGCCGCGCCTGCGCGCCCTGAGCGAGGAGATCGACCAGACGGAGCGGCACCGCACGTTGATCGTGCGCAACCTCAAGGCACAGGTCGACAAGGCGCTGGCCCTGCTGCGTCAGGCACAGCGGATGTCGCGGCTGCCGGCCAGCCTGGACGACTGGGCCGCTCAGGAATTCCTCCGCTTCCGCTTCACCCCGGCACAAGAAGATACCGCGCACTTGCACATCGGGGAGGTCATCGACGAGGCGGCGAAGGGCCGCACCGCGGATGGGCGGTCTGTGCGTAGGGACGGGATGTCGTTGCTGCTCGCCGGTGTGAGGGCAGCCGTCCCCAGGGGGTTCCGGATCGACATGCTCAAGCCCGACGCCGTGCTGCGTAACGAACGCATCAGAGTCTCCGAGATCAAGGACGTCTTCTCGGGCGGCCAGCACCTTACGGCGGCCATCCTCCTTTACTGCACTATGGCCGCCCTGCGGGCGAGCAACCGGGGTAGGGAGAGGGAAACGTACTCCGGTGTCCTGTTCCTCGATAACCCGATCGGCCGGGCCAACGCGGACTACCTGCTCGCCCTCCAACGCAAGGTCGCCGAGGCACTGGGTGTGCAACTCATCTACACCACAGGGCTGTCCGACGACGGCACTCTGAAACGCTTTCCCCTCATCCTGAGGTTGCGCAACGACGCTGATCTGCGGGCAGGGCGCAAGTACCTGACCGTGACCGAGCGGGTCCAGGAGGCGCTCGACGAGTTGGCAGAACCGGACGGCACGGGCAACGTCACCACCACCAGAGTCTTCAAGCGAGAGACGGAGGACGGAGACACCCGTGAAGCACAGGCAGAGTGAGTTCATCCGGCACCTCAGAGCCGGTGCTACCGAGGCAGGCTGGAACGGCGCACGCAGGACGCGCGTCGTGCTGGACGACATCTGGATCGCGTTCCGAAAGGTGAACAACCGCAATCCGGAGGGCGAATTCGAACCCCTGCTCATGTCGAGGCTGTTGGACGAACTCGAAGAGCAAAGCCTGATCGAGCAGATGAAACAACGTACCCGGGACAAAGTGTCCCTGCCTCTCAAGATCTGGCTCTGCGCAACTGCACCCCCGCGCTCCCCCGTACCGTCCATGCCGCATTGGCACCCCGATCTCTACCAGCTCGCCCGGGAGTGGCCGACGGCTACCTCGAAGCAGCGCTCGGCGTACGTCGCCGTCAACCATTGGCTGATGAGCGATCCGGACCTTTTCCCTGTGCCGCTCCGGGAGAGGGCTCTGGAGATCTTCGGAACGTACGGGAGCGAAGCGGATTTTCCCATGCCGGAAAAGACCTTCGACACCTTGCGCTCGGGGCCGATCTTCGGCGACTCCGACCGGCTGCACACGACGCTGCGTACGTTCACGACGCACCCGCCGCTGCTCACAGAGACGTTCCTGACCGAAATCGGGGACGGCTACTACCAACGTGTCGGCGGCGGAGACATCCTGCTCGTGGTCGAGAACTCGGCTACCTGGTGGTCTCTCGTGCACAGTCTCCCCGACAGCCACCGGCTGGGGTACGTCGCCTGGGGGCTCGGCGGCACATTCCGTGCATCGGTCAACACGCTTGCGGACAGGCATGGCATTGCGGAGATCCGTTACTTCGGCGATCTCGACCTCAGCGGGATCCGAATCCCGTACGCGGCATCCAAGACCGCCAGTGAGCGGGGCCTTCCAACGGTCCAGCCCACTGAGCGACTTTACGGTGCGCTACTGGAACTTGGACGCGCACGGGGTGCGAAGGAGAGGGCCATCGATGCAGGAGAGGCTCATGCTCTGGTTCAGTGGATGCCTGCGGCGCACCGGGCGAAGGTGGTCGGCCTCCTCGTCGCTGGTCAGCGCCTGGCGCAGGAGTGGGTCGGCTACCGATACCTGACCCGCAACACGGCTTGGCATGCCGACCTCGTTTGATCAAATGGGGAACTGGTCGTAGCACAAGAGGAAGCGCCAGCGCGAAGAGCAGAAAGCGGAGGCGACACGGCGTCGCCACGAGGAGATGCAGAAGCGGCTCAAGTCAACTGCCGACCTCGTGCGTAGGGCCGGGATTGCGTGAGCGGACGGGGCAGCACCTGTTGGATTGCGCGGCACGTCAGTGAGATTGGCAAGTCCCTGACCAGGGAAAACTGGACCGAGGGGGATCACGGAGTAGCACCCGTCACGATCTTGCAGGCCCTCGTAATGCGTAGGTCTCGGGATCGGGTTTCGGAGACGCTCAAGTGCTCGGCCGTGCTCCGGCACTCCACATGAGAGTCCTGTATCACTGCTGCTGCGGACGCTCATCAGGGAGTGATCCGAACACCTTGCGTCGGCGGGGACCACGTGATCGCGCTCGCCTTCAGGTCCGTGGGCGGCGGAACACCCCCGCGTCGGCGGGGACCACCGGTAGTTGTCGGCGAGGACGAGCAGCAGCATCGGTGCTCCCCGCCGACGCGGGGGTGAACCCGTCCGTCACGCGCAGGAGATCTTCGGCGAGGAGTCCTCCGTGCCAACGCGGCGTGAACCGTCTTCGGTCAGCGTGAGCCAGGCACGACACCGGTGTGGGGCTCACAAGTACTGGTCAGGCCGCTCGGGACCAGGGACTTTCAGGGACTTTCAGCTCTGTCCCAGGGACTTTTCAGGGATTTTTCGCTGAGTAAGAGGGAAAGGCCCTGACAGCTTCGAAAGATGCAAAACCCCAGGTCAGGGCCAGATTCCTGTCCGTGGCCGCTGCTCACCGCGCCATGTCCCCTGCAGTTCACGTCGGGGCCGGGGGCAACGCGCGGACGAGGGCCTGTGGGTGCCGCCAGGGCCACCTGACTGCACTACCGCCGTGGGCGCCGATCCAGGTGAATTCGCCCTGGAACGGCGCCACTTGGCGGCATCGTCGGACTCTCTAGTACGAGTAGAAGCCCGAGCTGGTCTTGCGGCCCAGCCGTCCCGCCTCCACCATGCGCTGGAGCAGCGGGGGAGCGGCGTACAGCGGCTCCTTGTACTCCTCGTACATCGAGTTCGCGATCGAGACGATGGTGTCCAGGCCGATCAGGTCGGCGAGCTTGAGCGGGCCCATCGGGTGGGCGCAGCCCAGTTCCATGCCGTTGTCGATGTCCTCGCGGCCCGCGATGCCCGACTCGAACATGCGGATCGCGGAGAGCAGATACGGCACGAGCAGCGCGTTGACCACGAAGCCGGAGCGGTCCTGGGCGCGTACCGCGTGCTTGCCGAGGACCTTCTCGGCGAAGCCCTGGGCCCGGCTGAGGGTGCCCTCGGAGGTGGTCAGCGCGGGGATCAGCTCGACCAGCTGCTGCACCGGCGCCGGGTTGAAGAAGTGGATGCCCACCACATGGTCGGGCCGCGAGGTGGCGACCGCGAGTTTCACGAGCGGGATCGAGGAGGTGTTGGAGGCGAGGATGGCGTCCGGGCGGGTCACCACCTGGTCGAGCACCTGGAAGATCTCCGTCTTCACCTGCTCGTTCTCCACGACCGCCTCGATCACGAGATCGCGGTCCGCGAACTCGCCGAGGTCCGTGGTGAAGGTGAGGCGGGACAGCGCGTCCTCGTGCTCCTGCGCGCTGATCTTTCCGCGTTCGGCCGCCTTGGCGAGGGAGCCGAACAGGCGGGTCCGTCCGAACTCCAGGGCTTCGCCGGTGGTCTCGGCGACCCTCACGTCCAGTCCGGCACGGGCGCAGACCTCGGCGATGCCCGCTCCCATCTGGCCGCAGCCGACCACTCCGACGCGTTCGATGTCGGTCACATCGTCCCTTTCGTTGTTGTACGGCTGTGGCAGGTCCGTTCGGGTGCCGGTCGCCTGCTCCGTTCGTGCACGTTACTCCCAAGTATCGATGATCGATCGTCCGGGTGGGAGCATCCTGAGGCGCGAAGACGGTCCGTGACGGCGCGGATCCGCAGCGTGTGAGGGGTGAAGATGGACCGCTTGTCGCGTCGGGCGTTCACGGTGGGCGCATTGTCGGCCGTGTCGGCGCTCACCGCCAGTGGGGCGGCCGCCGCTCCCGGAGGTGCGGCGCCCTCCCCGGCCAGGAGCGCGGCGCTCACCGAGATGCGCGGCATGTGGCTGGCCACCGTGTCCAATCGCGACTGGCCCTCCCGGCCCGGTCTGACGGCCGCCACCCAGCGGGCCCAGCTGCTCCAGCAGCTCGACACGGCGGTGAGCAACGGTCTGAACGCCGTCTTCTTCCAGGTGCGCCCCTGCGCCGACGCGCTGTGGCCCTCGCCCTACGAGCCCTGGTCCCAGTACCTGACCGGCACCCAGGGCAGGAACCCCGGCTGGGACCCGCTGGGCACGGCGGTGCGGGAGGCGCACGCGCGGGGGCTGGAGCTGCACGCCTGGTTCAACCCCTACCGGGTCGCCGGCCACACCGACCTGTCGCGGCTGGCCGCCTCCCACCCGGCCCGCAAGCACCCCGGCTGGGTCGTGGCCCACGACGGGAAGATGATCTACAACCCGGGGCTGCCCGAGGTGCGCGCCTTCGTGGAGAACGCGATCCTCGACGCCGTGGCCCGCTACCCCGTCGACGGCGTCCACTTCGACGACTACTTCTACCCCTATCCCGTCGCGGGCAAGACCTTCGACGACGACGCGGCGTACGCGGCGTACGGCAAGGGCTTCGCCGACCGCGCGGCCTGGCGCCGCAACAACGTCAACCTCCTGGTGCGGGAGGTGGCGGCCCGCGTCAAGCGGGTGCGGCCCGCGGCCCGCTTCGGGATCAGCCCCTTCGGGGTCTGGCGCAACGCCGCGACCGACAGCCGCGGCTCGGCCACCCGCGCCCTGCAGAGCTACGACGACCTGCACGCGGACACCCGGGCGTGGGTGAAGTCGGGCTGGCTGGACTACATCTGCCCCCAGCTCTACTGGAACATCGGCTTCGCCCCCGCCGACTACGCGGAGCTGGTCCGCTGGTGGGCCCAGGTCACCCAGGGCACCGGCGTGCGCCTGTACATCGGCGAGGCCCTGTACAAGGCCGGCGACCCCGCGCAGCCCGCCGCCTGGCAGGACCCGGAGGAGCTCTCCCTGCACCTCACCCTGGCCAGGCGCTACCCCCAGGTGGGCGGCCATGTGTTCTTCGCCGCCAAGGACGTCGCCGCCGACCGGATCGGCGCGATGGCCTACGTGGTCGCCGACCACTACTGAACACCGCCCCGCCGGTCGCCGCCGCGTCGGCCGGCGCACCGCCGGCGTCTGCCCGAAGGTCTGCCCCGGTGGCTCCTGCCGGGGCGCGGGCCCGCTGGTAGAACGGGCGGCGAGCGGTGGGGTGCGCGAGGGGTCTCCTGGTCGGCCCGGCCGTGAGCGACCGAGGGGAACGGAGCGGACCAGGTGCGCGCACGCGAGGAGAAGAAGGTGCCGCGCGGCGGCTCTCATGTCGTGGGCGCGCCGGCCGGGCCCCTCGCCGCGGTACCGCTCGCCGACCTCCAGCGCACGGCCGGCAACGCGGCGGTGACCCGCGCGCTGCGGACGGGCTCCCTGCCGCACTCCGCGGGCCTCGGGCGCAACACGGCCGCGGGCGTGTCCGCGGCCGTCCCGGTCCAGCGTGTGGAGACGGCGACGACGGCCGCGGACACCGGCACCTCGGCGGCGGCCGCCGGCCCCTCCTACCGCATGCAGATCCAGGTCTCCAAGCCGGCCAGCAGCTACGAACCCGCCTACTGGGCGGGCCGCTTCGGGCACGCCTGGGTGGCCATCTACACGACGGAGGGCGGCCGGGAGCGGGTCAAGACGTTCGGCTTCTACCCGCAGGAGAACGTGCGCGGGGGCAATCCCCTGCGGACCGTGCGGGGCGGCGTGCACAAGAACAAGGACGAGCCGGACAAGGCGAGCGCCAGGTACACCGTCGATCTCACCCTCGAGCAGTACGAGAACGCGATGCAGTACATCGACGACAACCACGCCCACTCGTACAACCTGGCCAAGTACAACTGCACCAGCTTCGCCCGAGGTGTCTACGCCGCCGCCACCGGAGGAGCGGCCCCGAACGTGTTCGGCATCCCCCTGGACAACCCCAACCTGCTCCAGGACGGGATCAAGAGGAGGAACGAGCGGGCCGGCAAGCCCAGGAAGGGCGAGGACATCGACGCTCCGCTGATCGACAGCAGCCCGCCCTCCTCGGATTCCGAGTCGGACGGCGGGCAGGTCGGCTGGGGCCCGCCCGAGGGCGGGCTCGTGGCGGTCCCGGGCATGGTCGCGCTCCCGGCGTCCGAGCGGGAGGAACGCTTCGTCATCGAATGAGGTCCGCCCACCGTCCGCGGGCCTGCTCACGGTCCGGGGGCCTGCTCACGGTCCGACCGGCCGGCCGATGTCCTTGCCGTGGCGGATCTCGGTGTCGGGACCCGGGGAGCAGAGACCCTCGTGCCCGTCCTGGAAGCGGACCCGGTACGGGGGCGTCCCGTTCGTGCCCATCACCTCCACGATCTCGCCGACCTTGTCGTGCTGTCCGACGGTCCTGCCGTGCTGCACCAGCTTGTCGCCCTTGGTCGCGCGCATCTGATGGACCTCCTCGTCACACGCGGAGTCGTCCCCCACCGACCACACCAGTGTGGGCGGCGACGGCACCCCCCTGCAACGCCAGGGCGCGGCCGTCCCTTGGTCACCGCTGAGTAACTTTTCTTGACCTGTCCTCGCGGGCGCCGCACGATCTGCGCATGCATCTTCGGGTGACGTTCGTCGCCGCCGCGCGCAGTTCCTCGCTGCTCGCCGAGCGATTCGAGGACGACCGGCCGCTGGACCAGGAGGGCTGGGACGAGGTGCAGCGTGCCGCCCACGACCTGGTGCCGCTCGGGGCGGCCGAGCTGCGCTACTGCTCGCCGACCCCGCGCAGCCGTGCGACCGGCGACGCGCTCGGCTACGCGCCCCTGGCGCAGCTCGCGCTGAGGGACTGCGGCATGGGCCGCTGGAGCGGTCTGACCCTGGGCGAGGCCATGGCGCGGGAGCCCGCCGCGGTGGACGCATGGCTCGCCGACCCCCGTTCCGCCCCGCACGGGGGAGAGCCGCTGGTGTCGTTCATCTCCCGGGTCGGCGGCTGGCTCGACACCCGGCCGGTCGACGACGGCAGCCGAATCGTCGCCGTCGCGGAGCCGTCGGTGGTGCGGGCCGCGCTGGTCTACGCGCTCAAGGCGCAGCCGGTCATGTACTGGAGCGTCGACGTCCGCCCTCTGTCGACCCTCACGCTCGTGGGCCGCAACGGGCGCTGGAACCTGCGCCTGGAGGCCGCCTCACCCCTGAACGCCTGACGCGGGGCCGGGCTCGCGGGTGTAGTCGGTGGCCAGCACCAGGTCCTTCGCCGGTCCGCCCACCCGCCAGACCGTACGCCAGCGGTCCTCGTCCAGGACCGTGAACTCGCCCCGGTAGAGGTCGGCGGCGCAGGGATGCCGGGCCACGTGCCGGCCGTCGGTGAGATCGAGGTCGTGGAAGGGCCGCCCGTCGGCGAACCGCACCTCGCAGGTGCCGGCGCGGGGGCCGGGCAGGAACCGCAGGGTCCGCTCGGCGGGACGGGCCACGCCCTGCCACACGAACGTGCCCGACTCGTGGTGCACCAGCCCGGCGCCGTCCGCGGCGGCGGAGAACACCGTCGTCCCGCTGAACCGCCCCTGCGCACCGGATCCGAGATCCCGCACGACACGCTCGACGCCCCACCGGCCCGCGAGATGGGCCAGCACGTCCTCGACCGGCCAGAACCCGCTCATCCACACCCTTCCGACGTCCCGCACGACCGCGCATCGGGGGCGACGATCACGCGCCCCCCTCCCAGTCTCTCCCGGGCCGGGCCACGCCCGTACGGGGGGACAGGCCCTAGGGGACGCGTCGTCGGCGCAGGAGGAGGCCCGCCGGCCGCCACAGGGCGATGGCCAGGCCGAGGCCGAGCGGGACCTGCAGCAGCCGCTGGACCACCGGCGGGCCGGGTCTGTCCCCCCGCCTGAGCGGGACACGGTCCTGCGGATCGACGGTCACCGTGTACGTGCCGCCCACCACCCACTTCCAGCCCATGAGCCCGTTCTCCTCGAACGGGGCCAACGGGGGGCCGTCGATGACGGTGACCGTGTAGAGGCGGGCGCTGTCGCCCATGCCGTCACCGGCGGACCACCCGATCCGCAGGACCCTGACGTGTTCGGTACGCCCGTACCGGTGCAGTGCCTGCTGGTCCATCTCCAGGTGCTGCAGGATCAGCACCCCGAGGAGGCACGCCGCACCCAGCAGCCATCTGGAGTCCACCCACCAGCACGTGCACAGGAGCACGCAGCCGAGGAGGATCGCCACCGCGCACAGCGCTTCGATCCACGAGGCGTGCGTGACGAAGGCCGTGTGCCCGATCAGACGTAAGGCCGCCCACAGCGCCAACGCCGCGCCGGTGCTCGCGGCGACCGCCGGCACCCGCCGACCCGCGCCCGTCCGCTCCCTGCCCGCTTCCTCCGCGTTCACCCTCACCCCTGCTCTCGACGACATCGCCGGCCTGGTGGTGCACGCGTCCAATGTATGGATCGTTCAACGATCCTTCAATAGCATGATGCAAGTCCCCCCTGTCCGCCTCGCGGACCGGACATGGAACGGCAACCGACCGGAGGGCCGGCAGAGATGAGTGGGCGTCAGTACGAAGAGGTCGACGACCTCGGGCAAATCCTGTTCACCGACGACCCCGCGCTGCGGCTCGAGGGCGTCCTGATGGGTCTGGAGACCACGGAGGGCACCGTCACCCTCGATCCCGCGCACACGCGTCACATGCCCGTCGCGCTCTTCGAGTTCAGGCGCGCCCGGGGCAGGGGCATCTTCGGGATGTGGTACACGATGGGGAGGGGGCCCGTGCTCGAGGTGCCCGAGGAGCCGCAGCTCGAAGGCGCCATCCTGTTCGGCATGCGGCGCCTGCCGCCCGAGTTCCCCGACCTGCCGCGATCCGACGACGACGGGGCCCGCCTCGAGGAGAGGCGGCACGCCGTCTTCGACGAGCTGTGCATACCCGAACCACCGCGACGCGACGACGACGAGATCCACTTCGGCATGCGGCGCCTGCCGCCCGGCTGCGACCTGTGCTCGGTCCCCGGATGGGAACTGCACGAGTCGCCCAATGACCAGCCGGCACCGTCGTACTACTCGGGAGACACCTACTCCAGGCTGGAACTGCGGACACCCGACGGCGAGATCTACTCCCGGACCTGGGTCCCGCACGACCCCGAGTGGGAGGCGGCCGCCCTGCGGCACGGATACGTCGTGTGCCTGTGCGGCGTGGAACTGGGGATCCACGCGCCGTACGCGATGAGCGACGCACAGCACACCCCGCTCATGCGCCATGAAGCCTTCCGCGGCGGATGCGCGATGGGCCTGAACGCCGGAGGGCTCGTCGCCTACGTCGGCCACCGCTGACGGGGGCGCCCGGCCCCGACGACGTGATTGCATAAAGCTGCGGCAATACGTATAGTCATGCCATCAAGGAGGAGGGTTCGATGACGGTACGCGCGGCGGTGGCCGGGGCCAGTGGATACGCGGGGGGAGAGCTGCTGCGCCTGCTTCTCGGGCACCCGCAGGTGGAGATCGGCGCCCTGACCGGGAACTCCAACGCGGGACAGCAGCTCGGCGCGCTCCAGCCGCATCTGCCGCCCCTCGCCGACAGGGTGCTGGACGAGACCCGCCCCGAGATCCTCGCCGGGCACGACATCGTCTTCCTGGCCCTGCCCCACGGCCAGTCCGCCGCCGTGGCCGAAAAGCTCGGACCCGACGTCCTCGTGATCGACATGGGTGCCGACTTCCGGCTCGGGGACGCGGCCGACTGGGAGCGGTTCTACGCGTCCCCGCACGCCGGGACCTGGCCCTACGGCCTCCCCGAGCTGCCCGGCGCCCGCGCCGCGCTCGCAGGCTCCAAGCGCATCGCGGTGCCCGGCTGCTACCCCACCGCAGCCTCCCTCGCGCTCCTGCCGGCGTACACCGCGGGGCTCGCCGAGCCCGAGGCCGTGATCGTCGCGGCCTCCGGCACCTCCGGCGCGGGCAAGGCACCCAAGCCCCACCTGCTCGGCAGCGAGGTCATGGGCTCGATGTCCCCGTACGGCGTCGGCGGCCTCCACCGGCACACCCCCGAGATCGTCCAGAACCTCAGCGCCGCGGCGGGGGAGCGGATCACGGTCTCCTTCACCCCGACCCTCGCCCCCATGCCCCGCGGCATCCTCGCCACCTGCAGCGCCAGGGCGCGCGACGGTGTCACCGCCGAGACCGTCCGCACCGCGTACGAGAAGGCCTACGCCGACGAGCCGTTCGTCCACCTGCTCCCCGAGGGACGCTGGCCCGCCACCGCGTCCGTCCACGGTTCCAACGCCGTTCAACTGCAGGTCGCGTACGACGCCGCCGCGCACCGCATCATCGCGATCAGCGCCATCGACAACCTGACCAAGGGCACCGCGGGCGGTGCCGTCCAGAGCATGAACATCGCCCTGGGGCTCGACGAGACCACCGGGCTTTCCACGATCGGAGTCGCACCGTGAGCGTCACGGCAGCACAGGGGTTCCGGGCCGCGGGCATCGCCGCCGGGATCAAGGAGAACGGCAACCCGGACCTGGCCCTCGTGGTCAACGACGGGCCGAGCCGCGCCGCCGCGGGCGTCTTCACCTCCAACCGTGTGAAGGCCGCCCCGGTGCTGTGGTCGCAGCAGGTGCTCAGGACCGGCCGGCTCTCCGCCGTCGTCCTCAACTCCGGTGGCGCCAACGCCTGCACCGGGCCCAAGGGGTTCCAGGACACCCACGCCACCGCGGAGAAGGCCGCCGACGTGCTCGGCGTCGGTGCCATCGAGGTCGCCGTCTGCTCCACCGGACTCATCGGCGTGCACCTGCCCATGGACAAGCTGCTGCCCGGCGTCGAGACCGCCGCCGGCCGGCTGTCGGAGCACGGCGGCGAGAAGGCCGCCATCGCCATCAAGACCACCGACACCGTCCACAAGACGTCCGTCGTGGCCAAGGAGGGCTGGACGGTCGGCGGCATGGCCAAGGGAGCCGGCATGCTCGCTCCCGGCCTCGCCACCATGCTGGTGGTCCTCACCACGGACGCCGACGTCGACAGCGAGATGCTGGACGCCACCCTGCGCGCCGCCACCGAGGTCACCTTCGACCGCGTGGACTCCGACGGCTGCATGTCCACCAACGACACCGTGCTGCTGCTCGCCTCCGGGGCCTCGGGCATCGCCCCGGACACCGCCGAGTTCGCCGAGGCCGTCCGCGCCGTCTGCGACGACCTCGGACAGCAGCTCATCCGGGACGCCGAGGGCGCCAGCAAGGACATCAAGGTCGAGGTGGTGGGCGCGGCGAGCCAGGCGGACGCGGTGGAGGTGGGCCGCTCCATCGCCCGCAACAACCTCCTCAAGTGCGCGATCCACGGCGAGGACCCCAACTGGGGCCGGGTGCTCTCCGCGATCGGCACGACGAAGGCCGTGTTCGATCCCGACCAGCTCAACGTCGCCGTCAACGGGGTCTGGGTCTGCAAGAACGGCAGCGTCGGCGAGGACCGCGACCTGGTCGACATGCGCTACCGCGAGGTGCACATCGTGGCCGACCTCTCCGCCGGCTCGGAGACCGCCACCATCTGGACCAACGACCTCACCGCCGACTACGTCCACGAGAACAGCGCCTACTCGTCATGACCGCGACCCGCAGGCACACCGCGCTGCCCAAGGCCCAGACGCTCGTCGAGGCGCTCCCCTGGCTGACCCGCCACCACGGCAAGACCGTCGTCATCAAGTTCGGCGGCAACGCCATGGTCGACGAGGAACTGAAGGCCGCCTTCGCCCAGGACGTCGTCTTCCTGCGGCACGCCGGGCTCAGGCCCGTCGTCGTGCACGGCGGCGGCCCCCAGATCAGCGCCGCGCTCGACCGGCACGGCATCGTCAGCGAGTTCAAGGCGGGCCTGCGCGTCACCACCGAGGACGCCATGGACGTCGTGCGCATGGTGCTCGCCGGACAGGTGCAGCGCGAACTGGTCGGACTGCTCAACCAGCACGGCCCGCTCGCCGTCGGCCTCACCGGCGAGGACGCGCACACCATCACCGCCACCCGGCACCGGCCCGAGATCGACGGCGAGCTCGTCGACATCGGACGGGTGGGCGAGATCACCGCGATCGACACGGGCGCCATCGAAGCGCTGCTCGCCGACGGCCGTATCCCGGTCGTCTCCTCCATTGCCCGCAGTCAGGACGACGGACATGTCTACAACGTCAATGCTGATACGGCGGCTGCGGCTCTCGCTGCGGCACTGGGCGCCGAAACCCTCATGGTCCTCACGGACGTCGAGGGCCTCTACGAGGACTGGCCCCGCAGCGACGAGGTGATCAGCCGCCTCACCGCCTCCGAGCTGGAGAAGCTGCTGCCCGACCTGTCGTCGGGGATGGTGCCGAAGATGCGGGGCTGCCTGCACGCGGTGCGGGGCGGCGTCAACACCGCCCGGGTCATCGACGGCCGGGTCCAGCACTCGATCCTGCTGGAGATCTTCACGGACGAGGGCATCGGCACCATGGTCGTGCCCGACAAGCACGAGAGGGACGAGAGGGACGCCGTATGACCGGGACCGAGACCAACGCCGGCCTCACCCAGCGCTGGCAGGGCGCGATCATGAACACCTACGGCACCCCGAGTCTGCCCCTCGTCAAGGGCCGGGGCGCGCGGCTGTGGGACGCCGACGGCAAGGAGTACGCCGACTTCGTGGGCGGTATCGCCGTCAACGCGCTCGGCCACGCCCACCCCGCCGTCGTCGACGCCGTGAGCCGGCAGATGGCCTCCCTCGGCCATGTCTCCAACCTGTTCATCGCCGAACCGCCCGTCGCCCTCGCCGAACGGCTGCTCCAGCTCTTCGGCCGGGACGGCAGGGTGTTCTTCTGCAACTCCGGCGCCGAGGCCAACGAGGGCGCCTTCAAGATCGGCCGACTGACCGGGCGCCCCCACATGGTCGCGACCCAGGGCGGCTTCCACGGCCGCACCATGGGAGCCCTCGCGCTCACCGGCCAACCCGGCAAGCGGGAGCCGTTCCTGCCCCTGCCCGGCGACGTCACCCACGTCCCCTACGGCGACGCCCAGGCCCTGGCCGCAGCGGTCACCGAGGACACCGCCCTGGTGGTCATCGAGCCCGTCCAGGGCGAGAACGGGGTGGTCGTCCCGCCCCCCGGCTATCTCAAGGCCGCCCGCGCGATCACCGCCGCCACCGGGGCGCTGCTCGTCCTGGACGAGGTGCAGACCGGCGTCGGCCGCACCGGGCACTGGTTCGCCTACCAGGCCCACGAGGGCGTCCTGCCGGACGTGGTCACGCTCGCCAAGGGGCTCGGCGGGGGACTTCCGCTGGGCGCCACCGTCGCCTTCGGCCGGGCCGCCGACCTGCTGGGACCCGGCCTGCACGGCACGACCTTCGGCGGCAACCCGGTCGCCTGCGCCGCGGGTCTGGCCGTCGTCGACACCATCGCGTCCGAGAGCCTGCTGGACAACGTGAAGCGGCAGAGCGAGAAGCTGCGCGAGGGGATCGAGTCGCTGGGCCACCCGTTGATCGACCATGTCCGGGGCGCGGGCCTGCTCCTGGGTATCGTGCTCACCGAGCCCCTCGCACAACAGACGCAGCAGGCGGCTCAGGACGCCGGCCTCCTGGTGAACGCGCCCGCCCCCCACGTCGTACGGCTGATGCCGCCGCTGAACCTCGGCGACGACGAGGTGGCGGCGTTCCTCCGGGCGCTCCCCGGCGTCCTCGGCGCAGTGAACGGGGACGGACGATCCGGGGAATGAGACGACGATGAACCAGGAGCAGGACCAGGACCAGGAGCACACCGGGCCGGCCGTGCCCCAGACCCGCACCGCACGCCACCGGCGGATCGTGGACATCCTCAACCGCCAGCCGGTGCGCTCCCAGAGCCAGTTGGCGAAGCTCCTCGCCGACGACGGGCTGAACGTCACCCAGGCGACGCTCTCCCGGGACCTGGACGAGCTGAACGCGGTGAAGATCCGCAACACCGACGGCGACCTCATCTACGCGGTCCCCAGCGAGGGCGGCTTCCGCACCCCGCGCGCACCGCTCGGCGGGTCGGCCAAGGAGGAGCGGATGCGGCGCCTGTCCCAGGAACTGCTCATCTCCGCGGAGGCGTCGGCCAACCTCGTGGTCCTGCGCACCCCGCCGGGCGCCGCCCAGTTCCTGGCCTCGGCGATCGACCAGGCGGAACTGCACGACATCCTCGGCACGATCGCGGGCGACGACACGCTGATGCTGATCAGCCGTGACCCCTCCGGCGGGCAGGCGCTGGCCGACCATCTGCTGGGGCTGGCGCAGAAGAACCACTGAACGAACCGGTACACCGATGTCGCGGGCCCCGCCGAACCGGCGGGGCCCGCGACATCGGACGGGTCAGCCCAGGCGCGCGGCCAGTCCCGACGTGCAGCGCACCTCGTCGCCCGCCGTGATCAGCAGGGCCTCCACGTCGGGCAGCGACTCCAGCCAGTCCAGCGCCTGACGCGACCCCATCGCGAACGCCGCCGTCGCCCAGCAGTCCACCCAGGTCAGCCGGGGGCCCACCACGGTCACCGCGACCAGGTCCGTGACGGCGGGCCCGCCGGTGCGCGGGTCGATGATGTGGGCGCCCCGCTCGGCGGTCCCGGAGGTGGCCACGGCCGACGCGTCCGCGCCCGCCGCCGACACCACCGCCGCCAGCCCGCCGGGGCGCAGCGGATCCGTCACGCCGACCCGCCAGGGCCGGTGCGGGCCCGGTGCGCCGTACATCTGCACGTCGCCGCCGCCGTTGACGCTGACTCCGCTCGCCCCGGCCGCCGCCAGGTCCCGGGCCGCCCGTTCCACGGCCCAGCCCTTCACGATCCCGGTCGGGTCGATCCGCCCGCTGTACCGGGTGCTGAACCAGCCGTCGCTGAGCCGCTCCGCCTCGGCACCGAGCGCGAGCACCTCGGCCACCTCCGGATCGCACTCCTCGACGCTCATCTCCCCGCGGGCCAGCCGGGAGATCTGGCTGTCCTCGCGGTAGGTGCTGAACACCGCGTCCACACGGTGCAGTGAGGCGACGGCCTGCTCCAGCGCGGACCGCGTCACCTCGGGGTCGCCGCCGCGCACGTCGAAGGAGACGACGGTGCCCATCACCTCTTCCGCGTGGCGCAGCGCGGGCGACGCCTCGGCCGGCCCGGTCATCCGCGTGCCCATTCAGCCATCGGCCTTGTCCAGGGCCGACTGGAGGGACTGCTTGTAGCCGCCGCTGGTGTAGGTCGCACCCGAGACCGCGTCGATGTCCGCGTTCTGCGCGGTCACCGCCTCCTGGTTGAGCTTCGGTACGGCCATGGCGGTCTTCTGGTCGCTGAGGCCGCCCTTGGGCGCCTGCACCGCCTCGGCCCTGGTGACCTTGCGGCCCTGGAGGGTCACCCGTACCTGCACCGGGCCGTACTGCGTCTGCGCCACGGTGCCCGTCACCGTGCGGGCCCCCGCCTGCGCGGAGCCGCCCGCGGAAGAGCCCCCGGTGGGGGCCGCCTTCGCCTTGTCGATGGCCGACTGGAGGGACTGCTTGTAACCGCCGCTGGTGTAGGTCGCGCCCGAGACCGCGTCGATCCGCGCGTTCTGCGCGGTCACGGCCGCCTGGTTGAGCTTGGGCACGGCCATGGCGGTCTTCTGGTCGCTGAGGCCGCCCTTCGGTGCCTGCACCGCCTCGGCCCGGGTGATCCTGCCGTCGCTGACCGTCAGGCGCACCTGCACGGGACCGTACTCGGTCCGGGCCACATCGCCGGTGACGGTCCGCGCGCCGGTCTGCGGGCCGCTGCCGCCCTGCGGCGCCTCCTGGGCCGCCGCGTTCTGCTGGGGCGCCGCTCCGGCCTGGGCCGAGGCGGGTCCGGACGCCGGCTTCAGCGACAGCAGCAGCACGATCCCGGAGACCGTGGCGGCGCCCGCGAGCACGGCGCGCCGAAGGGGATGGCTCTTCCTCATCGTTCCTGAGCTCCTGAGATCCCGTCGCTCACATCTCGAACGACTCGTGATGGATGCGGCGGGCGGGGACTCCCGCGCCGCGCAGTGCGTCGTACACCTGCTGCGCGAACCCGGGCGGCCCGCACATGAAGACGTCGTGGTCGTCGATGTCCGGCAGCTTCCGGCGCAGCGTCTCCGCCGAGATGTCCGGACGTTCGCCCTCGGGGCTGTTGACCGCGTACATCAGCCGGGCGCCGCGTTCCTCGGCGATCTGGGCGAGTTCGTCCCACAGGGCGAGATCCTGGGTGCTGTTGGCCCGGTACAGCAGGGTCAGATCGCCCGCGGAGCCCGGCAGCGTCTCGAACAGCGCCCGCATCGGGGTGATGCCCACGCCGCCCGCCACCAGCAGCACCTTGCCCCGGCTGCGCCGGGAGGCGGTCAGCGCCCCGTAGGGCCCCTCGGCCCAGACCCGGGTGCCGGGCTCCAGCTCGCGCAGTGCCGAGCTGTGGTCGCCGATCGCCTTGACCGTGATGCGGAGCATGGTGGGGCGGGGCGCCGCCGACAGCGAGTACGGGTGGGAGCTGAAGCGCATGCCGGGCGCGAGGAACCGCCAGCGGAAGAACTGCCCGGCCTCCGCGCCCATCCGGTGCAGCCTGCGGCCGCTCATCAGCACCGACACGATGCCGGGCGACTCCTCGATGACCGCCTCCACCCGCAGCCGGTGGCGGACGTTCAGCCGGACCGGCATGAGGACGCGGTACCAGACCACCAGCGCGGTCACCGTCCCGTACAGCGCGTACCACGCGGTCTTCGCCTCCGGCTGCCCGGCGAACTCGTTGCCGGTCGACAACTGGTGCCAGAACGACAGATAGGTGGCCGCGTAGGTGAGCAGATGGACGTGGTACCAGAGGTCGTAGGACAGCCTGCGGCGCACGGGGCCCATCGAGATGAGCCCGATCAGCACCAGCAGCCCGGTGCCGATGGCCGCCTTGCCCACGTCCGGAAGCTGCTCGACGGAGTCGACGGTCTGCTGGACGATCCCGCCGAAGCCCTTGCCCGACTGGAGGGCGTAGCCCCACATGGTCAGGACGATGTGGGCGAGGACGAGGCTGATGGTGTAGCGGCCGCTCATCGCGTGCCAGCGCGCCACCCGGTCGGAGCCGACCCGGCGTTCCAGCGCGG
The DNA here is from genome assembly GCF_040650555.1 of Streptomyces sp. NPDC048664. Classification (NCBI taxonomy): domain Bacteria; kingdom Bacillati; phylum Actinomycetota; class Actinomycetes; order Kitasatosporales; family Streptomycetaceae; genus Streptomyces; species Streptomyces sp. NPDC048664. Next base: position 122,350 of record NZ_JBEZHK010000003.1, on the reverse strand, counting down.
GGACGCGGGCCATCTGGAGGACGACCAGCGCCATGAGATAGCCGGCGAGCAGGCCGGTGATCCGTCCCGCGTTCAGGATTCTGCTGTTGTTGTCGGCGATGGACGGCGTGTTCGTCCACCACAGCCAGACGACGCCCGCCGCGCCCGCCCAGACGGCGGCGAGCAGCGGGACGGCGGGGGAGCGGCGTGGGCGGATGGCGCGCATCGTCTGGCGCCGCGCGGCGCGGCCACCGGCGATCGTGGACACGGTCTCCTCCGTGATCCTGCGTGGGACGGGCGAGGCCAGCGGCCTCCTTGGTCCTCAGGTACGTGGCGGAGGAGCCGCGCGTTCAACCCGTCACCGACTCCGGTGCCGACCCGGTGCGGGCGGCGGGGCCTCAGTACCGGGTGATCGCGGTCGCCCCGCCCCGGGTCCCGATGGCGATACGCGCTCCCCGCCCGGGATCGACCCACCCCAGCAGCGCGCGCATCGCCCCTTCCGGGACGGACACGCACCCGGCGGTCGCCCCCTTCCCGTCGACGTGCAGAAAGATCCCGGCTCCCCGTCCCCGCACCGGCTCGGCGTAGTTGAACCCGATCACCAGCGCGTGGTCGTACTGCGGCACGAACGCGGCCAGATGCTCGGACTCCGACGCCCGGCAGTCCCCGGCGAGCGGCTGCGTCCAGCGGTTGTAGAACAGCGAGTCGTTGTCCTGGCACCACCACGAGTCCTCCCGCACCCGCCGGTACGCCACCCGCGTTCCCGCCGGCGCCGCCTTGGCGCCGAATCCGAAGGGCAGATCGAAGAGCCCCGTCGGCGTCGTGTCCGTGTTCTGCCGCCGCGAGGCGCCCTCGGCCAGGCCGCGCGCCCCGAACCGCGCGGGCGCGGATCCCGTCCGGACCCACCGGCCGCCCCGCCGGTCCCACCAGGTGAGGGTGCCCGTGGTGGCGTCGGTCGAGGCCGCCACGGCGGTGATCAGCTGTGTACCGCCGCCGCTGTCCGCCATCCGGTCCGGCAGGGGCACCTGCCGGGCGGTGCCCGCCCAGGCGGCGAGCAGGGGGAGGCAGGCGCAGGCGAGGGCGGCGGCGATACCGGGACGCATGGGTCACAACGTAGAAGGAGGCAGCGGAAGGGGCAATCCTGGCAGTCCGTCAAGGCTGTGTTCGATGTGCTCTTTCCCCCGGAAGTACCCGTCGAGGGTGGTGTCGTCCTCGCGGGAGAACCGCCGGGCGTGCAGATCGCGGTCCTCGTCGTACGACATGAAGGGGACCGCGTAGCCGCAGGAGTCCCGGATGAGCCGCGCCGTCACGACGATGACCGCGCGCAGCCCGTGCGCGGCCGGGTCGATGTCGGGGAACCGGGCGAGGAGCTCAGGGAAGCGGGGGTCGTCGCGGAAGACGGGCTCGCCGTCGCCGTGCACGCGCACGATGTTCGGCGGGCCCTGGAAAGCGCACCACATGAGGGTGATGCGGCCGTTCTCCCGCAGGTGCGCGATGGTCTCGGCGTTGCTCCCGGCGAAGTCCAGATAGGCAAGGGTGCGCTCGTCCAGGACGGCGAAGGAGCCCTTGAGGCCCTTGGGAGAGAGGTTGACCGTGCCCGCGTCGGACAAGGGGGCGGTGGCGGTGAAGAAGAGGGGCTGTTCCTCGATGAACGTCCGGAGCCTGCCGTCGATGCGCTCGTAGGTCTTTCCCATGCCCCGATCATGCGGCACGTTCTTTCGCCTGTCTAACGAAATGCTCCGGCCCGGCCTGGTTGACGAATCATGCAGACTTCTGCATACTCATGCATATCAGCGAATGCACTGAGAGGGAGAAACCCGTGACCGAGCGCGTCGTACTCGCCTACTCCGGCGGTCTGGACACCTCCGTCGCCATCGGCTGGATCGCCGAGGAGACGGGCGCCGAGGTCATCGCCGTTGCGGTCGACGTCGGCCAGGGCGGCGAGGACCTGGACGTCATCCGTAAGCGCGCCCTGGCCTGCGGCGCCGTCGAGGCCGAGGTCGCCGACGCCAAGGACGAGTTCGCCGACGAGTACTGCCTCCCGGCGATCAAGGCCAATGCCCTCTACATGGACCGCTACCCGCTGGTCTCGGCCCTCTCGCGGCCGACCATCGTCAAGCACCTCGCCGCCGCCGCCAAGAAGCACGGCGCCTCCACGGTCGCCCACGGCTGCACCGGCAAGGGCAACGACCAGGTCCGTTTCGAGGCCGGCATCGTCGCGCTCGCCCCCGACCTCAAGTGCATCGCCCCGGTCCGCGACTACGCGATGACCCGGGACAAGGCCATCGCCTTCTGCGAGGCCAAGCAGCTCCCGATCGCCACCACCAAGAAGTCCCCGTACTCCATCGACCAGAACGTCTTCGGGCGCGCCGTCGAGACGGGCTTCCTGGAGGACATCTGGAACGCCCCGATCGAGGACATCTACGAGTACACGTCCAACCCGGCCGAGATCCGCGAGCCCGACGAGGTGGTCATCACCTTCCAGCAGGGCGTCCCGGTGGCGATCGACGGCAAGCCCGTCAGCGTGCTCCAGGCCATTCAGCAGCTCAACGAGCGCGCCGGCGCCCAGGGCGTCGGCCGGATCGACATGGTCGAGGACCGACTGGTCGGCATCAAGTCCCGCGAGGTCTACGAGGCCCCGGGCGCGATCGCCCTGATCACCGCCCACCAGGAGCTGGAGAACGTCACGGTCGAGCGTGAGCTCGCCCGCTACAAGCGCCAGGTCGAGCAGCGCTGGGGCGAACTGGTCTACGACGGCCAGTGGTTCTCCCCGCTCAAGCGCGCCCTGGAGGGCTTCATCGACGAGGCCAGCCAGCATGTCTCCGGCGACATCCGCATGACCCTGCACGGAGGCCGCGCGGTCGTCACCGGCAGGCGCTCCCAGGAGTCGCTGTACGACTTCAACCTCGCCACCTACGACACCGGCGACACCTTCGACCAGTCCGCGGCCAAGGGCTTCATCGACATCTACAGCCTGTCGTCGAAGATCGCGGCCAAGCGCGACCTGGCGTAGCGGCGAGGCCGCGACCCCGCGCGGGACAGGGGCCGGCCCCCGTCCACCCGCTAGCCTGACGACCGCCTCCCCGCTCGCCGAGAGTGGGGAGGCGGTCGCACACCGCCACCACCCGAGGAGCATCGCAAGTGAGCAGCAACAGCGGCGACGTACGGCTCTGGGGCGGCCGTTTCGCCGACGGCCCCGCCGAGGCCCTGGCCAAGCTGTCCGCGTCCGTCCACTTCGACTGGCGGCTCGCCCCCTACGACATCGCCGGCTCCCGCGCCCACGCGCGCGTCCTGCACAAGGCCGGGCTCCTCGACGACGACGAGCTGACACGCATGCTCCAGGGGCTCGACCGCCTCGAAGCCGACGTGGCCTCGGGCGAGTTCACCGGCACCATCGCCGACGAGGACGTCCACACCGCCCTGGAGCGGGGCCTGCTGGAGCGTCTCGGCCCCGACCTCGGCGGCAAGCTGCGCGCGGGCCGCTCGCGCAACGACCAGGTGGCCACCCTCTTCCGGATGTACCTGCGCGACCACGCCCGCACCCTCGGCGGGCTGATCGCCGAACTCCAGGACGCCCTGGTCGGCCTCGCCGAGGCCCACTCGGACGTGGCCATGCCCGGCCGCACCCACCTCCAGCACGCCCAGCCGGTGCTCTTCGCGCACCATGTCCTCGCCCATGCCCAGGCCCTGTCCCGGGACGCGGAGCGGCTGCGCCAGTGGGACGAGCGCACGGCGGTGTCGCCGTACGGGTCGGGCGCGCTCGCGGGCAGCAGCCTCGGCCTGGACCCGGAGGCGGTCGCCGAGGAACTCGGCTTCGAGCACGGCAGCTCGGGCAACTCCATCGACGGCACGGCCGCCCGCGACTTCGCCGCCGAGTTCGCCTTCATCACCGCGATGATCGGCGTCAACCTCTCGCGGATCGCCGAGGAGATCATCATCTGGAACACGAAGGAGTTCTCCTTCGTCACGCTCCACGACGCCTTCTCCACCGGCTCCTCGATCATGCCGCAGAAGAAGAACCCGGACATCGCCGAGCTCGCGCGCGGCAAGAGCGGCCGTCTGATCGGCAACCTCATCGGGCTCATGGCCACGCTCAAGGCCCTGCCTCTCGCGTACAACCGGGACCTCCAGGAGGACAAGGAGCCGGTCTTCGACTCCATCGACCAGCTGGAGGTGCTGCTCCCGGCCTTCACCGGGATGACGGCCACGCTGACCGTGCACCGCGAGCGCATGGAGGAACTGGCCCCGGCCGGCTTCTCGCTCGCCACCGACATCGCCGAGTGGCTGGTCAAGCAGGGTGTTCCGTTCCGTGTCGCCCACGAGGTGGCCGGCGAGTGCGTGAAGGTCGCGGAGGGCGAGGGCAAGGAACTGGACGAACTCACCGACGAGCAGTTCGCGAAGATCTCCGTCCATCTGACCCCCGAGGTGCGCTCCGTCCTCAGCGTGCCCGGCGCCCTCGCCTCCCGCGACGGCCGCGGCGGCACGGCCCCCGCCGCCGTCGCCCGGCAACTCGCCGAGGTGAAGGCGGACCTGGCCGCCCAGCACGCCTGGGCCACCGCCAAGCGGAACAGGTAGCGGCTGCCGAACACGAGGGGTGTCGCGGGATAGGTTGGTCGTCAGCCGCAAGGAGCCGACCGAAACGGAGCCCGCGATGCCCTTCTCACGCCTGGCCTCGGCGACGACTCCCACCTGCCACATCGGCCTGGGCCTCGCCGCCGTCGGCCGACCGGGGTACATCAACCTCGGCCGCGACCGGGACCTGCCGTCCGTGCGCAGCGTGGACGCGCTGCGCGAACGCACCCACGACCTGCTGGACGCCGCCTACGCGCAGGGCGTCCGCTACGTCGACGCGGCCCGCTCCTACGGCCGTTCCGAGGAGTTCCTCGCCGAGTGGCTCCGGGCGCGCCCCGACGCCGCCGACGTCGTGGTCGGCAGCAAGTGGGGCTACACCTACACCGCCGACTGGAGCACCGAAGCCGAGCGGCACGAGGTCAAGGACCACGGGGTCGAGACGTACGAGCGGCAGCGCGCCGAGACGGCCGAGCTGCTCGGCGACCGGCTCGACCTCTACCAGATCCACTCGGTGACCCCGGACAGTCCGGCTCTCACCGACCCGAAGCTCCACGCCCGGCTCGCCGAGGCGGCGGCGGACGGTGTCACGATCGGCTTCTCCACCAGCGGTCCGGCGCAGGCCGAGGCGATCCGCGCCGCGATGGCGGTCACGGTCGACGGGGAGCCCCTGTTCCGTACCGTCCAGTCCACCTACAACCTGCTGGAGACCTCGGCCGCGCCCGCGCTGGCCGAGGCACACGCCGCCGGGCTCACGGTGATCGTCAAGGAAGCCATGGCGAACGGGCGGCTGACCGGCCCGGACGTGCCCGAGGCGCTGAGGTCCGTGGCCGAGGAGACCTCGTTCGGCCATGACGCGGTCGCCCTGGCCATGGTCCTGCGCCGGCCCTGGGCGGGCGTGGTCCTGTCCGGCGCCGCCACCGTCAGCCAGCTCGGCTCCAATCTGCACGCCGCCGTGGTCGACCTCGGTGAGGAGCAGCTCGCCCGCCTGGACCGCCTGGCCGAGGAGCCGCGGACGTACTGGGAGCGGCGCGGGCACCTGCCCTGGCACTGAGGGCTGAGCCCGACACCCGACAAAAGCGCAGGTCAGCGACGAGCCATGAGACTCACGCGCCTCTCATGAGACATTGATGTCTCATGTGCGTTACCCTTGTCTCATGGCAGTCGATCGTGACCACGTGCTGCGCAGCGCAGCCACCCTGCTCACCCGGAAGTCCACCGCCACGATGGACGAGGTCGCCAAGGCCTCCGGGATCAGCCGGGCCACGCTGCACCGCCACTTCGCCGGGCGCGACGCGCTGGTGTGCGCGCTGGAGGACCTCGGCATCGCCGAGTGCGAGGCGGCGCTGGACGCCGCCCGGACCGACGAGGGACCGGCCCGGGAGGCCCTGCGCCGCTTCGTGGCCGAGGTCGAGCCCGCCGCGGCCCTGCTCGCCTTCCTGTACAGCGAGAACCAGCTCTTCGAGGGCGAGGCGCAGAACGCGGGCTGGACCCGCATCGACACCCGGATCGCCGCGCTGTTCCGGCGGGGGCAGGCGAGCGGGGAGTTCCGCATCGACCTCACCCCCACCTGGCTCACCGACGCCCTCTACGGCCTCCTGGCCTCGGGCGCCTGGTCGGTCGCGGAGGGGCGTGTCGCCCCCAAGGACTTCACCTACCTGACCGTCGAGCTGATGCTCGGCGGCGCACTGCGGAGAGAGGAATCATGAGCAGCGTTCTGCGTCCTGCCGTCACGATGTCGCAGGAGCGGCGTCCGGGGCGGTGGATCGCGCTCGGCGTGCTCGTGCTCGCCGTGCTGCTGGTGGCCGTGGACGCGACCGTCCTCGGTCTCGCCACCCCGTACATCAGCGAGGACCTCGAACCGTCGGGCACGCAGCTGCTCTGGATCGGTGACGTCTACTCGTTCGTCATCGCCGGACTGCTCGTCTCCATGGGCAGCCTGGGCGACCGCATCGGCCGCAAGAAGATCCTGCTCTGCGGCGCCACCGCCTTCGGACTGATATCCGTCCTCAACGCGTACGCCCCGACGGCGCAGACGATGATCGGCGCGCGGGCTTTGCTCGGTGTCGCCGGCGCCACGCTGATGCCCGCCACGCTCGCCCTGATCCGGAACATCTTCCACGACCCGCGTGAGCGCAGCCTCGCCGTGGGCGTCTGGGGCGCCGCCGCCTCGGCCGGCACGGCGATCGGCCCGATCACCGGAGGGTTCCTGCTCGAACACTTCTGGTGGGGCTCGGTCTTCCTCATCAACCTGCCCGTGATGGTGGTCCTCGTCGTCGTCGGCGTCAGGACACTGCCCGAGTCCCGCAACCCGAACCCGGGTCCCTGGGACCTGGCCAGTGTGGTGCTGTCGCTCGTCGGCATGGTCGCCATCGTGTACGCCGTCAAGGAGGCCGCCGCCGAGGGCTTCACCTGGCCCGCCGCGGCCACCGGTGTGCTGGGGGCCGCCGCGCTGTACGGCTTCGTGCGCCGCCAGCTGACGCTGCCCGTCCCGCTGCTGGACATGCGGCTGTTCCGCCACCGCGGCTTCAGCGGTGCCGTGCTCGCGGACCTGCTGACCGTCCTCGGTATGTCCGGGCTGGTCTTCTTCCTCTCGCAGTTCCTCCAGCTGGTGCAGGGCATGCGGCCGTTCGAGGCCGGGCTCGCCGAACTCCCGGCCGCGGTCGGCGCGGTCGCGGCGGGACTGGTCGCGGGCGCGGCGGCCCGGCGGTTCACCGTGCGGGCCGTGGTCTCCGGCGGGCTGGCGGCGGTGGGGCTCGCGCTCGCCGCCCTCACCGTCCTCGACCGGGTCACCGGCTACCCGCTCATAGGGGCGGCCCTGCTGGTCGTGGGTGTCGGCGCGGGACTGTCGTTCACCGTGACCGCGGACGTGATCCTCTCCAGCGTGCCCAAGGACCAGGCGGGCGCGGCGTCCGCGGTCTCGGAGACGGCGTACGAACTGGGCGCCGCGCTGGGCATCGCGCTGCTCGGCTCGATCGTGACCGGCGTCTACCGGGGCTTCACCGCCCCGCCGGGCACACCCGACGCGGCCCACGAGTCCCTGGGCGGCGCGGTGGAGGCGACCCACCGACTGCCCACGAGCACCGCCGAGCCCCTCCTGACCGCGGCCCGCGACGCCTTCGTGGAGGGCCTGCGCCTGGCCACCGGCGCAGGAGCGGCAGTCCTGCTGGCCACAGCGGTGGCGGCCTGGTTCCTCCTGAAGAACCAACACCTGGAATCCCACCCCCACACCTGACCCGCGTGCGCGGGCCGAAAAGGGGCGCGGGGAACCGCGCAAAACCCACGACGCACCCGCACTCGACAACGCGCGTGCGGGGATCGAAAGGGGGCGCGGGGAACTGCGCGAAAACCCACGACGCACCCGCACCTGACAACGCCGCTGCGTGGGCCGAAAAGGGGCGCGGGGAACTGCGCAAAAAACCTCAACGCAGAACGCACCCGCACCCGACAACGCCCCCGCCGGTCGCAGCCCCCCCGCTACGCCGCCTTCGCCTTGGTGGCGTACATGTCCACGTACTCCTGCCCGGACAACCGCATGACCTCGGTCATCACGGAGTCGGTGACGGCCCGCAGCACATACCGGTCCCGGTCCATCCCCTCGTACCGCGAGAACTCCATCGCCTCGCCGAAGCGCACCGTCACCTTGCTGGGCCGAGGCAACCCCGCCCCGCCCGGCTGGATGCGATCCGTCCCGATCATCGCGAACGGCACCACCGGCGCCCCGGTCATCAACGTGAGCCGGGCGATCCCCGTACGCCCCCGGTACAGCCGGCCGTCGGGCGAGCGCGTGCCCTCGGGGTAGATGCCGAAGACCTGGCCCTCCTCCAGGATCCGCCGCCCGGTCATCAGCGCCGCGACCCCGCCCTTGCCGCCGTCGCGGTCGACGGGGATCATGCCGACGCCGGTGAAGAACCAGGCCATCAGCCGGCCCTTGAACCCCTTGCCGGTGACGTACTCGTCCTTGCCGATGAAGAGGACCTGACGGTCGCAGACCAGCGGAAGGATCATCGAGTCGATGAACGTCACATGGTTCCCGGCCAGGATCACCGGCCCCTCGCCCGGGATGTTCTCCGCGCCCTCCACCTGTGGGCGGAACATCAGGCGCATGATCGGTCCGAGCACTGCCTTGATGAGCGCGAAGCGGGACAACGGGTCCTCCGGTGTCAAGGGAAGCGGTATGAGTCTGTGCAGGTGAGGACGATACTCGGGGAAGGCGGCGGGACGCACATCAGGTCACGTCCTGGATACGCCCCGTCGACCACTGTTCACCTGCGACGGCGTCGTGTCGCACGTCCGACATCCCCCGGACGGCTGTGACACATGTCGCGCCGGGGGTGACGCTCCGTCAATCCGGTTGCCCCGCCCTCCCTCACCCATGCACCCCGCACGACGATCCGCGTGCACGACGTGTTCCCGAGGGGGCCTCCCGGCCGTCACGCCCTTCCCCCTACGATCGAGACCGTTTCTGACGGATGCGACGGAAGGAACCCATGGAAACGCGGGAGTCGTACGAGCAGGGACGGCACGAGCAGGGACGGGCGGCGACCGGACGGCGGGCGCTGCTCGGCGCCGCCGTCCTCGGCGCGGGTGGGGCGGTCCTCGGCCTGCCCGGCACCGCGAGCGCGGGCGCGCGGCACGGCGGCGGACTGGAGGGCCTGCCCGTCCCCACGATCATCGGCCACCGCGGTGCCAGCGGATACCGGCCGGAACACACCTTCGGCTCCTACCAGCTGGCGCTGGACCTGGGCGCCGACATCGTCGAGGCCGGCGACCTGGTGCCCACCAGGGACGGCCACCTGGTGTGCCGTCACGAGCCGGAGATAGGCGGCACGACCGACGTCGCGAACCACCCCGAGTTCGCGAACCGCAAGACCACGAAGGTGCTGGACGGCGTCTCCACGACGGGCTGGTTCACCGAGGACTTCACGCTCGCCGAACTCAAGACCCTCCGCGCGGTGGAGCGCATCCCCGCCACCCGCCAGCGCAACACCCTCTACGACGGCCGCTGGGAGATACCCACCTTCGAGGAGGTGCTCCACTGGCAGGACGAGCAGACCCGCAAGCGCGGCAGGCAGGTGTGGATCTACCCCGAGATCAAGCACCCGACGTACTTCCGCAAGCTGGGGCTCGGACTCGAGGAGCGGCTCGCGAAGATCCTGCGCCGGCACGGCAAGGACGGCAGGCGCGCCCCGGTCGCCGTCCAGTCCTTCGAACCGACCAGCCTCCAGCGGATGCACAAGCTCGTCGGCAACCCGCTCCTCGTCCTGCTGTCCACGGCGAACAGCCGCCCCTGGGACTTCGTGGAGACGCACGACCCGCGCACCGTCGCCGACCTCGTCACCCCGAAGGGCCTCGCCGAGATCGCGTCGTACGCGCGGGGCATCGGTCCGACCCTGGACCTCGTCATCCCGAAGGACGCGAAGGGCAATCTCACCGAGCCGACCACGCTCGTCGCCGACGCGCACGCCGCGGGCCTCCTCCTGCACCCGTACACGATGCGCGACGAGAACACCTTCCTGCCCACCGACTTCCAGAAGGGCACCGACCCGAACGCCTACGGCGACGTCTTCGGCGCCTTCCGGAGGTACTTCGAGACGGGCATCGACGGCGTCTTCACCGACAACGCCGACACCGGAGTGCTCGCCCGCGAGGACTACCTGCGCCGCTGAGCCGCCCGGCGTCAACACCAGGCGGAGATCACCCCGGTTGGGGTGACGCGCGGCCGCCCCGGCAACCCGTCGCCGGGGCGGCCGCGTCCCGTGGCATATGACCCACCCCTTGCTCACGGACCTGCGTCCGCTGCTGCTCGCGGAGGCCGCCGCCGAGGCGCGGGCCTGCGGGATGGAGCCGTGCGACCTCGAACAGGCGGTGTGGCTGCGGCTGCTGGAACGGCTCCGGGCGAACCGCGCGCCCACCGACCCCTCGGCATGGCTGCGGCGCGCCGTCCGCACCGAGGCGCGCAGGGGCCGCCGCACCGCCCGGCGTGAACTGCCCTACCCCGACGAGCCCGTGGACGACACCGGCCCCGGCCCCGAGCAGCGGGCGCTGATGGCCGCACGCGGCCGGGCGCTGCACGCGGCCGTCCACCGGCTTCCCGGCCGCTGCCCGCGGCTCGTCGGCGCGCTGCTGTCCCCGCGGGATCCGACCTACCGGGAAATCGCGGGGGAGTTGGGTATCTCACAGGGCAGTCTCGGCCCCGAACGCTCCAAATGCCTCGGTTGTCTGCGGCGTTTGCTGGCGACGGAGGTTGCGGCCCGCTGAGCGCGGGGATAGGAGTGAGGGACTGTCGGTGATCAGGTGAGCGGGAGGCGTGCGCGCATGGGCATGAGCGTGACCATCTCGGTGGCGACCGCGCAGGACGCGGAGCGGATCTTCCAACTGCAGTACCTGTGTTTCCAGAGCGAGGCCGCGCTGTACGGCAACTACCGCATCGCCCCGCTCGTCCAGAGCCTGGACTCCGTCCGCGCGGAGGTCGCGGCCGACTGCGTCTTCGTGGCGCGGCTCGGTGAGGAGGTCATCGGCTCGGTGCGCGGCAGCGTGGCCGAGGACGGCGCGGCGTCCATCGGCACCCTCTGCGTGCACCCGCGCCTCCAGGGCCACGGCATCGGCGCCCGGCTGCTGCGCACGGCGGAGGCGGCGCTGGTCGAGGAGCACGGCGCGAAGAAGTTCCGCCTCAGCGCGGGCCACCGCAGCGAGGGCAACCTGCGGCTGTACCGACGTGTCGGCTACGAGACGGTCGGCACCGCGCAGGGCGCCGACGGAGTCCGGATGATCCTCCTGGAGAAGCAGGCCACGGCGGAGGCCTACGCAGCCACCGCGTGACGACGAGGCGCCGCGCCCCACAGGGGGCGCGGCCACCGTCGCTCAGGCGGCTTCGCTCCGCCGGGCGGAGGCCTTGCGCAGCCAGTACATCGCCGACAGCGGCAGCAGCACCGGAATGAACAGATAGCCCCCGCCGTAGTAGGACCACACGGTGGAGTCGGGGAAGGCGGACGGCTCGACCAGGGTCCAGGTGCCCACGACCAGCACCCCCGCCAGCTCCGCCGCGCAGCACACCAGCGCCGCCCTGCGGGCCTTCTCCCCACCGCGCACCAGCGAGTACGTGATGAAGCCGTAGACGAGCCCGGCGAGGGCCGACAGCGAGTACGCGAGCGGGGCCCTGCCGAAGTCCATGGCGATCTGCACCGCCGAGCGCGACACCGCGCCCACCACCATCACGCCGTACAGCCAGACCAGCAGCATGCCCGGCCCGCTGATGAGCCGCGCCCTCGACGGCTCGCCCCCGGTGTCCTCGCGGGTGTCGTCGCGCGTGACCGTCATCTCAGCCTCCCCAGATGTCGAAGAGCCGCACTTCCAGCACGGCCAGGACCACACCGCCGGCCGCGACCGTCGCGGAACCCCACCGCGTGCGCTCGGCCAGCGACATGAAGGCCACCGCGGGGACGCACGCGAACGCCCCGAGCAGATACGCCACGAAGATCGTCGTGCCCTGTTCCGGCTTCTCGCCGCGCGCCAGCTGGACCACGCCCACGACCAGCTGGACCATGGCCAGCAGCGACACCACGGCCATGCCGATGAAATGCCAGTCCTTCGTCGGCTGATCACGGTAGGCCGCCCAGCCGCACCAGGCGGCGAGCAGCAGCGCGGCGACACCGGTCGCCAGCGTCAGGGCATCAAGCATGCCGTGACTGTATTACGGCTCCGAGGGGCTCCGTGCCCTCGCCCCCGCCGGGCCGCCGCGCCCGCGTGATCGCCGTGGCCTTGACCACAACGCGGCAGGTCGCGGACCGGTCGCGCGGCCGGTGCCGAGGGGGCGGCCGGCCTTGCGCCCGCTGGCCGAGCGCCCGGCCGCGCGACCGGTCCGCGCGGGGCCGAGGACTGTCCATGACTGTCCAGCATCCGGACAGGCCGGGCGGGTCCCGGCCGGGCTTCTGCTTTACTGAACCCATGACCACGACGAGCAGCCGCACCCTTGCGACCGAGGCGACCCTGACGCCCGGTGCTCGTTGTCTGTGTCGAATGCGCGCCTTCTAGAGGGCCCTCGCACCATCTGAGCCTCGCGCCCCGAAGCGAGTGCCGCGGCACGTCCGTACGCCGTGAACGCCGTACACGACAGACGCCGCCCCCACCGCCCGCACGGCGTGGGGACCCCGCCGCGCGCATGTTCTCCGCCGGTCTGCTCGCCCTCGCGAGAACCGTGCCGCGTCCGTGAACGAATCCCCTGTGCCCGGGCACACCCACGCCCGCGCGCTCGACAGTGACGGAATACCCAGTGATCACCACATCGGGCCTGACCAAGGTCTACCGCTCACGCGGCCGCGAGGTCACCGCCCTGGACGGCGTCGACCTGCACGTCCGCGAAGGCGAGGTGTTCGGCGTCATCGGCCAGTCCGGTGCCGGCAAGTCCTCGCTCATCCGCTGCGTCAACCTCCTGGAACGCCCCACCGCCGGCACGGTCACCGTGGCCGGGCAGGACCTCACCGCCCTCGCCGGGCGGGGGCCGCGCGCCGGCCGGGAGCTGCGGCAGGCGCGCAGCCGTATCGGCATGGTCTTCCAGCACTTCAACCTGCTCGCCTCGCGCACGGTCCAGGACAACATCGAGCTGCCGCTGGAGATCCTGGGCACCTCCGGGAAGGAACGTTCCCGCAAGGCGCTGGAGCTGCTCGACCTGGTCGGGCTGGCGGACAAGGCCAAGGCCTACCCGGCACAGCTCTCGGGCGGCCAGAAGCAGCGCGTCGGCATCGCCCGGGCGCTCGCGGGCGACCCCAAGGTGCTGCTGTCCGACGAGGCGACCAGCGCCCTCGACCCGGAGACCACCCGCTCCATCCTCCAGCTGCTGCGCGACCTCAACCGCCGGCTGGGCCTCACCGTCCTGCTCATCACCCATGAGATGGACGTGGTGAAGTCGGTCTGCGACTCCGCCGCCCTGATGGAGAACGGCCGCATCGTGGAGTCCGGCACGGTCAGCGAACTGCTCGCGACCCCGGGCTCCGAGATGGCCGCCGCGCTGTTCCCGGTCGGCGGCGAGGCCACCGGCGCCGACCGCACCGTCCTCGACATCACCTTCCACGGCGAGGCCGCCACCCAGCCGGTCGTCTCCCAGCTCTCCCGCACCTACAACATCGACATATCGATCCTCGGCGCCGCCATCGACACCGTCGGCGGCCTCCAGGTCGGCCGCATGCGCATCGAACTGCCCGGCCGCTACGTGGACAACGTCGTGCCGATCGGCTTCCTGAGGGAGAAGGGCCTGCAGATCGACGTCGTCGGCGCCTCGACCGACCAGCAGTCCGTCCTGGTGAAGGGAAGTGCCAAGTGACCTGGTCCGAGATGCAGCCGCTGCTGTCCCAGGCGGGCTACGAGACGCTGTGGATGGTCCTGTGGTCCACGCTGATCTCCGTCGCGGTCGGGCTCCCGCTCGGCGTCCTGCTCGTGCTGACCGACCGCGACGGACTGCTGCGCAACGTCCTCGCCAGCAAGGTGATCGGCCAGATCGTGAACGTCCTGCGCTCGATGCCGTTCATCATCCTGATGGTCGCCCTGATGGGCTTCACCCGCTGGGTGACCGGGACGACCATCGGCACCGACGCGGCGATCGTGCCCCTCGCCATCGGCGGCATCCCCTTCTTCGCCCGCCTGGTCGAGACGGCGGTCCGCGAGGTGGACGACGGGCTCGTGGAGGCCGTGCAGTCCATGGGCGGCAACACCTGGACCATCGTGCGCAAGGTGCTCGTCCCCGAGTCGCTGCCCTCGCTCATCTCCAGCACCACGACCACGCTGATCGCGCTCATCGGCTACTCCGCCATGGCCGGCACGGTCGGGGGCGGCGGTCTCGGCGACCTCGCCATCCGGTACGGCTACCAGCGCTTCGAGACCGAGCTCATGTGGATCATCGTCGCGATCCTCGCCGTCGTCATCTCCCTGATCCAGTTCGCCGGCGACTACGCGGCCCGCTCCCTGCACCGCCGCGGCGCCCGCTCCGGACCCGTGCCAAGGCTCCGCCTGCTGAAGGCGGGCCGGCCCGCGTCGGCCGACGTGGACCAGGCCGCCTGAGCGGTCCCCCCCGATCTCCCCGTCAGCACCCACGACGGGGTCGCACCACCCTTGCACCACCCTTAAGGAAAGGCACTTTTCGTGCGTAACACCGCCAAGATCACCGCAACCTTCCTCGCCGCCGGAGCCCTCACCCTCGGGCTCACCGCCTGCGGCCCTGACGGTGGCTCCTCCTCGTCCGCCGACACCAGCGGCCCCCTGATCGTCGCCGCGAGCCCGACCCCGCACGCCGAGATCCTCAACTACGTCAAGGACCACCTGGCGAAGAAGGCGGGGCTCGACCTCCAGGTCAGGGAGTTCACCGACTACGTCACGCCGAACACGGCGACCGAGGACGGGTCGGTCGGAGCCAACTACTTCCAGAACCAGCCCTACCTGGACGACTTCAACAAGAAGCGCGGCACCCACATCGTGCCCGTCGTCACGGTGCATCTGGAGCCGCTCGGCCTCTACTCCCACAAGGTGAAGAAGGCCGACGACCTGAAGAGCGGTGCGACCGTCGCCATCCCCAACGACACGGTCAACGAGGCGCGCGCACTGAAGCTGCTCGGCGACAAGGGCCTGATCACCCTCAAGAGCGGCGTGGGCAAC
Source organism: Streptomyces sp. NPDC048664 (assembly GCF_040650555.1). NCBI lineage: Bacteria > Bacillati > Actinomycetota > Actinomycetes > Kitasatosporales > Streptomycetaceae > Streptomyces > Streptomyces sp. NPDC048664. The sequence goes on along the minus strand of NZ_JBEZHK010000003.1, from coordinate 107,158 downwards.
GAGGCGACCCCGCAGGACATCGCCGCGAACCCCAAGCACCTGAAGTTCAAGGAACTCGAGGCGGCCCAGACCCCGCGCTCCCTGGACGACGTGGACGCCGCCGTCGTCAACGGCAACTACGCCATCTCCTCCGGGCTCAAGCCCGCCAAGGACGCCCTGTTCCTGGAGTCCGCGAAGGGCAACCCGTACGGCAACTTCCTCGCCGTTAAGAAGGGCAGCGAGAAGGACCCCCGGGTCAAGAAGCTCGCCGCGCTGCTCACCTCGCCCGAGGTGAAGAAGTTCATCGAGGACAAGTACCAGGGATCGGTGATCCCCTCCTTCTGATCCGGCCCTCCTGATCCGGTCGTTCGACCGACGGGGTCCGCACCCGCCGACGGGTGCGGACCCCGTCGTGCGTCCGGATGCGTTCATGCTGCATGCTGGGCAGTTCAGCAGGCACTGACGGTTCAACAGGAACCGCCGGTTTCCGAGGTTGAAGTTACGGAGCGGGGCAATGACGAGCACCTTTCCCAACGTGTCCATCAGCACGGAGCGGTTGGTACTGCGCCCGCTCGAGGAGGGCGACGCCCCCGCGCTGGCGGAGATGATGAACGACGAACTGGTCGCCGCCTGGACGGATGTGCCCCAGCCGTTCACCGAGGCGGGCGCCCGCACCTGGATCACCGAGTACGCTCCCGAGCAGCGGGAGACGGGCGGCGGCATCGACCTCGCCGTCACCGAGTTCCTCACCCAGCGCCTCGTCGGCGTGATCCAGCTCGGCAGGACCAACTGGCACGTCAGGTCCACCGAACTGTCCTACGTCGTCGCTTCCTGGGCGCGCGGCGAGGGCTACGCCTGCGAAGCGGCGCTCGCCACCGCTCAGTGGCTCCTCGGCGAGCAGAAGTTCGAACGGATCGAGCTGCGCACCGCGGCCGACAACACCGCCTCCCAGCAGGTCGCCCAGAAGATCGGCTGCATCAGCGAGGGAGTCCTGCGGAACGCGTGCATAGCCCATGTGCGCGGCGACGACGGTACCTGGAGCGACGTGCGGACCGACTTCATCGTGTGGAGCCTGCTGCCCGAGGACCTCGACGGTGTCGGCGAGGAATTCGCCGACACCGACGGATTCACGTCGTTCTCCACCTGGAACTGACACCGGGGAGCCCCTCCCGCCGCCCCCGCCCGTACACCGGCCGGACGGAACGTTTCGCCTCCCGGGGCCGCCCGTACACCCGGACCAGGTACCCTCACGAGGGCCCGCCGAGCGGGCTTTCCCCTGACGACCCGCGTGAACCTCCTGGAGACTGACGACGATGGCCGACCGGGTCACGGTGATCGGCTGGGACGGCTCGCCGCTGACGGCCGCCGCGCGCTCCGCCCTCGCCGCCGCCACGCTCGTCGCGGGCGCGGCCCACCACCTCGCCCTGACCGAGGTGCCGGCCACCGCCGAACGCGTCCGCCTCGGCAGCGTGGCGCTGGGAGCCCGCCGTATCGCCGCCCACCGCGGCACCGCCGTCGTCCTCGCCGACGGCGACCCCGGCTTCTTCGGCGTCGTCCGCACCCTGCGGGCTCCCGAGTACGGCCTGGAGGTCGAGGTCGTGCCCGCCGTCTCCCCGGTCGCCACGGCCTTCGCCCGCGCCGGGATGGCCTGGGACGACGCCCAGGTGGTGGTCGCCCACCCGCGCACCCTGCGCCGTGCCGTGAACGTGTGCCGCGCCCACACCAAGGTCGCCGTCCTCACCTCGCCCGGCGCCGGCCCCGCCGAACTCGGGCTGCTGCTGGACGGTGTCCACCGCACCTTCGTCATCTGCGAGGAACTCGGCACCGAGCGCGAGCAGGTGAGCGTCGTCACCTCCGAGAACGCCGCCGACCACACCTGGCGCGACCCCAACGTCGTCATCGTCATCGGGGGCCCCGTGAGCGCCGCCGACGGCGGCTGGATCGCCGGCCGCGACCCGGGCGCCGGGCCCCGCGGCTGGGCACTGCCCGCCGAGGAGTACGGAGGGGGCCTCGGCGAGGGGGAGACGGACCTGCTGCGCGCCGCCCAGATCGCCCGCCTCGGCCCCCGCACGGGCGACCTGGTCTGGGACATCGGCGCCGGCAGCGGGGCGTTCGCCGTGGAGGCCGCCCGCTGCGGGGCGGCCGTCATCGCCGTCGACCGCCGACCGGACAACTGCGCGCGGATCGAAGCCGCCGCGCGCCGTTTCGGCGTGCAGCTCCAGACCGTGCACGGCACCGCCCCGCACATCCTGGAGAACCTGCCGGAACCCGACGTTGTGCGGGTCGGCGGAGGCGGGGTCGCGGTCGTCTCGGCCGTCGCCGACCGCCGCCCGCGGCGCGTCGTCGCACACGCGGCGACCCGTGACGAGGCCGAACTCATCGGCAGGGACCTGACGGAGCACGGCTACGACGTCGAGTGCGCCCTCCTGCAGTCCGTACAACTCGACACGCGGGCCTGGACGGAGAAGGAACGGAGTGTCGCGTTCCTGCTCAGCGGGCATTTGCCCGAGCGCTCCCCGTGATCGGGTTGTCGTACCGGCGCGGTAGGGTGGCCGATCGTTGTACCGCACGTGACCGGTCCGGCACTTCGCCGGCCGGGGTCCGGGAGGCGCGGCCCGCCCGGGTCGTCCGGGCCGCCCTGACCCGCTCGGGTCGGGTGCGGTACGGCCAGGACCGGAGGGCGCGCAACGTGGCGCAGTCCACAGCGGGCCGTCAAGGTTCATGCCGCCGAGCGGGCGCCGGGGCCGCGACAATACCGTTCAATGGCTTTGTCGTCATTGTTGGCGAGTCGTTCGTGCCGCTGGGGGCGGACGCTCGTTCTTCATAGCGGGCGGTCGGCACGCCGATCCGGGCGAGTCGGCCGTAGAAGCACTAAACCGATGGGGCGAGGGATACGCATGACCGACACCGGCCGGGTCCCGGGCGAGGGACTGCCGGAGAACGCGGGCGAGGGGGTACCTCCCCGGCCCGCCGAGGGCCTGGGGACGGAGCAGCCGGGCGTCCTCGCGCCGGACGCGTACTCCTACCTCGACCGCTCCGACACCTCCGCCGAGGACGACGACCTCCTTCTGATGCCGGGCCAGCAGGGCGCGTGGGGCAACGAGATGCCGCAGGCCGCTCCGGCGCCCTTCGGTTCCGAGCCCGGACCGCACGAGACGGCCGGCCGTGACAGCGGCTCGATCGACCTGAGCGCGGTCCGTACGGCGGCTCCGGCGCCCCAGACGCCGTCCCGCCGTCCGCTGCACCTCGGCCCGCCCACCCCCGACTCCTCCACCAGCCTGGTGCGTTCCCTCGCCGACCGGGGCCCCGCCGACGCGCCGATGCGCCCGCTGGGGCCGCCGACGTCCGGCCCCGAGTACCTCGACGTGCCGCCTCCCGCGGACGACTCCTCGCAGGGCGGCGCGATGCCGTGGAGCGCCGTACCGCAGACGCCGGGTGTGCCGTCGGCGGGCCAGGAGGCGCAGCAGGCAGAAACGGTCGTTCCGGCGACGTCGGATCCGGCGTCCCCGGCGCACCCGGTGACCGAGTCCGCACCGGCGCCGGTGCCGGACCCGGACGCGCCGGCATCCGAGCCGCTTCCCGAGTCCGGTGCGCCCCAGGCCGAGGACGCGGAACCCGGCGCGCAGCCGCCGCACATCCCGCCCACCGCCCCCGACCCGTCCGGGACCTCGCCCGAGAGCACACCGGACGCCGCAGCCTCCGGCGAAGCCGTGCCGTCCGGCGAGGGTGTGCCTTCTGCTGAGGCCGTGTCGCCTGGTGATGACGTGCTCTCGGCTGAAGCTGTACCGCCTGGTGAGGGTGTGGCTTCTGCTGAAGCCGTGCCGGGCGCCGAGGGCGTGTCCTCTGCCGAAGCCTTGTCGTCCGGCGAGGATGTGTCCTCCGCTGAAACCACGCCGTCCGCCGCGGCTGTTTCGGCTGGTGAGGGTGTGCACTCGGCTGAAGGCATGCCGAGCGCCGAGGGTGTGCCTTCCGCTGAGGCTGTACCGCCTGGCGATGGCGTCCCCTCTGCTGAGGGCGTGCCGTCGGGCGAAGGCGTGACGTCTGCTGAGGGTGTGCCTTCCGCTGAGGCTGTGCCGCTCGGTGAGGGCGTGCCCTCTGTCGAAGCCGTGTCGTCCGGCGAGGGCGTGCCCTCTGCTGAGAGCGTGACGTCTGCCGAGGGCGTGCCGTCGGGCGAAGTCATGCCGTCCACTGAGGGCGTGCCTTCTGCTGAGGCTGTGCCGCCTGGCGAGGGTGTGTCCTCCGCTGAAGCCATGCCGTCCGGCGAAGCCGTGCCTTCTGCTGGAGGTGTGCCGCTTGGCGAGGGCGTGCCCTCTGCTGAAGCTGTGCCGTCCGGCGAGGGCGTGCCGCCTGGTGAGGTTGTGTCCTCTGCCGAGGATGTGCCGCTTGGCGTGGGCGTGTCCTCTGTAGAAGCTGTCCCGCCCGGCGAAGGTGTGCCCCCTGCCGAAGCCGTGCCGCCTGCCGAGGGTGTGCCCTTCGCCGAAGACATGCCGGCCGCCGAGGCCGTGTCCTCCGCTCAGGCCATGCCGGTCCACGAGAGCGGCCCCCTCGTCGACGGCACGCCCGCCCACGGCGTCCCGCATCTGCCGGACACGGAGCCCGAGGAGCCGGCGGCCGACGCCACCCCGCACGCCGAGGCCGCCGCCGAGGAGGACGCGCACGTGTCCGACGCGCCGCACCTCCCCGTCGCGGACCCGGAGAGCGGCCTCCCGGCCGCGGTGGAACCGCCGGCGCAGCCCGAGACAGCCGTCCCGGTCGCCGCCACCCACGCCATGACGCCCCAGGCCGCCGCCTGGCCGCACGCCGCACCGGCACACGACGCCCCGTCACCGGCCGACGCGCCGCAGGAGCAGACCGAGGAGGCGACGCTCGGCCGGTTCGTGCCCGTCGAAGGCGTCGTACCGGTCACCCCCCACCTCGCCCCGACCCCGCCGCACGCCCTCAGGCTGCCGCCCCTGCCGGACCAGGAGCCCGAAGCCGCGCAGACGGCTCCCGCGCCCGGCGCCACCGTCCCCGCCCCCCGGCGGGAGGGCGCGCAGGACGCGGCGCCCGAAACCGTAGTCGTACAGCAGGCGGACGACCTGGACACCAGGGCCGCCGAACAGGAAGAGAGCACGGCCGCAGTGGAAGAAGTGACCGAGTCCACCGGCCCGGCGGCACCCGGATACGACGACGCCGAACGCGAAGCCGTCCTGCGCGTCATGCGTGAACGTCGCGACATCCGCAACGGCTTCCGCGGCGACCCGATCCCGCACGACGTGCTGCTGCGCGTCCTGGAGGCGGCTCACACCGCACCGTCCGTGGGGCACTCCCAGCCCTGGGACTTCGTCGTCATCCGGTCGGCCGAGACGCGCCGCACGATGCACGAACTGGCCCAGCGCCAGCGCGACGCGTACGCCAAGTCGCTGCCCAAGGGCCGGGCCAAGCAGTTCAAGGAACTGAAGATCGAGGCCATCCTCGACACCCCGGTCAACATCGTGGTCACCGCCGACCCCACGCGCGGCGGCCGCCACACCCTGGGCCGCCACACGCAGCCGCAGATGGCCCCGTACTCCTCCGCGCTCGCCGTCGAGAACCTGTGGCTCGCGGCCCGCGCCGAAGGCCTCGGCGTCGGCTGGGTCAGCTTCTTCGACGAGCGCGAGATGGTCCGCGCCCTCGAACTGCCCGAGCACCTGGAGGTCGTGGCGTACCTGTGCGTCGGCTACGTCGACGAGTTCCCCGAGGAGCCCGAGCTGATGCAGGCGGGCTGGTCCAAGCGGCGCCCCCTGTCCTGGGTCGTGCACGAGGAGACGTACGGCCGCCGCGCGCTGCCCGGCGAGGAGCCGCACGACCTGCTCGCGGAGACGGTGGCGAGCATCCGGCCGCTGGACGCCAAGGCGCTCGGCGAGGCCTGGGAGCGGCAGAAACGGATGACCAAGCCAGCGGGCGCGCTCGGCATGCTGGAGATCATCTCGGCGCAGCTGTCCGGCCTGTCCCGGCAGTGCCCGCCGCCGATCCCGGAGCCCGCGGCCGTCGCGATCTTCGCGGGTGACCACGGGGTGCACGCCCAGGGTGTCACTCCCTGGCCCCAGGAGGTGACCGGCCAGATGGTCGCCAACTTCCTCGGTGGCGGCGCGGTCTGCAACGCGTTCGCGAGCCAGGTGGGCGCGGAGGTCTGCGTGGTCGACGTGGGCGTGGCCTCCGACCTGCCCGCGACCCCCGGCCTGCTGCCGCGCAAGGTCCGCCCGGGCACCTCCGACATGACGACCGGTCCGGCGCTCACCCGCGAGGAGGTCAAGCAGGCCATCGAGGTCGGCATCGAGACCGCGCGGGACCTGGTCGCGGCCGGCAACAAGGCGCTGCTCACCGGTGAGATGGGCATCGCCAACACCACGGCCTCGGCCGCCCTCATCTCGGTCTTCACGGACACCGACCCGGCCGAGGTCACCGGCCGGGGGACCGGCATCAACGACGAGACGCTGGCCCGCAAGACCGATGTCGTCCGCCGGGCCATCGAACTCCACCAGCCCGACCCGGCCGACCCCATCGGTGTCCTGGCCGCGTTCGGCGGCCTGGAGCACGCGGCGATGGTGGGCCTGCTGCTCGGCGGCGCGTCCCTGCGCACGCCGGTCATCCTGGACGGGGTCAGCGCCGGTGCCGCCGCCCTGGTGGCGCGCGCCATCGCTCCCGAGGTGCTCGCGGCGTGCATCGCCGGACACCGCAGCGCGGAACCCGGCCATGTCGCCGCCCTGAACAAGCTGGGCCTGCGCCCCCTGGTCGACCTGGACCTGCGCCTGGGCGAGGGCACGGGCGCGCTCCTCGCGCTGCCGCTCGTCCAGAGCGCGGCACGGGCCATGCACGAGGTGGCGACGTTCGACTCGGCGGGCGTCACGGAGAAGTAGAGCGGTCCCGGGCCGTCGGAATTCCCCCGGACCGGGACCCGGTCCGGGGGCCGGCCGCCTACCCCGTAAAATCGCACGTCAGGTACGCCCCGACGCCGGAGGGGCCCCTGACGCCGTACCCCTGTCGCACCGCCTGGACGAGGAGCCGCAACCTCCATGGCCGAACACCCTCCCTACCCCGTAGGGCTTCGCCTGCCCGGTCGCCGCGTGGTCGTGCTGGGCGGCGGCCAGGTGGCCCAGCGACGCCTTCCGGCCCTCATCGCCGCGGGCGCCGACATCGTGCTGATCTCACCGGAGGCCACCCCCTCGGTCGAGGCCATGGCGGACGCGGGCGAGATCACCTGGCTCAGGCGCGGATACGAGCCCGGTGACCTGTCCGAGGCCTGGTACGCCCTGGTCGCCACCAGCGACCACGAGGCCAACACCGCCGCGTCCGTCGAGGCGGAGCGCCACCGTGTGTGGTGCGTGCGCTCGGACGACGCCGACGAGGCCACCGCGTGGACCCCGGCGTCCGGCCACAGCGAGGGGGTCACCGTCGCCGTCCTCACCACCGACGCGGAGGGCCGCGACCCCCGGCACACCGCCGCCGTCCGCGACGCGGTGGTGGAGGGCCTGCGCAACGGCACGCTCGTCGCGCCCCACCACCGCACCCACACCCCCGGCGTCGCGCTGGTCGGCGGGGGCCCCGGCGACCCGGACCTGATCACGGTCCGCGGACGCCGGCTGCTCGCCGAGGCGGACGTGGTCATCGCGGACCGGCTCGGCCCCCGCGACCTGCTCGCCGAACTCCCGCCGCACGTCGAGGTGATCGACGCGGCGAAGATCCCCTACGGCCGGTTCATGGCCCAGGAGGCCATCAACAACGCGCTGATCGAACACGCGCGGCAGGGCAGGTCGGTCGTACGGCTCAAGGGCGGGGACCCGTTCGTCTTCGGCCGCGGCATGGAAGAGGTCCAGGCCCTCGCCGAGGCGGGCATCCCCTGCACGGTGGTGCCCGGCATCTCCAGCTCCATCTCCGTCCCCGGAGCGGCCGGTATCCCCGTCACCCACCGGGGGGTCGCCCACGAGTTCACGGTGGTCAGCGGCCATGTGGCCCCCGACGACGAGCGCTCCCTGGTCGACTGGCCCTCGCTCGCCCGGCTCACCGGCACCCTGGTGATCCTCATGGGCGTCGACAAGATCGGCAAGATCGCCGAGGCCCTCGTCGCCCACGGCAAGGCTCCCGAGACTCCCGTGGCCCTCGTCCAGGAAGGCACCACGGCCTCGCAGCGCCGGGTCGACGCGACCCTGGCGACGGTCGCGGACGTCGTACGGGACCAGGAGGTACGGCCCCCGGCGGTCATCGTCGTCGGCGACGTGGTCCGGACCGGCCCGCACCCCGCCGGGTGACCCCGGGGCCCGCCTGTGCCGGGCCCTCAGTAACCCGGGGTAACCCGGCCCGTTTCAGCCGTTGGCACCACTCCCAGGACAAGGCAGTATCACCTCCGTGGCCGATCTCATCACTGTCGAGGATCCCGAGGACCCGCGCCTGCGCGACTACACGGGTCTGACCGATGTCGAGCTGCGCCGCAGGCGCGAGCCCGCCGAGGGCCTGTTCATCGCCGAGGGCGAGAAGGTCATCAGACGCGCCAAGGCCTCCGGCTACGAGATGCGCTCCATGCTGCTGTCGTCCAAGTGGGTCGACGTCATGCGGGACGTCATCGACGAACTCCCGGCCCCGGTGTACGCGGTCACCCCGGAGCTCGCCGAGCGGGTCACCGGCTACCACGTGCACCGTGGCGCCCTCGCCTCCATGCAGCGCAAGCCGCTGCCCACGGCGGACGAACTCCTGGCGACGACGCGCCGAGTGGTGATCATGGAGTCCGTCAACGATCACACCAACATAGGGGCGATCTTCCGCTCCGCCGCGGCGCTCGGCATGGACGCGGTCCTGTTGTCCCCGGACTGCGCGGACCCGCTGTACCGCCGTAGCGTGAAGGTCTCGATGGGCGCGGTCTTCTCGGTGCCGTACGCGCGCCTGGAGACCTGGCCCAGGGGCCTGGACTCCGTCCGCGAGGCGGGCTTCACCCTGCTCGCGCTCACCCCGGACGAGAAGGCGAAGATCCTGCACGAGACGGCCCCGCACAGGATGGACCGCGTGGCCCTGATGCTCGGCGCGGAGGGCGACGGCCTGTCCACCCAGGCCCTGGTGGCCGCCGACGAGTGGGTCCGCATCCCGATGGCCCACGGAGTCGACTCGCTCAACGTGGGCGCGGCAGCGGCAGTGGCGTTCTACGCAGTCGCGACAACCCACCCCCACCCCTGACCTGACACCACCCGCAGTCCAGGGTCCCGGCGAACCCCGTTCAGGGCGCGGGAGCGGCGCAATCCCCCGGACGAACGCGCACACGACAACGGCGAGTCCCCCCGTCCAGGGGCGCGGGCAACTGCGCACATCCCGTCGACCACCCCGCCGCCGACACCCCCTCACCCCGACGAAACCCACTGCGCCGCCGCGATCCCCAACGCGACCAGCAACGTCACCACGACGAACACGAACAGCCGCTGCCGCAGCAGCCGCGGATTGGCCGGCCGCAGCCCGCTCCCGGTCGCCCGCGGCGCTCCCCGCCCACCGGCGCCGCCCTGCGTACCCCCGTGGGTGCCACTGCGCGGCCCGCCCCGCGGAGCCCCCCGGCTGCCCGACCGGGACGGCCCCCGCCCGGCCGCCGGCGTCGGCCGCGCTCCCGTCCGGGAGCCGTTGCCGCGCGGCGGGGGAGTACCCGGCCCCGGAGGCCGCCGCACGGTGCGCTGCTCGGCGTACTGCTCCGCGAGCCGCCCCGTGGGCCGGTCCGGCTCCCCGCGCTGGGCGGGCGGCCGGACGTCCACGAGACCGTGCGCCTCCCGGGTGGCGATCTCCTTGAGCCGCAGCGACAGTTGCAGCGTGCTCGGCCGCTCCTCCGGGTCCTTGGCCAGGCAGGCGTGGACCAGCGGCGCCAGCGCGTCGGGCACCCCGTGCAGATGGGGCTCCTCGTGCACGACCCGGTACAGCATCACCTCGGAGCTGCCGTGCCCGAAGGGCGAGTCACCGGTCGCGGCGTACGCCAGCGTCGCGCCGAGCGCGAACACGTCCGTGGCCGGCGTCACCGCGGCCCCCCGCACCTGCTCCGGGGCGAGGAAGCCGGGCGACCCGACGGCCGTACCGACGTGCGTGAGCGTCGACGCGCCCGTGGCCCAGGCGATGCCGAAGTCGATGATCCGCGGCCCCTTGGGCGACAGCAGGATGTTGGAGGGCTTCAGATCGCGGTGGACCACCCCGGCCTCGTGCACCGCCACCAGCCCCTCGGACAGGGCGGCCCCGACCGCGGCCACCTCGGCGGCCGTCAGCGGCCCCTCCTCGGCGACCTTGTCGTACAGAGAGGGGCCCGGCACGTACTGCGTCGCGAACCACGGACGGTCCGCCTCCAGATCGGCGGCCACCAGCCGCGCGGTGCATCCCCCGCGGATCCGCCGCGCCGCCGAGACCTCGCGCGCGAACCGTGACCGGAACTCCTGATCCTCCGCCAGGTCCGGCCTGATCACCTTCAGTGCGACCCGCTGACCTCGTTTGTCCGAACCCAGGTAGACGACGCCCATCCCGCCCGCGCCGAGCCGCCGGTGAAGCCTGAACGAGCCGACGACACGCGGGTCCTCACGCCTCAGGCGCATCATCGCCATGTCCATCCCCGCTGCCCGGTCCGTCTGACGCGCCACAGCTTACGTTTCCACGGCCGAGGGCGCGCATAGGCCGCGCCCTCTCACCCCGATCGATTGTCGACGGCGAAGGGGTGCGGTGAAGGGCTGTCAGAGCCGCGCCGAGCAGCCGGACTTGCCTACCGCAATGTCGTCAACCACCCTTTGGGCGAAGGGGGTTGAAGCGGACGCGGGCGGCTGCGAGGAGAAGTCCGGCGCCGCGCGGAGCACGCCGCGCGCCCACGGGACCGCGCCCCTTGGGGCGGCCCGCGGGGCGCGGGCGGCGGCACGCGAAGGAGTGGCGGAAGTGAGTGAAGTCACGTCCGGCGCGCCACCGGCCCCCGGCCGTGGGGACCGGCCGGGAGGCAGGGACAACCCTGAGTCGCAGGTCGTCCGTCTCCACCCAGGGGAGTACGCCGCGGGTGATCGCTCATCCTTCGGGAGGCCCGGCATTCCATACGAGGGCATGACGCCCTCGCCCCGCCCGCCTCCTAGATTGGAGATCAGACAACGGCACACCGGTCAGGAGAGGGACCATGGCCCGGACGGCTTCGCGGACACCGATCCGCGTGCAGGGACGCAAGGTGCACGGCATCGCGTTCGGCGCCCGTCCCGGTCGCCGCCACCCGCTGGTGGCGGCGGTCATGGTCCTCCCCCTGGCGACCCTGCTCGTGTACGCCTTCGGCGGCTGGGAGGCAGTGGTCGCACAAGCGTCGTCCGTGGGAGTGATGCTGGGGCGCTGAGCGGCGCCCCAGGCCCGGAAGAGCGGTCCGGGCGGGGACATCCACCCATGAAACCCCGTGGGGACGGGGGTGCGGCGGACGGCAGAACGCCCGCGCGGCTGGGGAGCCGCGCGGGCGTTCTACTTGCCGCCCCGCGTACGCTCCCCGGACAGCCCCAGGGCTTGTCCGATCTATTCCCGGGGGATCCGTGACCGCACTCCTGTCCGCGCTCGCCGAGAAGGCGCGCGCCGCCGCGCAGGGGGCCGGCGACGCGGACGGCCGCCTCCCGGGGGCCCGTGACGGACGCCGCCTCCCGGGGTCCGGGCACGTCGGCGGCCCTGGGCCCGAGGCGGTCCTCGCGGACCGGGGCGACGCCACCGTCGTCCGCCACGGCACGGTCGTCGCCAAGGCCCACGCCCCCGGCACCGACCCGGCCGCCCTCTCGCTCCGCCTGGCCACCGCCGCCCGGCTCCCCGACGTGCTCCTCGCCCCCCTCCACCCCGCCCCCGCCGCCGTGCACGGCCGCCTGGTGACGCTCTGGCCCTACGGCACCCCCGTGGACCCCGATCACCCCGAGGCCGCACCCTGGGAGGCCGCGGCGACCCTCCTCGCCCGCCTGCACCGGGCGCCCGCCCCCGTCGGCCTTCCGCCGATGCGCGGGCCCGCCAAGTCGGCCCGCGCCGTACGGCGCCTGATCGCGGCGGACCCGCACCCGGCCGCCGGATCCGTGCTCCGCGCCTGGGAGGCCCTGCCGGCCTGGGCCCGGGACGAGGCCCCCATGCCGACGGCGGGCGCCCTGTGCCACGGCGACCTCCACCTGGGCCAGCTCGTACGCGACCCCACCCCCGCGGGCCCCTGGCTCCTGATCGACATCGACGACCTCGGCGTGGGCGAGCCCGCCTGGGACCTGGCCCGCCCGGCCGCCTGGTACGCGTGCGGGCTGCTGCCGCCCGAGGACTGGACGCGTTTCCTCACCGCCTACCGGGAGAGCGGCGGCCCGGCGGTGCCCGGCGACGGCGACCCGTGGCCGGCGCTCGACGTGCCCGCCCGCGCCCTCACCGTGCAGACGGCGGCCCTGGCCATCACCAGGTCCGGCGCCGCGGGCCGCCCCCTGGAAGAGGTGGAGGAGGCGGTCGTGGACGCCTGTGCCCGAATGGTCGGCCTTCCGGCGTAGTTGGCGCGCGACGGCACCACGTAGGCTGCAACCGACCAGGGCAGAGGCGAGTCCCTACCTGGCGAAGCACCACCGACCGGCGAGGAGTTGAGCCGAGCATGCAGTGTCCGAAGTGTCATGCGCCGATGCACACCTACAACCGCAACGGCGTCCAGATCGAGCAGTGCAGCGGCTGCCGCGGCATCTTCCTCGACTACGGGGAGCTCGAGGCGCTGACCCGCCTGGAGTCCCAGTGGACCCAGCCCGCCCCGCCGCCCGCGCCGGCCCCCCAGGCCTACCCCGCCGCTCCCGCGTGGGGCGCCCCCGCCCCGCACGGCGGTCACCACGGTGGCCACTACGGCGGTCACCACCGGCACAAGAGCTTCGGCCACATGCTGTTCTCCAGCTGAGGCGGACACGAAGGAGCCCCCGGCCATCGTGATGGCCGGGGGCTCCGGTGTGTGGACGATACTGGGATTGAACCAGTGACCTCTTCCGTGTCAGGGAAGCGCTCTCCCGCTGAGCTAATCGTCCGGGGATGCTGCGTGCGCGATACTGGGATTGAACCAGTGACCTCTTCCGTGTCAGGGAAGCGCTCTCCCGCTGAGCTAATCGCGCGGGGATCCTGAGGGATCATACCGGCCCTCGCGGGCCGCGGTCCTCGGGGGACCAGTGGACGATACTGGGATTGAACCAGTGACCTCTTCCGTGTCAGGGAAGCGCTCTCCCGCTGAGCTAATCGTCCTTGGAGGTGGAGACGGGATTTGAACCCGTGTAGACGGCTTTGCAGGCCGTTGCCTCGCCTCTCGGCCACTCCACCAGGAGTGCAGGGGTTCGGGAAGATCCCCTGTGTTCCTACGAGCGGACGACGAGGCTCGAACTCGCGACCTCAACCTTGGCAAGGTTGCGCTCTACCAACTGAGCTACGTCCGCCTGTCGTTTCGGTCCGCTCTCGCGTCCCGGCGACGTGTTGAACTCTAGCGGATTCCCGGGCCAGTACAAAAACGCGTTTACGCAGCGTGCGCCGTTGCGCCCGGCGAAGGACACGGCCGGGGTGTCCGGGCGACGCTGCGAGGTCATCCCCGGGCAACCATGGGGACACCCGTCCTAGACTCGGCACTGTGCCCCACCTTCCCCCTCTCGCGCGTTTCGGTGAACGCGTCGCCACCGGCCTCCTCGATGTCACCAGCGACCCGGCGGCCCTCGACTCCAGCGGCTTCTGGGCGGTCAGCGCGGACTACGAGGGCCGTCTGACCTGCGCCCGCTTCGCGGACGTCCGGACGGCGCCCGTGCCGGCCCCGGTGCCCGGCGGATGGCGCGGACCGGCGCGGCAGGACTGGACGTCCTCGCTCGACCATGCCGCGTACACGGCGGGCGTGCGCAGGATCCGAGAGCACATCGCGACCGGCGAGGTGTACCAGGTGAACCTCTGCCGGGTGCTCGCCGCCCCGGTGGCGCCGGACGCCGACGTGGACGCCCTGACCGCCGTGCTGGCGCGCGGCAACCCGGCACCGTACGCGGGGACGATCCGGCTGCCCGAACACGGCGTCGAGATCGCCACCGCGTCCCCCGAGCTCTTCCTGCGCCGCGACGGCCGCACGGTCGAGTCGGGCCCGATCAAGGGCACGGGACGCACCGAGGCGGACCTCCTGGAGAAGGACCACGCCGAGAACGTGATGATCGTGGACCTGGTCCGCAACGACATGGGGCGGGTGTGCGCCACCGGCAGCGTGACCGTCCCCGACCTGTGCGCCGTGGAGAAGCACCCCGGCCTGGTCCACCTCGTCTCCACGGTCCGCGGCGAGCTGCGCCCCGGCGTCGGGTGGCCCGAGCTGCTGGCCGCGACCTTCCCGGCGGGCTCGATCACCGGCGCCCCCAAGTCGAGCGCGCTCCGGATCATCGACGCCCTGGAGACCGCCCCGCGCGGGCCCTACTGCGGCGGGATCGGCTGGGTCGACGCGGACCGGGGAACGGGCGGGCTGGCCGTCGGCATACGGACCTTCTGGCTGGAGCGGACCGCCGCCGGCGCGGCGATGCTGCGCTTCGGCTCCGGAGCGGGCATCACCTGGGACTCCGACCCCGAGGACGAGTGGCGGGAGACCGAGCTGAAGGCGGCCCGCCTGCTGGAGGTGGCTTCGGGGGCCCACGAGGCGACCGAGGTCCACGAGGCGACTGAAAGGACTCTCACGTGAGGATCTGGCTCGACGGAGGGCTGCGGGACGGCGAGACCGCCCGTGTCTCCGTCTTCGACCACGGACTGACCGTCGGCGACGGAATCTTCGAGACCGTCAAGGTCACCGAGAGCCGGCCGTTCGCGCTCACCCGGCATCTCGAACGGCTCGCACGCTCGGCGCGCGGCCTCGGCCTGCCGGACCCCGACCTGGACGAGGTGCGCCGCGCGTGCACCGCCGTGCTGGAGGCCGAGCCGGTGGCCCTCGGGCGGCTGCGCATCACCTACACCGGCGGTCACGGCCCGCTCGGCTCCGACCGCGGCGACCGGGGCCCGACGCTCATGGTGGCCGTAGGGGCGACCACCCGGCGCCCCGACTCCACCGCCGCGGTCACCGTGCCCTGGACCCGCAACGAACGCGGCGCGCTCGCGGGACTGAAGACCACCTCGTACGCGGAGAACGTCGTCGCGCTCGCCCGGGCCTCCCAACAGGGCGCCACCGAGGCGCTGTTCGCCAACACGGTCGGACAGCTCTGCGAGGGCACCGGGTCCAACGTCTTCGTCGTCCTCGGCGGGGAGATCCACACTCCGCCGGTCGCCTCGGGATGTCTGGCGGGCATCACGCGCGCGCTCACCGTCGAGTGGACCGGTGCGAAGGAGACCGACCTGCCCCTGAGCGTGCTGGAGGACGCGGACGAGGTCTTCCTCACCTCCAGCCTGCGCGACGTCCAGGCGGTGCACCGCGTCGACGGCCGCGCACTGCCCGGGGCGCCCGGGTCGGTGGCCGCGAAGGCCATGCGGCTGTTCGCCGAGCGGTCCGCGGACGACCTCGACCCCTGAGATCACCCGTAATTCGGCTGAAGTCGATCTCCAGGGCGGGTAGAACTCCCCTGATGACCACGACCCTGCGGCCCACCGGGCCGCTTCAGCGCGCGGCCGACGGGACACGTTCACGCCACTACCAGGTGTGTGTGAACAGTCGTCCGGTCGGCGCGGTACATCTGGGCACCTCGCACTCCCTGGGCGACACGGTGGCCGTGATCCTGGACCTGCGGATCGAGGAACCGGACCGACGGCGGGGCCGGGGCACGGTGGCCGCGCTCGCCGCAGAGGAGGTGGCGCGCGGCTGGGGCTGCACCCAGATGGAGATGTCCGTTCCGGCCGCCGCCGCGGCGGCCCTGCGGCTCGCGGAGGTGCTGGGCTACACCCCGCGCAACCGCGGCATGGAGAAGCGCCTCGGCGACCGGCCGCCCGCACTCGCCGAGGGCAGCCGCGGACGCCCGATGACCGGGGCCGAGTACGACGCCTGGTACGCGTACGAGTCCGAGCACTACGCGCGCACCTGGATCGAGCGCGGTGTGCCGCGGGCCGAGGCGTACGCCAAGGCGCGACGCGACCACGAGCAGTTGCTGCCCCAGGGGCTCGCCACCGAGAACATGCTGTTCAGCGTGCTGGAGCACGAGGGGACACGGGTGGGCACGCTCTGGGTGGCGCTGCGCGAGGAGCACGCCTTCGTGTTCGACGTCGAGGCCGACGCCGCCCACCGGGGCCGGGGGCACGGCCGTACGCTCATGCTCCTGGCCGAGGGCCAGGCGATCGGCGCCGGAAGAGGGGTCCTCGGTCTCAACGTGTTCGCCGGGAACACCCCGGCGGAGCGGCTGTACGAGTCGCTCGGCTACGAGACGACCCGGATCGCCCTGTACAAGCCGCTGCTGTGAGATCCGGGCCCCGCGTCCCGCCGGTTCAGGCGCCCGGCTCCGCCAGCAGCCGGTCCACGATCTCCTCGATCCGCTCGCGCAGCCCCTCCTGGCTCTGGCCGCCGTCGAGGCGTTCGCCACCGATCACATAGGTCGGGGTGCCGGTCACGCCGATGGCCTTGCCCTCGGCCTGGTCGGCGTCCACGATCAGCATGTGCCGGCCGTCGATCAGTGCCGTGTCGAACTCGTCGGCGTCCAGACCGAGTTCGGCGGCCACCTGGACCAGGAGCGGCTCGCCCTCGCGGTCCAGCTCCGCCACCCGCTCCAGCACGGCCTCCACGTACGGCCAGCCCCTGCCCTGTTCCGCGGCCTCCTCGGCGGCCTGCGCGGCGGCGAAGGAGTGCCGGTGCTTCTCCAGCGGGAAGTGCCGCAGCCGCAGCTCCAGCCGGTCGCCGTAGCGGGCGCGCAGCGCGCGCAGGTCGTCGAGGGCGGTGCGGCAGTCGGGGCACTGGAGTTCGCACCACACGTCCAGGACGGGGACGGCGGTGCGGGCGGCGGGGGAGTCACTCATGACCCCAGTGTCCCAGGACCGGGCGACCGCCCCGAACGGGACGTCCGGGGCGCAGGCGGGTGGGGGGAACCCCGAGATCGACCCGGAGATGTCCCTGAGGTCGGGCGGGACCGTGGCATGCCGGGCGGGCGGCGGTGCAGGATGGAAGGGACGAACCGACCCAGCCCGACCGACCCGCGTGGAGGACCGGATGATCGCCGAGACACTCTGTTCCGCCGTTTCCGTGGCCGGCCTGGGCATCGCCGCGGTCACGGCCTACCGCAGGCGCTTCGTGTCCGCCGCCCGTCTCGCCGCCTACTCGCTGGTGCCGGTGGCCCTGGTGATGACCGGAGCGGTGGGCTGGCTCGCCCACACCGCGTTCAGCCCCATGGCCTGGGCGGGCTTCGTCCTGCTCGGCGTCGCCTGGCTGCTGTTCGCGGGCACCCGGGCCGTGGAGCGCCGCAGAGGCGGCACCCGCAAGGAGCGCAGGGCGGCCCGTGCCGCGGGGCGCGAGTCGGTCGCGCCCGCACCGCCCGCCTCGCCCGCGCCGGGCATCGCGGACCGGCCCGCCTCCCGGCCCGAGGCCGCGCCCCGGGCGTCCGGTTCGTCCGGTTCCCGTGCCGATTCCAAGGACGACTTCAGCGATATCGAGGCCATCCTGAAGAAGCACGGGATATGACACGGGGGCGCTGCGGCGGCGCGGGGCGTTGAATCGACACAGTGATCGCGGAGCGCGGCTGGGCGGTCAAGGTCGCGCAGACAAGATCAACCTTGTTCCGTAGGGCTCACAAGTGGGCGAACTCCCTGGCAGTGCGGGCGTGTTGACCGACCAGCGGGCCGGGGCTGCGTCATCATCGCCGCGAGATGCTGGACAGATCCCAGAGCGACACCGGCACTCCTGTCGAGGAGCGCCGGGGTTGTCTCTTCGCGCTATCCCAGCCACCGCTGATGATCTTCCTTGCGGTGATCGGCTGCCTGCTTCTCATGGCATCACTGCACGACCTGCTGATGCTCTGAGCCGTATGCGGAGCCCCTGGCGCCACCCGCCGAGGGCTCCGTCGGCCCGTCACCCTCGGGGCGCCGGTGACGGAGCGTGGTGGACCCGCCCTTTGTTTTAAGACGTGGCGCGGCGGCCGTCGGTTCCACGCGGGTTCTTACCGGATGATCACTCAGCCGGCCGCTTCCCTGCGTCGCGCGCGGTACGCGGCGACGTGCAGGCGGTTGCCGCAGGTGCGGCTGTCGCAGTAGCGGCGGGAGCGGTTGCGGGACAGGTCCACGAAGGCACGGCGGCAGTCCGGGGCCTCGCACCGTCGCAGCCGCTCCTGTTCGCCCGCGACCACGAAGAAGGCCAGGGCCATGCCGCAGTCCGCGGCGATGTGGTCGGCGAGGGACGCGCCGGGGGCGAAGTAGTGCACGTGCCAGTCGTAGCCGTCGTGGTCGGTCAGCCGGGGCGTCGTCCCCGCCGCGGCGACCAGCTCGTTGATCAGGTTGGCCGCGGTGCGCGCGTCGGGCGCGGCGAAGACGGCGGCGAAGCGTCCGCGGATCTCGTGGACCGCGGCGAGGTCGAGCGGGGAGAGGACGCCGACGTCGCTCAGGTCGTGGTCGCGTGCGAAGGCGTCGAGGGCGGCGGCGTCCGGCAGCGGGTCCGGCTCCTCGGCCTCCGGCACGGTGTTCACCAGGTCCACCACGAGGTCGAGAGCGCACCGGGTGTCGTGGGTGATCAGCACGTGTCGCTCCCTGGCCTGGGTCGGGCACGGGCGCCCGCCGATGCCCGCCGAGCCTAGCGGCTTCCGCTCACCGACGACCGCGGGCGACCCGGGCGCCACCGCGGGGGAGGCCCCGTGCGGCCTCCTCCCGGCCCGCGGGCCCCGCGACGGCTTTGCGGACCCTGAGCGCCGGCCCGGCCCCCCAGAACCCCCACAACACCCCGCACCGCACCCTCCCGGCCCGCCCCGGTAGCTGCTCTGGCTCCGCGCGGCCCGTGGCTCGCCTCGGCAGCTGCTCCCCGGCCTCACCCGGCCCCCGGCTGCCCCGACGGGCGCCACCACTAGGCCGCGGGCCTCTCGAGCCCGGGGTACCGGCGCGGCCGCCCAGGAGCGCCGCGACGCCCCGCACGCTCCCGAGGACCACGCCGCTCCCGGGCCCCACGCGGCTTCCTGCTCGCCCCGGCGGCCTGGCCCCCGCGCGGCCCGGCTTGCCTTGCCGGCTGCTAGTCGGCCTCGCCTGGCCCGCGGCTTGCCCCGGCGGGAGCTTCCCGCCCCGCGCCCCCCGGCTTGCCCAGTGGCTGGGTCCCGGCCCCGTGTGCCCCTGCCTCGCCCCGGTGGGCGTGCGCGCACGCCGGAGCGCCGCCTCCGCGGGGCTCGCGGCGACGGCGCCTGGTAGTGCCGTATGC
Source organism: Streptomyces sp. NPDC048664 (assembly GCF_040650555.1). Taxonomy (NCBI): domain Bacteria; kingdom Bacillati; phylum Actinomycetota; class Actinomycetes; order Kitasatosporales; family Streptomycetaceae; genus Streptomyces; species Streptomyces sp. NPDC048664. Next base: position 87,909 of record NZ_JBEZHK010000003.1, on the reverse strand, counting down.
GGTTGTCCTGGCCCGAGCCGTCTCCCCGAGTGGACGGCGCCGGGCGGTTCGCGATGCTGCGCTAGCTCTCCGCCAGGATGTGGGAGAGCTCTGTGTCGAGATCGAAATGGCGATGCTCCGTGCCAGGCGGCACGGCCGCGTCGGTCCGCTTCAGAAACGACTCGAGGGCCCTCGCAGGGGCCTCGAGCAGTGCCTCTCCCTCCGGAGAGCTCAGGGCGATGCAGACAACGCCCTGTCCATGGCTGCGCGACGGCCAGACGCGGACGTCGCCGGTGCCGGTGGGCCGATGCAGGCCCTCCGCGAGGAGGTCGCGGGCGAACACCCACTCGACGGTTTCCTCGGCTCCGGTGTGGAAGGTGGCGTGCACGGCGTAGGGATCGGCCGTGTCATACCGCAGTCCTGCGGGTACAGGCAGTGAGGACTCGCTCGACACAACGAGGCGCAGGTGCAGCTCGCAGCTGACCGTGGTGTTCATAAGCGCCAGGGCCTTTCGCTCAGTGTGCGCTCGGGGATTCGCACGTCGGCGAAATCGACATGCCACCTACGGTGCCGTTGTAAACCCCTCTGGGAGTTTTGCCTGTCTTTACGTAGCTCTTCCGGCCGAGACGTCGTCCGCCGCGTACCACCATTCCGGTGACCGGTTTCTCTCCGGTAGTTTGGCTGTATGAATACGGGGAGTGACGACCACGGCGAGATCGCCGCGCCCGTGAAGGAGCCGGGCGCCCCGCGGGCTCTCGGGTCCAGGGCGCCCGCGTTCGTCAGGGCCCGGCGCGCGCTGCACCTCGGCTGGCAGGTCGGTGTCTTCGTGATCGGCCTCGCGGTGGTCGCCGCCGGCGTGGTCATGCTCCCGCTGCCCGGCCCGGGCTGGCTGGTGATCTTCGCAGGCATGGCGATCTGGGCGACCGAGTTCGTCTGGGCCCAGCTGGTGCTGCGCTGGACGAAACGCAAGGTCACCGAGGCGACGCGGCGTGCCCTCGACCCCCGGGTCCGCCGCCGCAACGTCATCCTCACGGTGGCCGGTGCGACCATCGCGGCGGCGCTCGCCGGTGTCTACGTCTGGAAGTTCGGCCTCGTGGCTCCCTGGAGCGTCCGGAGCGGGTGAGCCGGGGCGTCCGAGGCCCGCCGGTACCTGGTCGGGGGCACCCCCTGACATGGGGTAATGTTCTTCCTGCGCCCGGGCGATTAGCTCAGCGGGAGAGCGCTTCGTTCACACCGAAGAGGTCACTGGTTCGATCCCAGTATCGCCCACAGAAACGAGGGTGGTGTGTGCGCACGGATACCGTGTGCACACACCACCCTCGTCGCATGTCCAGGGTGACGGCTGAAATGATTCACCGAGAACTCCGAGTTCCGGAACGCCGCACCACCTGAAACGACCGGAAGTATTCCGGAACGTCATTTTTGATTTCCTTCGGGAGTGTTGGAGCGGCGGCTGCGCAAGACTCGGCCCATGGACTGGAACCACTACCGCTTCCGCACGGTGTGGGCGCTGCCCGTGCCGCCCGAGCGGGCCTACGCCGTGCTGGAACAGGCCGAGGACTACCCCCGGTGGTGGCCGCAGGTGCGCGGGGTGGACCGGGTCGACGACACCACGGCCGTGATCACCGTCCGCTCCCTGCTGCCGTACTCCCTGGTCTTCACCGCGCGCGAGACGCGCCACGACCCCGCCGCCGGGCTGCTGCAGATCGAGCTGGCCGGCGACATGGAGGGCTGGGCGCGCTGGACCCTGACCGGGGACGAGCACGGCTGCCGCGCCCGCTACGACCAGGAGGTCGAGGTGACCAGGCCCTCGCTCCGACGGTTGGCGGTGCCCGGACGGCCGTTCTTCCGGGCCAACCACCGGCTCATGATGCGCTCCGGACGGCGCGGGCTCGCGGCCCGCCTCGAAGCGGTTTGAAGTGAGCCCGCCGGGACCTGTATTGTTCGGTGCGTTCCCGGGCGATTAGCTCAGTGGGAGAGCGCTTCGTTCACACCGAAGAGGTCACTGGTTCGAACCCAGTATCGCCCACCGGGAGAGGGCCGGTCCGCAATGCGCGGGCCGGCCCTTCTTGTTGGCCGCCCCTCCCGCCGGCCGGCGAAGGCGATGCGCGGGCGGGCGGCTCCGCTCAGGCCGCCGCCGGCAGCTCCGGGCGCACCGGCCAGTCCGTGCTCACCGCCTCGTCCGAGCCGCTGCGCGCGAACCAGGCCTGGAGCCCGCGCGCCTGCGCCGCGTGCCAGCCCGTCTGAAGGATGTGCAACTCGGCCGGCGTCAGCCGCTCCAACCGGCTCGCGAACCGGCGCCCGAGCGCCCGCACGAGCTCCAGCGAGGCGAGCGCGTCCGCCGCCGCGTCGTGCGCGCCCTCCAGGGCGACCCCGTAGTGCGCGCACAGGTCGGTCAGGGTGCGGCGGCCCTTGCGGTAGCGGTCCAGATGCTTGTCCAACACCCGCGGATCCAGCACACGCAGCGGTTCGGAGGGGAACCAGCGCTCCAGCGAGGAGGCCCGGTGGCGGCGCAACTCCCGGTCCAGCAGCGTGAGATCGAACGGCGCGTTCATCACCACCAGCGGCCGGCCCAGCGCCGCCTGATCGCCCAGCTCCCTGGCTATCTCCTCCATCACCGGCGACGGCCAGCGGCCGTTGCGCTGCAGGTGCTCCTCCGTCAGCCCGTGCACCGCCGTCGCCTCGGCGGGCACCGGGACTCCCGGGTTCACCAGCCAACGGCCCACCCGAGGACGGGTCCCGGGGGCGTCCTGGACCACGACGGCGGCCGAGACGATCCGGTCGGTCTCGACGTCCACACCCGTGGTCTCCGTGTCGAAGGCGGCCAGCGGCCCCTCGTACCAGCATGACATGGCAATACAACTCCTCGTTCGCCCACGGCGGCTGACGCTCCGTCTTCTGCCGATTCGGTGATACCCGGGCTGTTTGCGGCGTACGCCGGAAGGAGACAACAGGAGTACGGGTCTTTGCAGTTCAGCGGCCCGTCACGGGGACCGGTCCGGCAGGGAAGGCTGGAGGCACATGGCGATAGCGCAGCCCGAGCGGGGCGGGCTGCTACCCGAGCGCGCGGCACCCCGTCGTGGCACGCTCGCCACCACCGCCTGCATGGAGACCCTCCAGGTCGGCTATCTGCACGCGGTCGCCGCCGCGGCCGGCTGCTCGCTCTCCCAGCCCTTTCCGGACAACGGCATCGACTGGCACGTCAGCCACAGCGCCGCCGGGCACACGGTCGACGACGAGGTCACCATCAAGGTGCAGCTCAAGTGCACCTACCAGATACCGCCGAACCCACCGGGACGGTCCTTCTCCTTCACGCTGGACAACGCGCACCTGGCGAAGCTCGCCCGCACCCCGGTGTCCGTGCACAAGATCCTCGTCGTGATGATCGTCCCCCGGTCGCAGGACCAGTGGCTCAGGGCCGGCCACGACCGCCTGGACCTGCGGCACTGCTGCTACTGGACCAACCTCGCCGGGCACCCCGTCACCGGCCGGCGACGCACCACCGTACGCATCCCGACGTCACGCATCTTCGACGACCGCGCCCTGTGCGAGATCATGACCCGGGTCGGAACGGGAGGCAGACCGTGACCCACCGCCCCCTGGACGAGGTCGGCCGGAGCGTCGGACCGCACCTGGTCGAACCGCCGTGGAACCAGCCGCCCGCACCCGACGACGTCGACCCCGCCGTGCTCGCGGCCCTGCTCGAGCGGCACGGCTGGCGGCGCCGCGGCGGAGCCCCCGGACGCTACGGCCGCTGGACGCCGCCCGGGCGGGGCGATCACCGCACAAGCCTGCTGATACCGGAGAGCAGGGCCTTCCCCGACAGCGACGACCTGATCGGCGAGGCCCTGGTGGCGCTGGCCCGCAGCGGCTCACCCTCGGCCCGGGACGTGCTGCTCTCGCTCGCCGTGCCCAGCGACGAGATCCACTGGTGGCGGGACGTGCCCGCAGGACCCGCCGGCGCGGCGCCCTGGGCCGTCGAGGAACGGCTGCGCACGGCCGCCCGGCAGATGCTGCTGGCCGCCGCGCTCGCCACCCGCGCCCGCGCCGGCTACTACGGCGCGCGCCACCGCAGGCCCGCCGCCGCGACCCTGGAACGCGTCCTGGTCGGCGCGGCTCCCGGCGGGCGGGAGCTCACCGCCTTCGCCCCCGTGGAGACGGGCCGCCCGCTCGCCGTGCGCCTGCACGAGGCCCTGTTCGCCGCCCGTGAGGCCATCGACTACCAGCGCGCCACCGGCGGCATGGAGGCCTTCGACGCCGCCGTCGAGGCGGGGGTGAGCCAGGAGCTGACCGAGGCGCTCGTCACCCTGGTGCGCGGCAGCGAGGGCGCCCGGATCGCCGTCGCGTGGGCCCCCGGCGCGGGCACCCCCAAGGGCTGCGCGGCACCGGCCGAACCGGTCGAGTTCTCCCCGGGCGACCTGCCGGTCCTGCGCGAGGCGGGGGCCCGCTACCAGCGCGAGGAACCCTCCGTGCCGGTGCGGATCACCGGCGCCGTGGTGCGGCTGCGCAGGGCGGGCCCGCGCGGCGAGGGCACCGTACGGCTGAAGGTCATCGCCGGGGCCGAGGTCCCGCATGTGCGGATGACCCTGGACGAGGAGTCGTACCGGATCGCCGGCCACGCCCACCTCGTGGGGCTGCCCGTGCGGGTGCGCGGACGACTGGAGAGCAGGGGCGGCTTCCGCCGCCTGGCCGACGCCTCCTCCGTGACGCCCGTGCAGGTCGACGAGGCGGAGCGGGACAGGCTGCTCAAGTCGCTCCAGGAGAACCTCGACTTCTTCGAGGAGGCCTGCGGCGGGGACTGACGGCCGGCCTGCCCGGCGCAAACCGTTTCGCGGAGCGCGGCCCGGGATCGGTACGATCTCAGCGCCAGCGCGCGCTCCAGGTACGGCGCCGCACCCCCAGCAGTCAGGAGAGACCGGTGTCAGACGTCCGTGTGATCATCCAACGCGATTCCGAGCGGGAAGAGCGCGTGGTGACGACGGGCACCACGGCCGCCGACCTCTTCCCCGGTGAGCGCTCCGTCATCGCCGCACGCGTGGCCGGTGAGCTCAAGGACCTCACCTACGAGCTGCGCGACGGCGACAGCGTCGAAGGCGTCGAGATCACCTCCGACGACGGCCTGAACATCCTGCGCCACTCCGCCGCGCACGTCATGGCGCAGGCCGTGCAGGAGCTGTTCCCGGAGGCGAAGCTCGGCATCGGCCCGCCGGTCAAGGACGGCTTCTACTACGACTTCGACGTCGAGAGGCCGTTCACGCCCGAGGACCTCAAGGCCGTCGAGAAGAAGATGCAGGAGATCCAGAAGAAGGGCCAGCGCTTCGCCCGCCGTGTGGTCACCGACGAGGCCGCCCGCGAGGAGCTCGCGAACGAGCCCTACAAGCTGGAGCTGATCGGCCTCAAGGGCTCCGCCTCCTCCGACGACGGCGCGGACGTCGAGGTCGGCGCGGGCGAGCTGACCATCTACGACAACCTGGACGCCAAGACCGGCGAGCTGTGCTGGAAGGACCTCTGCCGCGGTCCCCACCTGCCCTCCACCCGGAACATCCCGGCGTTCAAGCTGATGCGCAACGCCGCCGCCTACTGGCGCGGCAGCGAGAAGAACCCGATGCTCCAGCGCATCTACGGCACCGCCTGGCCCTCCAAGGACGAGCTGAAGGCCCACCTCGACTTCCTCGCCGAGGCCGAGAAGCGCGACCACCGCAAGCTGGGCAGCGAGCTGGACCTGTTCTCCATCCCGGAGCAGATCGGCTCCGGCCTCGCCGTGTTCCACCCCAAGGGCGGCATCGTCCGCCGGGTGATGGAGGACTACTCGCGCCGCCGGCACGAGGAGGAGGGCTACGAGTTCGTCTACACCCCGCACGCCACGAAGGGGAAGCTCTTCGAGACCTCGGGCCACCTGGACTGGTACGCCGACGGCATGTACCCGCCCATGCAGCTCGACGAGGGCGTGGACTACTACCTCAAGCCCATGAACTGCCCGATGCACAACCTGATCTTCGACGCGCGCGGCCGCTCCTACCGCGAACTGCCCCTGCGCCTGTTCGAGTTCGGCACCGTGTACCGGTACGAGAAGTCGGGCGTCGTGCACGGCCTGACCCGGGCCCGCGGCTTCACCCAGGACGACGCGCACATCTACTGCACCAAGGAGCAGATGGCGCAGGAGCTCGACCAGACGCTCACCTTCGTCCTGAACCTGCTGCGCGACTACGGCCTGACCGACTTCTACCTGGAGCTGTCCACCAAGGACCCCGAGAAGTTCGTCGGCTCCGACGAGATCTGGGAGGAGGCCACCGAGACGCTGCGCCAGGTCGCCGAGAAGCAGGGACTGCCGCTGGTCCCCGACCCGGGCGGCGCCGCCTTCTACGGCCCGAAGATCTCCGTCCAGGCCAAGGACGCCATCGGCCGCACCTGGCAGATGTCGACGGTCCAGCTGGACTTCAACCTGCCGGAGCGCTTCAACCTGGAGTACACCGGCCCCGACGGTGCCAAGCAGCGCCCCGTCATGATCCACCGGGCGCTCTTCGGCTCGATCGAGCGGTTCTTCGCGGTGCTCCTGGAGCACTACGCGGGCGCGTTCCCCGCGTGGCTGGCCCCGGTCCAGGCGGTCGGCATCCCGATCGGCGACGCCCACGTGGAGTACCTGGAGAGGTTCGCCGCGGCGGCCCGCAGGAAGGGCCTGCGCGTCGAGGTGGACTCGTCCTCGGACCGTATGCAGAAGAAGATCCGCAACGCCCAGAAGCAGAAGGTGCCCTTCATGGTCATCGCGGGCGACGAGGACATGGCGGCCGAGTCGGTCTCCTTCCGCTACCGCGACGGCTCCCAGGAGAACGGCATCCCGTTCGACGAGGCCCTCGCCAAGATCGCGAAGGTCGTCGAGGAGCGGGCGCAGATCTGACCCGCACCCGCCGCGAAGGCCCCCGGGAGGTTCAGACCCCCGGGGGCCTTCGGGTCTCGTCCTGCCGCGCGAACCGCTGCATGAGGTACGAGGAGAACGAACCGGTCACGGCCCCCAGCAGGGCCAGACCGCAGCCCATCAGGACGACCGCGACCAGCCGTCCCGGCACCGTCACCGGCACCATGTCGCCGTAGCCGACGGTCGAGAGCGTGGAGCACACCCACCACACGGAATCCCCGAAGGTGCGGATCGTCGCGCCCGGCACCCGGTGCTCGAAGCGGTACACGGACAGCGCGGCGCCGAATCCGAGCAGCAGGGACGACAGGCCCGCGTACAACATCACCAGGGCCTGCAAGGACATCTTGGGCTGTCCGCGGCGGCGCTGCACCGCCTCGTACACCCGCACGACCCGCACCGGCCGCAGCAGCGGCAGCAGCACGACCACCGTGTCCAGCCAGTGCCGGTGGGCGAACCGCACCCCCTCGCCGCTCAGGCGCCAGCGCACCGCGTAGTCGACGACGAAGAGCGCCCAGCTCGTGAGCATCACCACGAGGCACAGCACGATCAGGGGCCGGGGCAGACTGTCCTCACCCAGCACCTGTACCGCGTACGAACCGAGATACAGCAAAGACGCCACCGCGAGCGGAGTGTCCGCCCGCCGCTCCCAGCGGGCCGTACGGCTGTCGTCGTCCATCGGCCCAGCTTCGCGCGGGACGGATCGCCCCACGCCCCGGCGACACGCCCCGATCGGGCGAAGCCATATGCTGCACTGCATGACGAGTGAGCCGGAGCAGCAGATCGGAGTCGGGACGCCCGACGCGTTCCAGCGCCTGTGGACACCCCACCGGATGGCCTACATCCAGGGCGAGAACAAGCCCACCGGCCCGGAGGCCGGGGACGGCTGCCCGTTCTGCTCCATCCCGGCCCAGTCCGACGAGGACGGACTCGTCGTGCGGCGCGGGGAGCGGGTGTACGCGGTCCTCAACCTGTACCCGTACAACGGCGGCCACCTCATGGTCGTGCCCTACCGCCACGTCGCCGACTACACCGAGCTCACGGCCCCGGAGACCGCGGAACTCGCCGAGCTGACCAAGCAGGCGATGACCGCCCTGCGCACCGCCTCCGGCGCCCACGGCTTCAACATCGGCATGAACCAGGGCACGGTGGCGGGCGCGGGCATCGCGGCCCATCTGCACCAGCACATCGTTCCGCGCTGGGGCGGCGACACCAACTTCATGCCGGTGGTGGGCCACACCAAGATCCTTCCGCAGCTCCTGGCGGACACGAGGAAGATGCTGGCGGAGGCCTGGCCCGCGGCCTGATCGAGCGGCCGGCCCGAGCCGGGGACGCGGGGGCGGTGGCTCCCGCACGGCACCCGTCGCCCTACGCGTCGTACACGTCCGCCTTCCGCGGCGCCACATCCTGCACCAGCCCGCTGATCACCGTGGACCGCGTCCCGAACTTGTCGGTGTCCACCCCGTTCTCCCGGAGCACGCGGATGGCCGCGGCATGCACCACGCGCAGCACCGGAGCGGCGGCACGCAGCGCGTCGTCCGCCATGAACCGGTGCCGCCACGGCTGGTCCGCCCACGCGTGGCGCAGCCCGAACGGCTCGGGCAGGACCAGCGTGCCGCCGAGCCAGTTCAGCACCGGCGGGTACCAGGTGAGTGGGGCGCGGACCGCGAGGCGCACCACCTCGTCCGGGGTCATCAGCGGCAGCTTCACCTCGCGGGTCTCCCAGAACCTGACCTGCTTCTGCACCTTCTTGGTCGGCGCCTCCGGCTTGGTCGTGAACAGGGCGTTCACGGGACCCAGCGCGTGCCCGGTGACCTCGATGCGCAGCGTCTCGTGCAGGACCGTCACCGTGACCAGCATGGTGAGGACCAGCTGCCCGTCCCAGAGCGTCCACTGGACCCCCAGGTAGTGCCGCTCACCGCTGCCGAACTGCTGCTTGTTGCAGATGTCCTGTATCGCGTGGGTCTTGACCGTGTACGCGTCCACGTCCGTGCCGCTGGGGCGTGACACCTCCTTGGCCTTCTCCCCGATGGGGCTCACGACCCAGTGCCGTATCGAGGGGGTCGGGAAGCCCCCGGTGTTCAGCGGGCCGCGCTCCAGCATCCGCAGCTGGTCGTGGATGGCCCTGATCACGTCCCAGCTGCGGAAGGGATGGATCTCCTTGTCCGGGTCGCGCGGGGTCAGATCCTCCGCGAGATTCCAGCTGCCCCAGCGGGTCCCCATGCCGAGTATCCCCTTGGGGCCGGCGTAGAAGACCGAGTTGGACTGCTGCTCGGCGCTGAGCCGGGCGAGCGCCTGGCGCAGCCGCTCGGCGGCCGTCTCGCCGGGGCTGCCCGGCACCGCCTCCGGGATCTTGGCGCCGAGGCCGCCGCCGGCGAGCAGACTGTCCCACCGGTCGCGCAGGTCCCGCGCGGTCCGCTCGCAGATCTGCCGCGCCCAGAACCAGCCGGCGACCGGCAGCAGCACCGACGCCCGCGCGTACCAGCCCCAGAAGCCGTGGAAGGGCATGCGGACCAGGAAGAGCACGGCGAGGACGCCCACCGCGAACAGCAGGGCGGTGCCGAGGGCGGAGGTGCGCCGGTCGTCGCGCCGGGCCACGGTGGCCCGGATCTGGAACACCAGCAGCCACACCAGCATCCCCGGAAGGAACAGCACCCCGCACAGCACGGTCACCGCCGTGAGCCAGTTGTCGCGCTGCCGGCGGATGCGGTGGGCGGCCAGGCAGTGCTCCACCACCACCTGGGGCTCGGTGCCGAAGGACTGGATGAGCGGCTTGCGGTCGGCGCCCAGCATCCGGTCCCTTACCGCCAGCGAGAACGCCTCACCCAGGTTGGGCCGGAAGAGCCTGGCCCAGGAGCGGCCCGGGACGAGCGTCGACTGATGCCACTCGTTGTCCGCGTTCAGAATGGTCTCGACCGGAGCGTCCCGGTAGGCGGCCGAGGCCAGTGCCTGGGTCGCCGCCGTCTGTCCGGCGGAGCCCGACAGGGGCACCTGCGCCCCTGGGGTGAAATCGAATCCGTCCGTCACTGCCGCCCCCTCGCCGCCGAACCCGCTTCTGCGGCCTTCCCGACTTCCCCGCGCCGCACACCTGTTGAACGGGCCCGCGCGCCGATCGAGTCCCAACTCGATCCGGTGGCCAGCGTATCCGCAGGTGCCGGCGCCCGTGGGCGGACGGCCGAGAAGCCGCCCGCCCACGCGACGCAGGGGAACACGCGTCCCCACCAACCCGCTTCGTGACTACGGCGCCTCCTCCATCCGCTCCCGCACCTTCGCCGCGATCTGCGCCGGCATCGGCTCGTGCCGTGCGTAGACGCGGCTGAACCGCGCGGTCCCGTGGGCGAGGGAGCGCAGATCGACGGCGTACCGGCCGATCTCGATCTCCGGCACCTCGGCCCGTACGAGGGTGCGGCCACCGGGCGTCTGCTCGGTGCCCAGCACCCGGCCGCGCCGCCCGGACAGATCGCTCATCACCGCGCCCACGTAGTCGTCGCCGACCAGCACGCTCACCTCGGCGACCGGCTCCAGGAGATGGATCTTCGTGTCGGCCGCCGCCTCGCGCAGGGCGAGCGCGCCCGCCGTCTGGAAGGCCGCGTCGGAGGAGTCCACCGAGTGCGCCTTGCCGTCGAGCAGCGTGATCCTCAGGTCGACCAGGGGGTGGCCGACGGCGACGCCTCGCGCGGCCTGGGCGCGGACGCCCTTCTCGACGGACGGGATGAACTGCCGGGGAACCGCCCCGCCGACCACCTTGTCCACGAACTCGATGCCGGAGCCGCCGGGCAGCGGCTCGACCTCGATCTCGCAGATCGCGTACTGGCCGTGGCCGCCGGACTGCTTGACGTGGCGGCCGCGTCCCGCGCACCTGCCGGCGAACGTCTCCCGCAGCGAGACCCGGTGGTCGACCACGTCGACCTGGACGCCGTAGCGCGTGCGCAGCCGCTCCAGGGCGACGTCCGCGTGCGCCTCGCCCAGACACCACAGCACCACCTGGCGGGTGTCCGGGTTGTGTTCGAGCCGCATGGTCGGGTCCTCCGCGACCAGCCGCGCCAGCCCCTGGCTGAGCTTGTCCTCGTCCGGCTTGCTGTGCGCCTCGATGGCGAGCGGCAGCAGCGGGTCGGGCATCTGCCAGGGCTCCATGAGCAGCGGGTCGTCCTTGGCGGACAGGGTGTCCCCGGTCTCGGCCCGGCCCAGCTTCGCCACACAGGCCAGATCGCCCGCGATGCAGTGCGACAGGGGGCGCTGCTGCTTGCCGAACGGCGCGGACAGGGCGCCGACGCGCTCGTCCACGTCGTGGTCCTCGTGCCCGCGGTCGGTCAGCCCGTGCCCGGACACGTGCACGGTCTCGTCGGGGCGCAGGGTGCCCGAGAACACCCTGACCAGCGAGATGCGGCCCACGTACGGGTCGGACGACGTCTTGACGACCTCCGCCACCAGCGGCCCGCCCGGATCGCACAGCGCGAGCTCGCGCGGCTTGCCGTCCGGTGTGGTGACCGTGAGCCCGTCGCGCTCCAGCGGGGTCGGGAAGCCGCCCTTGACCAGTTCCAGCAGCTCGACGGTGCCCAGGCCCTGGCGGGCGCCGTCCACGGCGGGCGCCGCGGCCAGGACCGGGAAGAACGTCCCGCGCGCCACCGCCCGCTCCAGGTCCTGGACGAGCGTGCCGAGGTCGATCTCCTCACCGCCCAGATAGCGGTCCATGAGGGTCTCGTCCTCGCTCTCCGCGATGATCCCCTCGATGAGCCGGGCGCGGGCCTCCTCGATCCGCGGCAGCTGCTCGGGCCCCGGCTCGGACACCGTGCGCTCGCCGGACGCGTAGTCGAACAGCTGCTTGGTCAGCAGCCCGGTCAGGCCGGTGACGGGCGCGTGCCCGTCGGCCGACCGCGGGCCGTGCAGCGGCAGGTACAGCGGCAGCACCGCGTCCGGGTCCTCACCCCCGAACGCCTCGGCACAGATGCGGGTCATCTCCTCGAAGTCGGCGCGCGCGGACTCCAGGTGGGTGATCACGATGGCGCGCGGCATGCCGACGGCCGCGCACTCCTCCCACACCATGCGGGTCGAACCGTCCACCCCGTCCGAGGCCGAGACGACGAACAGGGCCGCGTCCGCCGCGCGCAGACCGGCCCTGAGCTCCCCGACGAAGTCGGCGTATCCGGGGGTGTCCAGAAGGTTGACCTTGATCCCGTCCCAGTCGACGGGAACCAGTGAGAGCTGCACCGAGCGCTGCTGCCGGTGCTCGATCTCGTCGTAGTCCGAGACGGTGCCGCCGTCCTCCACGCGGCCCGCCCGGTTCACCGCTCCCGCGGTCAGCGCGAGAGCCTCCACCAGGGTCGTCTTGCCGGATCCGCTGTGGCCGACCAGCACCACGTTCCGCACGGACGCGGGTCGGTCGGCCGCCGTAGCCCTGCCGGCGGCTCCGGGATGTGCGTTCGCCTTGTCGCCCATGGCCTTGCCTCCCAAGACGGTGAGGTTCCCGCGGGCGCGGATCGTACGGTCGCTGTCCGCGCTCCGCCCGGGCAGGCAGCCCCGGCGACGGCGGCTCGGACGACGCCCGCGGTGAATTCGAGCTTTGCACTCGCGTCACGGTGCGTCCATACGAACGACGCGATCCCGTCTCCCGGGTGGCCTCGGCCGCCGTGATCCGGCCGCGCCGGCGACCGGCACGGCGCCGTCGCGGGTGAGGCGACGCCCGGGGAGCGGGTGCCCGGACATCACGTGAACGCGTGCCTGGCTACGATGGGCCAGCCGGTGGCCAGCGGGGCCGCGCGGCTCACGACCGTCGGGAAGGCCATGCTGAACAAGTACGCGCGTGCATTCTTCACGCGTGTCCTCACGCCGTTCGCCGCGTTTCTGATCCGCCGGGGGGTCAGCCCCGACACGGTCACGCTGATCGGCACCGCCGGCGTGATGGCGGGAGCGCTGGTCTTCTACCCACGGGGCGAGTTCTTCTGGGGCACGGTCGTCATCACCCTGTTCGTGTTCTCCGACCTCGTCGACGGCAACATGGCCCGCCAGCTCGGCCGCTCCAGCCGCTGGGGGGCCTTCCTGGACTCCACGCTGGACCGGGTCGCCGACGGCGCGATCTTCGGCGGCTTCGCCCTGTGGTACGCGGGCAACGGCCACGACACGGTCCTGTGCGCGGTCTCGATCTTCTGCCTGGCCAGCGGCCAGGTGGTGTCGTACACCAAGGCGCGCGGCGAGTCGATCGGCCTGCCCGTCGCCGTCAACGGACTCGTGGAGCGCGCCGAACGCCTGGTGATCTCGCTGGTCGCGGCGGGCCTCGCCGGACTGCACAAGTTCGGCGTCCCCGGCATCCAGTGGCTGCTGCCCGTCGCCCTGTGGATCGTCGCCGCGGGCAGCCTGGTCACGCTGATCCAGCGGGTCGTGACGGTGCGCAGGGAGTCCGCCGAGGCGGACGCGGCCGCGTCCGCGTCCGGGCAGGGGAACGGGGCGTCGGGGTGAGCCGCGTCCGGGAACGGCTGACGGACGCCCTCTACGGCCTGGGCTGGAGCACGGTCAAGAACCTGCCCGAGCCGGTCGCGACCCGGCTCGGCCGCACCCTCGCGGACCAGGTGTGGAAGCGCCGCGGCAAGGGCGTGCTGCGCCTGGAGCGCAACTACGCCCGTGTGGTACCCGGCGCGAGCCCCGAACGCCTGGCCGAACTCAGCCGGGCGGGCATGCGCTCCTACCTGCGCTACTGGATGGAGTCCTTCCGGCTCCCGGCCTGGAGCACCGAACGCGTCAGGAGCGGCTTCGACCCCGAGGACCTGCACTTCCTGACCGACGGCCTCGCCTCGGGCCGGGGCGTCGTCCTCGCCCTGCCGCACCTGGCCAACTGGGACCTGGCCGGAGCCTGGGTCACGACCGAACTGAGGACACCGTTCACCACCGTCGCGGAGCGACTCAGGCCCGAGACGCTCTACGACCGGTTCGTCGCCTATCGCGAGGGCCTGGGCATGGAGGTGCTTCCGCACAGCGGAGGCTCCGCGTTCGGCACCCTGGCCCGGCGGCTGCGCGACGGAGGCCTGGTCTGCCTGGTCGCCGACCGCGATCTGTCGGCCTCCGGCGTCGAGGTCGACTTCTTCGGCGAGACGGCCCGCATGCCCGCGGGCCCGGCGCTGCTCGCCCAGCAGACGGGGGCGCTGCTGGTGCCCGTGACCCTCTGGTACGACGACTCACCCGTCATGCGGGGACGCCTGCATCCCCCGATCGAGGTGCCGGGAGCGGGTACCCGGGCCGAGAAGACGTCCGTCATGACACAGGCGCTGGCCGACGCCTTCGCCACGGGGATCGCCGAGCACCCGCAGGACTGGCACATGCTCCAGCATCTGTGGCTCGCCGACCTCGACCCCGCCAGGGCGCCGGTGGGGCCCGGAAAGGGGGCGTCATGAGGATCGGCATCGTCTGCCCCTACTCGTGGGACGTGCCGGGCGGCGTCCAGTTCCACATCCGCGACCTGGCCGAGTACTTCATCCGCCTCGGCCACGAGGTGTCCGTGCTCGCCCCCGCGGACGACGACACCCCGCTGCCGCCGTACGTCGTCTCGGCGGGCCGCGCCGTTCCGGTGCCGTACAACGGGTCGGTCGCCCGTCTGAACTTCGGCTTCCTGAGCGCGGCCCGGGTGCGGCGCTGGCTGCACGACGGCCGGTTCGACGTCATCCACATCCACGAGCCGACCTCGCCGTCGCTCGGCCTGCTCGCCTGCTGGGCGGCGCAGGGCCCGATCGTGGCGACCTTCCACACCTCCAACCCGCGCTCCCGGGCGATGGTGGCCGCGTACTCGATCCTCCAGGCGGCCCTGGAGAAGATCAGCGCGCGGATCGCGGTGAGCGAGTACGCGCGGCGCACCCTGGTCGAGCATCTCGGCGGGGACGCGGTGGTGATCCCCAACGGCGTGGACGTCGACTTCTTCGCGAAGGCCGAGCCGAAGGCCGAGTGGCAGGGCGGGACCATCGGCTTCGTCGGGCGCATCGACGAGCCGCGCAAGGGCCTTCCGGTGCTCATGAAGGCCCTGCCCGAGATCCTCGCCGCCCGCCCCGGGGCCCGGCTGCTGGTGGCCGGGCGCGGCGACGAGAAGGAGGCGGTGGAGACCCTCCCGGTACCGCTGCGCTCCCGCGTGGAGTTCCTCGGCATGGTCAGCGACGAGGACAAGGCGCGCTTCCTGCGCAGCGTCGACCTGTACGTGGCACCCAACACCGGCGGTGAGAGCTTCGGGATCATCCTGGTCGAGGCGATGTCCGCGGGCGCCCCGGTGCTCGCCTCCGACCTGGACGCCTTCGCCCAGGTCCTGGACCAGGGCGCGGCGGGGGAGCTGTTCGCCAACGAGGACGCCGAGGCGCTGGCCGCGGCGGCGATCCGGCTCCTCGGCGACCCCCGGCGCCGCGCCGAGCTCAGCGAGCGGGGGAGCGCCCATGTGCGGCGCTTCGACTGGTCGACGGTGGGCGCGGACATCCTGTCGGTCTACGAGACGGTGACGGACGGTACGGCGGCGGTGGCCGCGGACGAGCGCACCGGCCTGCGGGCCCGCTGGGGACTGGCCCGCGACTGAGCGCGACCGCCGGCCGGGACAGTCCTGAGCCCGGCGGCGGATAGGGTTGCCGCCCGTGACCCTTACCTGGACCCTCGTCGCCCTGGCAGTCCTCGCGGCGATCGGCCTCTACCTGAGCTGGACCGCCGGCCGCCTGGACCGCCTGCACGCCCGGATCGACGCCACCCGCGCCGCGCTGGACGCGCAGCTGCTGCGGCGGGCCTCGGTGGCCCAGGAGGTGGCCACCTCCGGTGTGCTCGACCCGGCCGCGTCGATCGTGCTGTACGAGGCCGCGCACGCGGCCCGGCAGTGCGAGGAGGAGCAGCGCGAGGTGGCCGAGAGCGAGCTGAGCCAGGCGCTGCGCGCCGTCTTCGCCGAGGGCCAGCAGATCGAGGCGGTCCGGCGGGCGCCCGGCGGCGAGGAGGCCGCCCGGGAGCTGACCGAGGCGGTGCGCAGGGTGCCGATGGCCCGGCGGTTCCACAACGACGCGGTGGGCGCGGCACGGGCCCTGCGGGCGCACCGCAAGGTGCGCGTGTTCCGTCTCGCGGGGCACGCGCCGTTCCCGATGGCCTTCGAGATGGACGACGAGGCCCCGACGGCACTGACGAACCGTACGACGGTCTGACGCGCCGTCGGGCGTGTCCGGCACGAGGGCCGCGGGGAAAACGATCCACCACCTGTCCATTGGCCCTTGCCGTGGCCTGCCCGCATCCCGTTTGCTCGGTCGAGCAGCATTCCCCCTCTTGCCAGAATGAGGTCGAACCCGTGTCCAGCGCGCTCTCCACCCCCCAGAACCCCGAGACCGGTACCGCACGCGTCAAGCGCGGCATGGCCGAGCAGCTCAAGGGCGGCGTGATCATGGACGTCGTCACGCCGGAGCAGGCGAAGATCGCCGAGGACGCGGGCGCCGTCGCGGTCATGGCGCTGGAGCGGGTTCCGGCCGACATCCGCAAGGACGGCGGCGTGGCCCGTATGTCCGACCCGGACATGATCGAGGGCATCATCGACGCCGTCTCGATCCCGGTCATGGCCAAGTCCCGCATCGGCCACTTCGTCGAGGCCCAGGTGCTCCAGTCGCTCGGCGTGGACTACATCGACGAGTCCGAGGTCCTCACCCCGGCCGACGAGGTCAACCACTCCGACAAGTGGGCCTTCACCACGCCGTTCGTCTGCGGTGCCACCAACCTCGGTGAGGCCCTGCGCCGCATCGCCGAGGGCGCCGCGATGATCCGCTCCAAGGGCGAGGCCGGCACCGGCAACGTCGTGGAGGCCGTGCGCCACCTGCGCCAGATCAAGAACGAGATCGCCCGTCTGCGCGGCTTCGACAACAACGAGCTGTACGCCGCCGCCAAGGACCTGCGCGCCCCCTACGAGCTGGTCAAGGAGGTCGCCGAGCTCGGCAAGCTGCCGGTCGTGCTGTTCTCCGCCGGTGGCGTCGCCACCCCGGCCGACGCCGCGCTGATGCGCCAGCTCGGTGCCGAGGGCGTCTTCGTCGGTTCGGGCATCTTCAAGTCCGGCGACCCGGCCAAGCGCGCCGCCGCCATCGTGAAGGCCACCACCTTCTACGACGACCCGAAGATCATCGCGGACGCGTCCCGCAACCTCGGCGAGGCCATGGTCGGCATCAACTGCGACACCCTCCCCGAGACCGAGCGCTACGCCAACCGCGGCTGGTAAGAGGCCCTGGAAGACATGAACACTCCTGTCATCGGCGTCCTGGCCCTCCAGGGCGACGTCCGGGAACACCTCATCGCCCTGGCCGCGGCCGACGCCGTGGCCAGGCCGGTGCGGCGGCCCGAGGAACTCGCCGAGGTCGACGGTCTCGTCCTGCCCGGCGGGGAGTCCACCACCATCTCCAAGCTGGCCATCCTCTTCGGAGTGATGGACCCGCTGCGCGCCCGCGTGCGCGCCGGTATGCCCGTGTACGGCACCTGCGCGGGCATGATCATGCTGGCCGACAAGATCCTCGACCCGCGCTCGGGCCAGGAGACCATCGGCGGCATCGACATGATCGTGCGCCGCAACGCCTTCGGGCGGCAGAACGAGTCCTTCGAAGCGGCGGTCGACGTGAAGGGCGTCGCGGGCGAGCCGGTGGAGGGCGTCTTCATCCGCGCACCGTGGGTCGAGTCCGTCGGCGCGGACACCGAGGTGCTCGCCGAGCACGAGGGCCACATCGTCGCCGTGCGCCAGGGCAACGCGCTCGCCACCTCGTTCCACCCGGAACTGACCGGCGACCACCGCGTGCACGCCCTGTTCGTCGACATGGTGCGCGCGGGACGGACCGCCGAGTCCTTGTAGGATCTCTGGCGTTCGTTAAAGAGTTGGGTTACGCGAAGGAGACAGGCAGATGTCCGGCCACTCTAAATGGGCTACGACGAAGCACAAGAAGGCCGTGATCGACGCCAAGCGCGGCAAGCTCTTCGCGAAGCTGATCAAGAACATCGAGGTCGCGGCCCGTTCCGGGGGCGCGGACGTCGACGGCAACCCCACTCTCTTCGACGCCATCCAGAAGGCGAAGAAGCAGTCCGTCCCGAACAAGAACATCGACTCCGCGGTCAAGCGCGGCGCGGGCCTGGAGGCCGGCGGCGCCGACTACGAGACGATCATGTACGAGGGCTACGGGCCCAACGGTGTCGCGGTGCTCATCGAGTGCCTCACCGACAACCGCAACCGCGCCGCCTCCGACGTCCGGGTAGCCATGACCCGCAACGGCGGCTCGATGGCCGACCCGGGCTCCGTCTCGTACCTGTTCAACCGCAAGGGCGTCGTGATCGTCCCCAAGGGTGAGCTGAGCGAGGACGACGTGCTCGGGGCCGTGCTCGACGCGGGCGCGGAGGAGGTCAACGACCTCGGCGAGTCCTTCGAGGTGCTCAGCGAGGCCACCGACATGGTCGCGGTCCGCACCGCCCTGCAGGAGGCCGGGCTCGACTACGACTCCGCCGAGGCCAACTTCGTCCCGACCATGCAGGTCGAGCTGGACGAGGACGGCGCCCGGAAGATCTTCAAGCTGATCGACGCCCTGGAGGACAGCGACGACGTGCAGAACGTCTTCGCCAACTTCGACGTCAGCGACGAGGTCATGGAGAAGGTCGACGCGTAACGCCGCGACAAGCCGAACGGGCCGACGGGACATCCCCGTCGGCCCGTCGCTGTGCGGTGGGTTGTCGGTGGCACCCGATAGCCTGCGTGAACAGGAGATCGAGAACTCGGGACGGGAGGGGCGCGCGTGCGGGTACTGGGGGTGGATCCAGGGCTGACGCGATGCGGTGTCGGTGTCGTGGAGGGCGTTCCCGGACGGCCCCTGACCATGCTCGGCGTCGGCGTCGTGCGCACGCCCGCGGACGCCGAGCTCGGCCGGCGCCTCGTCGCCGTCGAGCAGGGCATCGAGGCCTGGCTGGACGAGCACCGGCCCGAGGTGGTCGCCGTGGAGCGGGTCTTCAGCCAGCACAACGTGCGGACGGTGATGGGCACCGCCCAGGCCAGCGCCGTGGCCATGCTGTGCGCCGCCCGCCGCGGCCTCCCCGTCGCCCTGCACACCCCGAGCGAGGTCAAGGCCGCGGTCACCGGCAGCGGACGCGCCGACAAGGCGCAGGTCGGCGCCATGGTCACCCGGCTGCTCCGACTGGACGCGCCCCCGAAGCCCGCCGACGCCGCCGACGCCCTGGCCCTGGCCATCTGCCACATCTGGCGCGCGCCCGCCCAGAACCGACTCCAGCAGGCCGTGGCCCTGCGCGCATCGAAAGGCCGTACCGCATGATCGCCTTCGTCAGCGGCCCGGTCGCCGCCCTCGCCCCCAACTCCGCGGTGGTCGAGGTGGGCGGCGTCGGCATCGCCGTCCAGTGCACCCCCGGCACCCTGTCCGCGCTCCGGCTCGGCCGGCCGGCCAGGCTCGCCACGTCCCTGGTCGTGCGGGAGGACTCGCTCACCCTGTACGGCTTCGCGGACGACGACGAACGCCAGGTGTTCGAACTGCTCCAGACCGCGAGCGGAGTGGGCCCGCGCCTGGCCCAGGCGATGCTCGCCGTGCACAGCCCCGACGCCCTGCGCCGCGCCGTGATCACCGGCGACGAGAAGGCGCTCACGGCCGTCCCCGGCATCGGCAAGAAGGGCGCCCAGAAACTGCTGCTCGAACTGAAGGACCGCCTCGGTGAACCGCTCGGCGCCCCCGCCGTCGGCGCGCCGGTCACCGCGGGCTGGCGCGACCAGCTGCACGCCGCGCTCATCGGCCTCGGGTACGCGACCCGAGAGGCGGACGAGGCGGTCACGGCGGTGGCCCCGCAGGCGGAGGCGGCCGGGGGCACCCCGCCGGTGGGCGCCCTGCTCAAGGCGGCCCTGCAGACCCTGAACCGGGCCCGGTGAGCCCCGGGACACCCCGGGCCCGCCGGCACCGCACGCGCCCCCACGAGACCGCGAGGCAGAAGAACCGATGAACTGGGACGACGAGACCGACACCCCCGCCGCCGAGCGGCTCGTCGGTGCGTCCGCCGACCGTGAGGACCAGGCCGTCGAGGCCGCCCTGCGCCCCAAGGACCTGGACGAGTTCATCGGCCAGGAGAAGGTCCGCGAGCAGCTCGACCTGGTGCTGCGGGCGGCCCGCGCCCGCGGCGCCACCGCCGACCACGTGCTGCTCTCCGGGGCGCCCGGCCTCGGCAAGACCACGCTGTCCATGATCATCGCGGCGGAGATGGCCGCTCCCATCCGCATCACCAGCGGCCCGGCCATCCAGCACGCGGGCGACCTCGCCGCGATCCTCTCCTCCCTCCAGGAGGGAGAGGTCCTCTTCCTCGACGAGATCCACCGCATGTCCCGGCCCGCCGAGGAGATGCTCTACATGGCGATGGAGGACTTCCGGGTCGACGTGATCGTCGGCAAGGGGCCCGGCGCCACCGCCATCCCGCTGGAACTGCCGCCCTTCACCCTGGTCGGCGCCACCACGCGCGCGGGCCTGCTGCCGCCCCCGCTGCGCGACCGCTTCGGCTTCACCGCGCACATGGAGTTCTACGGACCCGCCGAGCTGGAGCGCGTGATCCACCGTTCGGCGGCCCTCCTGGACGTCGCGATCGACCCGCGGGGCGCCGCCGAGATCGCCGGACGCTCCCGCGGCACCCCGCGTATCGCCAACCGGCTGCTGCGCCGGGTGCGGGACTACGCGCAGGTCAAGGCGGACGGCGCGATCACCCGGGAGATCGCCTCGGCCGCGCTGAGCGTCTACGAGGTCGACGGCCGGGGCCTGGACCGGCTCGACCGCGCGGTCCTCGAAGCCCTGCTGAAACTCTTCGGCGGCGGACCCGTCGGCCTGTCCACGCTCGCGGTGGCGGTGGGGGAGGAGCGTGAGACCGTGGAAGAGGTGGCCGAACCCTTCCTGGTCCGCGAGGGCCTCCTCGCCCGCACTCCGCGTGGCCGGGTCGCCACTCCGGCCGCCTGGGCACACCTCGGTCTGCCCGCACCACGCGGGACCACCGGGGCAAACGGACAGCGGGACCTGTTCGGCGCCTGACGGCGCGGGACTCCCCGGGCCAGGAACCCGGGTGCCATGCTGGGCGTTGTTCCTTGTGTGCGGACTCGCTTAGACTCCGCCGATGCCGCCCATGCGGGCGGTGCCGACCACCACCATCCACCAGGCCGCCCGATCGAGCGGTCGTGCGAAGGAAAATTCCGTCCCGTGAAACTCGTGACCCTCCTCCCGTTCATCGTCCTCATCGGGGCCATGTTCCTGATGACGCGCTCGGCCAAGCGCAAGCAGCAGCAGGCCTCCTCCATGCGCAACGAGATGCAGCCCGGCAGCGGCGTCCGCACGATCGGGGGCATGTACGCGACGGTCAAGGAGGTCAACGACGACACGGTCCTCGTTGACGCGGGCCCCGGCGTCGAGCTGCTCTTCGCGAAGAACGCCATCGGCGCCGTCCTCACCGACGACGAGTACAACCGCATCGTTCACGGCATCGAGCACGACCTGAAGGCGGACGGCGCCATTGTGCCGGACGACGCCTCCTCCCTCACCGAGACCGACGAGCCCGCCGCCGGCGCCTCTTCCGACACCGCGGACGACAAGCCCGTGGACCTCGGCAAGAAGGACGCGGACGACGCCGCGGACACCTCGGCCGAGGCGAAGCCGGACGCGAGCGAGCCGAAGAAGACCGACGGCGAGACCGGCGCGAAGTAGCTGTACCCCGGCACCGGGCGTGTGGACACGCGCCCGGTGCCCGGATTGTGCGGCTTTCGCACGGAATCCCGACACAATGGCATGGCCGCCCGCGCGCTGACCTCGCGCGCGGCGGCCCGAGAGGGAGTACGAGAAGGTGGCAGCACCGAAGAAGGGCCGGAGCGCCAAAGCCCAG
This sequence comes from Streptomyces sp. NPDC048664, assembly GCF_040650555.1. NCBI lineage: Bacteria > Bacillati > Actinomycetota > Actinomycetes > Kitasatosporales > Streptomycetaceae > Streptomyces > Streptomyces sp. NPDC048664. Next base: position 66,164 of record NZ_JBEZHK010000003.1, on the reverse strand, counting down.
AGCAAGCCTGGGCGCGCGCTGGCTCTCATCCTGATCGCCATCGCGGCGCTCACCGGGGGGATGTTCGCCTCCGGGCAGACGACTCCGCGTCTCGGCATCGACCTCGCCGGCGGCACGAGCATCACGCTGAAGGCGAAGAGCGGCCAGGAATCCGCGATCAACAAGACCAACATGGACACCGCGGTCGAGATCATGAACCGCCGTGTCAACGGTCTGGGTGTGACCGAGGCCGAGGTCCAGACGCAGGGCGATCGCAACATCATCGTCAACATCCCCCGCGGCACGAACTCGGCCGAGGCCCGCCAGCAGGTCGGTACCACGGCCAAGCTGTACTTCCGCCCCGTCCTGCAGACCCAGGTGTCCGGACCGGCCACCTCGCCGAGCACCTCGCCGAGCGCCTCCCCCTCGGGCAAGGCCTCCGGCAAGCCGGCCCCGTCCGGCAGTGCCCAGCCGTCCGGCAGCGCCTCCTCGTCGGGCTCGCCGAAGCTCTCCGGTTCGTCCTCCCCCTCGGGCGGCGCCACCTCGCAGGGCCGCCCCGTCACGGACGCCCTGAAGGCCACCCCGTCGGCGAACCCGTCCGGCTCCGCCTCCCCGTCGTCCTCCGCCTCCGCGGGTGCCGGCGCCAAGTCGAGCCCGGCCGCGAGCGCCTCTCCCTCGGCGAGCACCGGCTCCTCCGACTCGGCGGCCAAGCTGCAGAGCGAGTACGCCACGCTCGACTGCACCTCCAAGGCCGTCCGTGCCAAGGCCGGCGTGGGCGCCAAGCCCGACCAGCCCACCGTCGCCTGCGGCCAGAACGGCGGCAAGCAGTGGCAGAAGTACCTGCTCGGCCCGGCCGAGGTCGCGGGCACGGACGTGAGCAAGGCCTCCGCGGTCTACGACACCCAGGGCGCCGGCGGCTGGAAGGTCACCATGGACTTCACGTCCGGTGGCACCAAGAAGTTCGCGGCCATCACCGGCAAGCTCGCCCAGAACCAGTCGCCGCAGAACGAGTTCGCCATCGTCCTGGACGGCTCGGTCGTCTCCAGCCCCTACGTCCAGCAGGCGCTGACCACCGGCAACGCCGAGATCACCGGCAACTTCGACCAGACCGAGGCCAAGAACCTGGCCAACGTCCTGTCCTACGGCGCGCTCCCGCTCTCCTTCGAGGAGCAGAGCGTCACCACGGTCACCGCCGCGCTCGGCGGTGAGCAGCTGCACGCCGGTCTGATCGCCGGCGCGATCGGCCTCGCCCTGGTCGTGATCTACCTGGTGGCCTACTACCGGGGTCTGTCGATGATCGCGATCGCCTCGCTGCTGGTCTCGGCGGTCCTCACGTACGTGATCATGTCGCTGCTCGGCCCCACCATCGGGTTCGCGCTGAACCTGCCGGCGGTCTGCGGCGCCATCGTCGCCATCGGTATCACCGCGGACTCGTTCATCGTGTTCTTCGAACGCATCCGTGACGAGATCCGCGAGGGCCGCTCGCTGCGGCCGTCCGTCGAGCGGGCCTGGCCGCGCGCCCGGCGCACCATCCTGGTCTCCGACTTCGTGTCGTTCCTGGCCGCCGCGGTGCTGTTCATCGTCACGATCGGCAAGGTGCAGGGCTTCGCGTTCACGCTGGGCCTCACCACGATCCTGGACGTCGTCGTCGTCTTCCTGTTCACCAAGCCGCTGATGACGATCCTCGCCCGCCGCCCCTTCTTCGCGAACGGCCACCCCTGGTCCGGACTCGACCCCAAGAGCCTCGGCGCCAAGTCGCCGCTGCGCCGGACCCGCCGTCCCTCCGCCCCCGTCGACACGAAGGAGGCGTGAGAGATGTCGAAGCTCGGCAACCTCGGCGCCCGGCTCCACCGAGGCGAGGTCGGCTACGACTTCGTCGGCAACCGCAAGATCTGGTACGGCGTCTCGATCCTGATCACCATCGCGGCCATCCTCGGCCTGACGGTGCGCGGTCTGAACATGGGCATCGAGTTCCAGGGCGGTGCCGTCTTCACCACCCCGAAGACCAGCGCCTCCGTCGCCCAGGCGGAGGACTACGCCCAGAGCTCCTCGGGGGAGCAGGCGGTCGTCCAGAAGCTCGGCTCGGGCGGCCTGCGCATCCAGATCGCCGGCATCGACACCGCCAAGGCCGACCAGATCAAGGCGGACCTCGCCAAGGACCTCAAGGTCGACGGCGAGTCCATCAACGCCGACCTGGTGGGCCCCAGCTGGGGTGAGCAGGTCGCCGGCAAGGCCTGGGAGGGCCTGGCCATCTTCATGGTGCTCGTGGTGATCTACCTCGCGGTCGCCTTCGAGTGGCGCATGGCGCTCGCGGCCCTGGTCGCGCTGATCCACGACATCACCATCACGACCGGTATCTACGCCCTGGTCGGCTTCGAGGTCACCCCCGGCACGGTCATCGGTCTGCTCACGATCCTCGGTTACTCGCTCTACGACACGGTCGTCGTCTTCGACAGCCTCAAGGAGCAGACGAAGGACCTCACCAAGCAGACCCGCTGGACCTACAGCGAGATCGCCAACCGCTCGATCAACAGCACCCTCGTCCGCTCCATCAACACCACCGTGGTGGCGCTGCTGCCGGTCGCCGGCCTGCTGTTCATCGGTGGCGGCTTCCTCGGCGCGGGCACGCTCAACGACATCTCCCTGTCGCTGTTCGTCGGTCTCGCGGCCGGCGCGTACTCCTCGATCTTCATCGCGACGCCGCTCGTCGCGGACCTCAAGGAGCGCGAGCCGCAGTACAAGGCCCTCAGGAAGCGGGTCATGGCCAAGCGCGCCCAGGCCGCCGCGCAGGGCGACACCGCGCAGCAGGAGGGCACCGGCCCCGCGGACGACGACGCGCAGGACTCCGCGCCCGCCGTCGTGGGCCCGCGCAACCAGCCCCCCTCCCGCAACCGCGGTCGCGGCCGGCCGTCCGGGAAGCGCCGATGAGCGACATACAGGCCCTGCTGCTCAGCCGTATCCGCGACGTCCCCGACCACCCGGAGCCCGGGGTGATGTTCAAGGACATCACCCCGTTGCTCGCGGACCCGGCGGCGTTCGCGGCGCTCACCGACGCGCTGGCGGAGCTGGCCGTGCGCCACGGCGCCACGAAGATCGTCGGACTGGAGGCCCGGGGCTTCATCCTCGGCGCCCCGGCCGCCGTCCGGGCGGGCGTCGGCTTCGTCCCCGTGCGCAAGGCGGGCAAGCTCCCCGGAGCCACCCTGAGCCAGGCGTACGACCTGGAGTACGGATCCGCCGAGATCGAGGTGCACGCCGAGGACCTGGCCGCGGGCGACCGCGTGATGGTCGTGGACGACGTCCTCGCCACCGGCGGCACCGCCGAGGCCTCGCTCAGCCTCGTCCGCCGGGCGGGCGCCGAGATAGCCGGTGTCAGCGTGCTCATGGAACTGGGCTTCCTCGGCGGGCGCGCCCGCCTCGAACCCGCCCTCGCGGGAGCACCCCTGGAGGCGCTGCTCCAGCTCTGACACCTCGCGACACCCAGAAGGCGGCCACCCGGAGGAATCCGGTGGCCGCCTTCGGTGTTTGTGCTGTTGAGGGCCGCGCGGGCGGCCTGGAGGCGAGCCCGGAGCCCGGGATCGCTACCATGGGGTCTCCGGAGCCTGACCGGGGGACCCGGATCGCGCACGAGGAGCCCTGTTGCCAGACGAGGCCCAGCCACTGACCGCCGCAAAGCCCGACCCGTCGTCGAAAGCCGACCCGTCGGCGCAGGCCGCGGCCGCGTCCGCGCCCGGCGCGAAGAACGCACCGGACGCGGGGGTCGAGCACGCCCCGTCCGCGCCCGTCGACCACGTCGCGGACAAGCCTCGCCCCAAGCCGGCCCCCGAGCGCCACCAGGCGGTCCGCCCCGCCCCGGCACCCTCGGCCCGCTCCGGCTCCTCCAACCGGGTGCGCGCCCGCCTCGCCCGCCTCGGCGTCCAGCGCGCCAACCCGTACAACCCGGTCCTGGAGCCGCTGCTGCGGATAGTGCGCAGCAACGACCCCAAGATCGAGAACGCGACGCTCCGCCAGATCGAGCGCGCCTACCAGGTCGCCGAGCGCTGGCACCGCGGCCAGAAGCGCAAGAGCGGCGACCCCTACATCACCCACCCGCTCGCCGTGACCACCATCCTCGCCGAACTGGGCATGGACCCGGCCACGCTGATGGCCGGCCTGCTGCACGACACGGTCGAGGACACCGAGTACGGCCTGGAGCAGCTGCGCCGCGACTTCGGCGACACCGTGGCCCTGCTCGTGGACGGCGTCACCAAGCTGGACAAGGTCAAGTTCGGCGAGGCCGCGCAGGCGGAGACCGTGCGCAAGATGGTCGTCGCCATGGCCAAGGACCCCCGCGTCCTGGTCATCAAGCTCGCGGACCGGCTGCACAACATGCGCACCATGCGCTACCTCAAGCGCGAGAAGCAGGAGAAGAAGGCGCGCGAGACCCTGGAGATCTACGCGCCGCTCGCCCACCGGCTGGGCATGAACACCATCAAGTGGGAGCTGGAGGACCTCGCCTTCGCGATCCTCTACCCCAAGATGTACGACGAGATCGTACGGCTGGTGGCCGAGAGGGCACCGAAGCGTGACGAGTACCTGGCCATAGTGACCGACGAGGTCCAGACCGATCTGCGCGCCGCCCGCATCAAGGCGACCGTCACCGGCCGCCCCAAGCACTACTACAGCGTCTACCAGAAGATGATCGTCCGCGGTCGCGACTTCGCGGAGATCTACGACCTGGTGGGCATCCGTGTCCTGGTGGACACCGTGCGGGACTGCTACGCCGCACTGGGCACCGTCCACGCCCGCTGGAACCCGGTTCCGGGGCGGTTCAAGGACTACATCGCGATGCCCAAGTTCAACATGTACCAGTCGCTGCACACCACGGTGATCGGGCCCAACGGCAAGCCCGTCGAACTCCAGATCCGCACGTTCGACATGCACCGCCGGGCCGAGTACGGCATCGCCGCGCACTGGAAGTACAAGCAGGAGGCCGTCGCGGGTGCCTCCAAGGTCCGTACCGACGCGCCTCGTTCGAACACCAGGGACAAGGACGCCGTCAACGACATGGCGTGGCTGCGCCAGTTGCTGGACTGGCAGAAGGAGACCGAGGACCCGAGCGAGTTCCTGGAGTCGCTGCGCTTCGACCTGTCGCGCAACGAGGTCTTCGTGTTCACGCCGAAGGGCGACGTCATAGCACTGCCCGCCGGCGCCACCCCCGTGGACTTCGCGTACGCCGTCCACACCGAGGTCGGCCACCGGACCATCGGGGCCAGGGTCAACGGCAGGCTCGTCCCGCTCGAATCCACCCTGGACAACGGCGACCTGGTGGAGGTCTTCACCTCCAAGGCCACCGGCGCGGGACCCTCCCGCGACTGGCTCGGCTTCGTGAAGTCCCCGCGCGCCCGCAACAAGATCCGGGCGTGGTTCTCCAAGGAGCGCCGCGAGGAGGCCATCGAGCAGGGCAAGGACTCCATCGCCCGCGCGATGCGCAAGCAGAACCTGCCGATCCAGCGCATCCTCACCGGCGACTCGCTCGTCACCCTCGCCCACGAGATGCGCTACCCGGACATCTCGTCGCTGTACGCCGCGATCGGCGAGGGCCATGTGGCCGCGCAGAACGTCGTGCAGAAGCTGGTGCAGGCGCTCGGCGGCGAGGAGGCGGCCACCGAGGAGATCGACGAGGCGGTACCGCCGGCCCGCGGCCGCGCCCGCAAGCGGCGCCGCAACCAGGACCCCGGCGTCGTGGTCAAGGGCGTCGACGACGTCTGGGTCAAGCTGGCCCGCTGCTGCACCCCCGTGCCCGGTGACCCCATCATCGGCTTCGTCACCCGGGGCAGCGGTGTGTCGGTCCACCGCACGGACTGCGTGAACGTGGAGTCGCTCTCCCGTGAACCCGAGCGCATCCTGGACGTCGAGTGGGCGCCCACCCAGTCCTCGGTCTTCCTGGTCGCGATCCAGGTGGAGGCCCTCGACCGCTCGCGGCTGCTGTCCGACGTGACCCGGGTCCTGTCCGACCAGCACGTCAACATCCTGTCGGCCGCCGTCCAGACCTCCCGCGACCGTGTCGCCACCTCCCGGTTCACCTTCGAGATGGGCGACCCCAAGCACCTGGGCCATGTGCTGAAGGCCGTACGGGGCGTGGAGGGCGTGTACGACGTGTACCGGGTGACCTCGGCACGCCGCCCGTCGTAGGCGCCGCCCGCACGAGTGAGGGGGCTCCCGTACACCACGTACGGGAGCCCCCTCACTCATGTGCCCCGGCGGCCAGGGCGGCAGGACGTCAGCCGCCGAACTCGTGGAGGCCCTTCAGCGCCTGGTCCAGCAGCGCCTGGCGGCCCGCCAGCTCCTTCTCCAGCTTGTCGGCCTTCGCGCCGTTGCCGGCGGCACGGGCCTGCTCGATCTGGGCGCGCAGCTTGTCGACGGCCGCCTGGAGCTGGCCGGTGAGCCCCTCGGCACGCGCACGCGCCTCCGGGTTCGTGCGGCGCCACTCGGACTCCTCCGCGTCCTGGAGCGCCCGGTCCACCGCGTGCATCCGGCCCTCGACCTTCGGGCGCGCGTCCCGCGGCACATGGCCGATGGCCTCCCAGCGCTCGTTGATCGAGCGGAAGGCGGCGCGAGCGGCCTTGAGGTCCTTGATCGGGAGCAGCTTCTCGGCCTCCCCGGCCAGCTCCTCCTTGAGCTTCAGGTTCTCCGTCTGCTCGGCGTCGCGCTCCGCGAAGACCGAGCCGCGCGCCGCGAAGAACACGTCCTGGGCGCCGCGGAAGCGGTTCCACAGGTCGTCCTCGTGCTCGCGCTGGGCACGGCCGGCGGCCTTCCACTCGGCCATCAGCTCCCGGTAGCGGGCGGCCGTCGGACCCCAGTCCGTCGAACCCGACAGAGCCTCGGCCTCGGCGACCAGCCGCTCCTTCTCCTTGCGGGCGTCCTCGCGCTGCGCGTCGAGCTGCGCGAAGTGCCCCTTGCGGCGCTTGGAGAACGCCGACCGGGCGTGCGAGAAGCGATGCCACAGCTCGTCGTCCGACTTGCGGTCGAGCCGGGGCAGCCCCTTCCAGGTGTCCACCAGGGACCGCAGCCGCTCACCGGCGGCGCGCCACTGGTCGGACTGCGCCAGCTCCTCCGCCTCGACGACCAGCGCCTCCTTGGCGTGCCGCGCCTCGTCGGACTGCTTGGCCCGCTGCGCCTTGCGCTCCTCGCGGCGCGCCTCGACGTTCTCCACCAGCTTGTCCAGGCGGGTCCGCAGCGCTTGAAGATCGCCGACCGCGTGATGGGCCTCGACCTGCTCGCGCAGATGACCGATCGCCACCTGGGCGTCCTTCGACGAGAGGTCGGTGGTCTTCACCCGCTTCTCGAGGAGGCCGATCTCGACCACCAGGCCCTCGTACTTGCGCTCGAAGTAGGCCAGCGCCTCCTCGGGGGAGCCGGCCTGCCAGGAACCGACGACCTGCTCGCCGTCGGCCGTCCGCACGTACACAGTCCCCGTCTCGTCGACGCGGCCCCACGGGTCGCTGCTCACAGCGCCTCCTCCACATGATGCCTGCGAGGGGCCTCAGCGCCCCCGGGCATCGTCCACAGTTTCGTCACGGCCAACATAGGCGAATGGCGGGCGGGCTGTCCGCATCCAGCGCGGGCGAAATTCACCTGCTCGCCGTCCTCGCCGTCAGGACTTCGTCACCGTCGCCTTGTCGATCACCACGTTCGCCTTCGGAGCGGTGTTGCCCGTGGTCGGGTCCTGGGGCTCGGCGCCCACCGCCGCGATCTTCTTGAGCACCTTCATGCCGTCGTCCGAGATGGTGCCGAACGGCGTGTAGTCGGGCGGCAGCCGGCTGTCCTGGTAGACGAGGAAGAACTGGCTGCCGCCGCTGTTGCGGCCCGTGTTCGTCTGGGCGTTGAACGTGTTCGCCATGGCGACGGTGCCCGCCGGGTACACGTTCCCCTTCAGGCTCTTGTCCTTCAGGTTCTCGTCCGGGATCGTGTAGCCCGGCCCGCCCATGCCCGTGCCCTTCGGGTCGCCGCACTGGAGCACGTAGATGCCCTCGGTGGTGAGCCGGTGGCACTTGGTGTGGTCGAAGTAACCCTTGCCCGCCAGGAAGGCGAACGAGTTCACGGTGTGCGGGGCCGCGGCCGTCTTCATCGCGATGTCGATGTCACCGCAGGTGGTCGCCAGCTTCATGGAGTACTTCGCCGACTTGTCGATGGTCATCGCCGGCTCCTTCTTCCACTGGAGCGACTTCGCCTTGCCCGAGGCGGGCGTCCCGCACACCGCCGCCTTCGTGTCCTTGGTGTCCTTGGCGTTGCCGTCGCCGGCGAACACCCCCGTCGTGTACACCAGCAGGCCGCCCACCACGGCCACGCCGAGGACCGAGCCGATCACGGAATTGCGCACGCGCGCCTTGCTCCGCGCCTGTGTACGCCGCTGCTGCTGCCGCAAGAACTTCTCTCGGGCGAGCTGCCGCCGCCGCTGCTCCTGGCTGACCACGGGGTCTTCTCCTCATGAGTCTGGTACGCGGACCGGTGCGCGTGCGGGTGCCGTACTGATCGCAGGCGCGTGACCCGTACCGTATATGGGTTCGCTGAGGAATCCGCATCGCCGGTAGGCTCAGCCCCACAGACCGTCACCCCCGAACGACACAACGAAGGACGATCGTGCTGATTGCCGGGTTCCCCGCCGGGGCCTGGGGGACCAACTGCTACCTGGTCGCCCCCGCCGCGGGTGAGGAGTGCGTCATCATCGACCCCGGCCACCAGGCCGCCCAGGGTGTCGAGGACGCGGTCAGAAAGCATCGGCTCAAGCCCGTCGCGGTCGTCCTCACCCACGGCCACATCGATCACGTGGCCTCGGTCGTCCCGGTGTGCGGCGCGCACGACGTGCCGGCGTGGATCCACCCCCAGGACCGCTACATGATGAGCGACCCCGAGAAGGCCCTCGGGCGTTCCATCGGGATGCCGCTGATGGGCGAGCTGACCGTGGGCGAGCCGGGCGACGTCAGGGAGCTGACCGACGGCGCGAGGCTGGAGCTGGCCGGCCTGGAGCTGACCGTCGCCCACGCGCCCGGCCATACCAAGGGGTCGGTGACCTTCGGCATGCCCGAGGCGGCGGACATCCCGCCGGTCTTCTTCTCGGGCGACCTGCTGTTCGCCGGCTCCATCGGACGCACCGACCTGCCCGGCGGTGACATGGCCGAGATGCTCGACTCGCTGGCCCGCGTGTGCCTGCCGCTCGAGGACTCGACCGTGGTCCTGTCCGGCCACGGTCCCCAGACGACCATCGGCCAGGAGCGCGCCACCAACCCGTATCTGCGGCAGGTGGCCGCCGGCCAGGGAGCCCAGAGCGCTCCCCGACGAGGAATGTGACGAGAGACCTCCCGTGAGCACCTTCAAGGCCCCCAAGGGCACGTACGACCTGCTGCCGCCCGATTCCGCGACGTTCCTCGCGGTCCGCGAGGCCATCGCCGCCCCGCTGCGCGACTCCGGCTACGGCTACATCGAGACCCCGGGCTTCGAGAGCGTCGAACTGTTCGCGCGCGGTGTCGGCGAGTCCACCGACATCGTCACCAAGGAGATGTACGCCTTCGAGACGAAGGGCGGCGACCGGCTCGCCCTGCGCCCGGAGGGCACGGCCTCCGTGCTGCGCGCCGCGCTGGAGGGCAACCTGCACAAGGCGGGCAACCTGCCCGTCAAGCTGTGGTACTCGGGCTCCTACTACCGCTACGAGCGCCCCCAGAAGGGCCGCTACCGGCACTTCTCCCAGGTCGGCGCCGAGGCGATCGGCGCGGAGGACCCGGCGCTCGACGCCGAGCTGATCATCCTGGCCGACCAGGCCTACCGCTCGCTCGGCCTGCGCCGGTTCCGCATCCTGCTCAACAGCCTGGGCGACAAGGAGTGCCGCCCCGTGTACCGGGCGGCGCTCCAGGAGTTCCTGCGCGGGCTCGACCTGGACGAGGACACCCGGGCGCGCATCGAGATCAACCCGCTGCGCGTCCTGGACGACAAGCGCGAGTCGGTCCAGAAGCAGCTCACCGGCGTCCCGCTGCTGCGGGACCACCTGTGCGACGCCTGCACGGCGTACCACGAGGAGGTCCGCGACCTCGTCTCCGCGGCGGGCGTCGCCTTCGAGGACGACCCGAAGCTGGTGCGCGGCCTGGACTACTACACGCGCACGACCTTCGAGTTCGTCCACGACGGGCTGGGCTCCCAGTCCGCGGTGGGCGGCGGTGGCCGCTACGACGGGCTGTCGGAGATGATCGGCGGCCCCGCGCTGCCGTCCGTGGGCTGGGCGCTGGGCGTCGACCGTACGGTGCTGGCGCTCCAGGCCGAGGGCATCGGGCTCGAACTCCCGCCGTCCACCAGCGTCTTCGCGGTCCCGCTGGGCGAGGAGGCCCGCCGGGTCCTGTTCGCCAAGGTCACCGAGCTGCGCAGGGTGGGCGTCGCGGCGGACTTCGCGTACGGCGGCAAGGGCCTGAAGGCGGCGATGAAGGCCGCCAACCGGTCCGGCGCCCGCTTCGCGATCGTCGCGGGCGAGCGCGACCTCGCCGACGGCCTCGTCCAGCTCAAGGACATGGAGTCCGGGGAGCAGACGGCGATCGGGGTGAACGAGATCGTGGCGGAGCTGGAGTCCCGGCTCGGCTGACACGACCACGCGCGGGGCCCCGGGTGGATCACCCGGGGCCCCGCGTCGTGGACGACCCGCTCGGGGGCGCGCGGAGACGGGTGGTGGCGGGCGACATGCCGCACCGTCTCGCGGACCGTCAACTCGGCGGGCGCTGATTCGTCCTGCCGGACGATGCCGACTTTCGAGCGCCACGCGCGTGTGCCGTGCGCCCGGTCCACGCCCAGCACGGCCACCGCGCCCCCGCCCCGTCCGCGGTCGCCCTGAAGGACCTCCACCGTGGTGCTCCTGCCGGCGCCGTCGGGCCCGAGCAGGCCGAACACCTCGCCGCGCCGGTGACGTCCCGTCCCGCCTGCGCGGCCCCCGCACGTCGACCGCGAGTCCGTTCGCCTCTGTGCTCATGGCCACGGGCCTGGGCCAGGACCGAACGCTCCGGGACGACCGTGCGTACCTGCTTATGTCCATCGAACGGTGGACACGCACACGGGTGCGGCACAATGACCACTGACCCCACGTCCCCTCTCACAAGTATCGGAAACGACGTGATGAGCAAGACGACAGTGAAGGACGTCTCCACCGAGTCGACCGAGCCGGACCGCTCCGGCGCGTCCGGGACGGTGGGAGGCAGCCGGGCGTTCGCCATGCTGCTGGTGATCACCGGTGCGGCCGGTCTGCTGGCCGCGTGGGTCATCACGCTCGACAAGTTCAAGATCCTCGAGGGCAAGGTGAGCGGCAAGGCGTTCACCCCGGGCTGCAGCATCAACCCGATCGTGTCCTGCGGCAGCGTGATGGAGAGCAAGCAGGCCGCCGCCTTCGGGTTCCCCAACCCGATGCTCGGCCTGGTCTGCTACGGCATCGTCATCTGCGTCGGCATGAGCCTGCTGGCCCGCGCGCGCTTCCCGCGCTGGTACTGGCTGACGTTCAACTTCGGCACGCTGTTCGGGGTCGGATTCGTCACCTGGCTCCAGTTCGAGTCCCTGTACCGGATCAACGCCCTGTGCCTGTGGTGCTCGCTGGCCTGGGTCGCCACCATCACCATGTTCTGGTACCTGACCTCGTTCAACGTGCGCCACGGCTTCCTTCCCGCCCCCCGGCCGCTGAAGAGGTTCCTCGGCGAGTTCACCTGGGTCCTCCCGGTCACCCATGTCGGCATCATCGCGGTGCTGATCCTGACCCGCTGGGGCGCCAACCTCTGGGCCTGAGCCTTCCCCCCGCGCCAGGTCCGGCGGCGCTGTCGGTGCGGTGACATAGGGTTTCAGCGTGGAGCCCGATCTGTTCACCGCCGCCGCCGAGGACCGCCAGGAGAAGGACCCGACCGGCAGTCCCCTGGCGGTCCGTATGCGCCCGCGCACCCTTGACGAGGTCGTGGGCCAGCAGCATCTGCTCAAACCGGGTTCCCCGCTGCGCAGACTGGTGGGCGAGGGTCAGGGCGGCCCGGCGGGCCCCTCGTCCGTGATCCTCTGGGGCCCGCCCGGCACCGGCAAGACGACGCTGGCGTACGTCGTCTCCAAAGCCACCAACAAGCGGTTCGTGGAGCTGTCGGCGATCACCGCCGGGGTCAAGGAGGTCCGCGCGGTCATCGACGGCGCGCGCCGCGCCACCGGGGGCTTCGGCAAGGAGACCGTCCTCTTCCTGGACGAGATCCACCGCTTCAGCAAGGCCCAGCAGGACTCCCTGCTCCCGGCGGTCGAGAACCGCTGGGTGACCCTGATCGCCGCGACCACCGAGAACCCGTACTTCTCGGTGATCTCGCCCCTGCTCTCCCGCTCCCTGCTGCTCACCCTCGAACCGCTCACCGACGACGACGTGCGCGGCCTGCTGCGCCGGGCCCTGTCCGACGCGCGCGGCCTGGGCGGCGCCGTCACCCTCCCCGAGGACGCCGAGGACCATCTGCTGCGGATCGCCGGCGGGGACGCCCGCCGCGCCCTGACCGCCCTGGAGGCCGCGGCCGGAGCCGCCCTCGACCAGGGGGAGGCGGAGATCCGTCTCACCACCCTGGAGGAGACCGTCGACCGCGCCGCGGTGACGTACGACCGCGACGGCGACCAGCACTACGACGTGGCCAGCGCCCTGATCAAGTCCATCCGCGGCTCCGACGTCGACGCCGCCCTGCACTACCTGGCCCGGATGATCGAGGCGGGGGAGGACCCCCGGTTCATCGCCCGCCGGCTGATGATCTCCGCCAGCGAGGACATCGGGCTCGCCGACCCGAACGCACTGCAGATCGCCGTCTCCGCCGCCCAGGCCGTCGCGCTGATCGGCTTCCCCGAGGCGGCCCTGACCCTCAGCCACGCCACCATCGCCCTCGCCCTGGCCCCCAAGTCGAACGCGGCGACCACGGCGATCGGAGCGGCCATGGAGGACGTCCGCAAGGGACTCGCCGGCCCCGTGCCCGCGCACCTGCGCGACGGGCACTACAAGGGCGCGGCCAAGCTCGGCCACGCCCAGGGCTACGTGTATCCGCACGACCTGCCCGAGGGCATCGCCCCCCAGCAGTACGCCCCCGACGCCCTGAAGGACCGCGAGTACTACACGCCGACCCGGCACGGCGCGGAGGCGCGGTACGCGGACGCGGTGGAATGGACCCGCACGCACCTTGGTCGCAGGCGGTAGCGGCCACCCTGTAGACTCCCTCGAAGCGCTGCGTCCCGTGTCCGACTCCGGTCGGCACCACCAGAACGGGACATCCAGCCGGAACCCCGCCGCCGCTCGCGGCACGGGGTTCCAGGAGCGTCGCGCACCGTCGAACGGTGTCGCGGGCAGCCCACCACCTCCCCGGCGGCGCCGGGACCCAGGCCGGTGGGCCACTCGCGTGCTGCACGTATGTGCCCAGACCAGGGAGCGGCTGCCCGGCAGGTCCTCAACCGACCCGCGGGGTTTCCCCGGCTGCGGATGCGACCTCCCCTAACCCTGGTGAAGCCGTATTCACATCAGAGACACGAGGTGTTTGGTTCATGGCGAACCAGTCCCGCCCCAAGGTCAAGAAGTCGCGTGCCCTCGGCATCGCGCTGACCCCGAAGGCCGTCAAGTACTTCGAGGCCCGCCCCTACCCGCCGGGCGAGCACGGCCGCGGCCGCAAGCAGAACTCGGACTACAAGGTCCGTCTGCTGGAGAAGCAGCGTCTGCGCGCGCAGTACGACGTGTCCGAGCGCCAGCTCGTCCGCGCCTACGACCGTGCCTCCAAGGTCCAGGGCAAGACCGGTGAGGCCCTGATCATCGAGCTGGAGCGTCGTCTCGACGCCCTGGTCCTGCGTTCGGGCATCGCCCGCACGATCTACCAGGCCCGCCAGATGGTCGTCCACGGCCACATCGAGGTCAACGGCCAGAAGGTCGACAAGCCGTCCTTCCGCGTCCGTCCCGACGACGTCGTGATGGTCCGCGAGCGCAGCCGCGAGAAGCCGCTGTTCCAGGTCTCCCGTGAGGGCGGCTTCGCCCCCGAGGGCGAGACCCCGCGCTACCTCCAGGTGAACCTCAAGGCCCTGGCGTTCCGCCTGGACCGCGAGCCGAACCGCAAGGAGATCCCGGTGATCTGCGACGAGCAGCTCGTCGTCGAGTACTACGCCCGCTGATCACTTTCCCAGCGGACACGGGACCTCCCGCGCGTCAGCCCGCCGCCTCCCCGCCCCTTCGGGCGGGCGAGCGGCGGGCTGACGCGTTTCCCGGCCCTGGAGGGCTTATTCGGTTACGGACCGGCGCCCTTGGCGCGATAGGCTCGGGAGACGACTTTTCGATGTTCAGACACGTTCCAGGGAGCGGGTGCGCGCTGTGTCCGGTGGAGAGATGGCCGGGATTCTGGTGGCCGTCTTCTGGGCGATCCTGGTCTCCTTCCTCGCCGTCGCCCTGGTGAGGCTGGCCCAGACGCTCAAGGCGACGACCAAGCTGGTCGCGGACGTGACCGACCAGGCGGTCCCGCTGCTCGCGGAGGCCTCCACCGCGGTGCGGTCCGCGCAGACCCAGATCGAGCGGGTCGACGCGATCGCCTCCGACGTCCAGGAGGTGACGTCGAACGCCTCGGCGCTGTCGACCACCGTCGCCTCCACCTTCGGCGGCCCCCTGGTCAAGGTCGCGGCGTTCGGCTACGGAGTGCGCCGGGCGATCACGGGCCGCCGCGACAGCACACCCGCACAGCCGCCCCGGCGGACCGTCATCGTGAGCCGCACCGTCCCGTCCCCGCGACGCAGGACGCGGAACACCCGGCAAGAGAGAGACTGACCGAGAGATGTTCCGCCGTACGTTCTGGTTCACCACGGGCATGGCCGCCGGTGTGTGGGCCACCACCAAGGTCAACCGCAGACTGAGGCAGCTGACCCCCGAGAACCTCGCCGTGCAGGCGGCGAACAAGGCGCTCGACGCGGGTCACCGGCTCAAGGACCGGGCACTGGACTTCGCGTCCGACGTCCGCACCGGCATGGCCGAGCGGGAGGCGCAGCTCGACGACGCGCTCGGACTGAACGCGCCCGTCGACCCCCGCGAGATCCCCGCACCCCGGCATCGTGCCGTCATCGAGAAACCCGACAGCCCCCTGTACATCGAGAGTTCGACGTACACGTACAACCGGAATGAGGACCACTGATGGAGTCGGCTGAAATCCGTCGCCGCTGGCTGAGCTTCTTCGAGGAGCGTGGCCACAAGGTCGTGCCCTCGGCGTCGCTCATCGCGGACGACCCGACTCTGCTGCTCGTCCCGGCGGGCATGGTGCCCTTCAAGCCCTACTTCCTGGGTGAGGCCAAGCCGCCCGCCCCGCGCGCCACCTCGGTGCAGAAGTGCGTGCGCACGCCGGACATCGAAGAGGTCGGCAAGACCACGCGGCACGGCACCTTCTTCCAGATGTGCGGCAACTTCTCCTTCGGCGACTACTTCAAGGAAGGCGCCATCAAGCTCGCCTGGGAGCTGCTCACCGCGCCCCAGGACAAGGGCGGTTACGGCCTGGACCCGGAGAAGCTCTGGATCACCGTCTACCAGGACGACGACGAGGCCGAGCAGATCTGGAAGGACGTCGTCGGCGTCCCCGCCGAGCGGATCCAGCGCCTGGGCAAGAAGGACAACTTCTGGTCCATGGGCGTGCCCGGACCGTGCGGTCCCTGCTCGGAGATCAACTATGACCGCGGTCCGGAGTTCGGGGTCGAGGGCGGCCCGGCCGTCAACGACGAGCGGTACGTGGAGATCTGGAACCTCGTCTTCATGCAGTACGAGCGCGGCGAGGGCATCGGCAAGGAGGACTTCGAGATCCTCGGTGACCTGCCGAGCAAGAACATCGACACGGGCCTCGGCCTGGAACGCCTCGCCATGATCCTGCAGGGCGTGCGGAACATGTACGAGACGGACACCCTGCGCGTCGTCATCGACAAGGCCACCGGTCTCACCGGCGTCCGCTACGGCGACAAGCACGAGTCGGACGTCGCGCTGCGCGTCGTCGCCGACCACATGCGCACCTCGACCATGCTGATCGGTGACGGGGTCACCCCGGGCAACGAGGGCCGCGGATACGTCCTGCGCCGCATCATGCGCCGCGCCATCCGCAACATGCGCATCCTCGGCGCCACCGGTCCGGTCGTCGCCGAGCTGCTCGACACCGTCATCGAGACGATGGGCCGGCAGTACCCGGAGCTGGTCACCGACCGCCGGCGCATCGAGACGGTCGCCCTCGCCGAGGAGGCCGCGTTCCTGAAGGCCCTCAAGGGCGGCACGAACATCCTGGACACGGCCGTGGAGGAGACCAAGGCCGCCGGCGCGACCGTCCTGCCCGGCGACAAGGCGTTCCTCCTGCACGACACCTGGGGCTTCCCGATCGACCTCACGCTGGAGATGGCCGCCGAACAGGGCCTGAGCGTGGACGAGGACGGCTTCCGCCGGCTGATGAAGGAGCAGCGCGAGCGCGCCAAGGCCGACGCCCAGGCCAAGAAGACGGGCCACGCCGACCTCGGCGCCTACCGTGAGATCGCCGACGCCGCCGGCGAGACCGACTTCATCGGCTACGCGGACACCGAGGGCGAGTCGACGGTCGTCGGCATCCTGGTGGACGGCGCCTCCTCCCCGGCCGCCACCGAGGGCGACGAGGTCGAGATCGTCCTGGACCGCACCCCGTTCTACGCCGAGGGTGGCGGCCAGATCGGCGACACGGGCCGGATCAGGACCGACTCCGGAGCCGTCGTCGAGATCCGCGACTGCCAGAAGCCGGTGCCGGGCGTCTACGTCCACAAGGGCGTCGTCCAGGTGGGTGAGGTGACCGTCGGCGCGACGGCCCATGTCGCCATCGACGTGCGCCGGCGCAAGGCCATCGCCCGCGCCCACTCGGCCACCCACCTGACCCACCAGGCGCTGCGTGACGCCCTGGGCCCGACGGCCGCCCAGGCGGGCTCGGAGAACCAGCCGGGCCGGTTCCGCTTCGACTTCGGTTCCCCCTCCGCCGTTCCCACCGCCGTGATGACCGACGTCGAGCAGAAGATCAACGAGGTCCTCGCGCGGGATCTGGACGTGCAGGCCGAGGTCATGGGGATCGACGAGGCCAAGAAGCAGGGCGCCATCGCCGAGTTCGGCGAGAAGTACGGCGAGCAGGTCCGCGTGGTCACCATCGGCGACTTCTCGAAGGAGCTGTGCGGCGGCACGCACGTGCACAACACCGCCCAGCTGGGCCTGGTGAAGCTGCTCGGCGAGTCCTCCATCGGCTCCGGTGTCCGCCGCATCGAGGCCCTGGTGGGCGTGGACGCCTACAACTTCCTGGCCCGCGAGCACACCGTGGTCGCCCAGCTCCAGGAGCTGATCAAGGGCCGTCCGGAGGAACTGCCGGAGAAGGTCTCCTCGATGCTCGGCAAGCTGAAGGACGCCGAGAAGGAGATCGAGAAGTTCCGCGCGGAGAAGGTGCTCCAGGCCGCCGCCGGTCTCGCCGGCTCCGCCAAGGACGTCCAGGGCGTGGCCGTGGTCACCGGTCGGGTCCCGGACGGCACCACCCCGGACGACCTGCGCAGGCTGGTGCTGGACGTCCGGGGCCGGATCCAGGGTGGCCGGGCCGCCGTGGTGGCCCTGTTCACGGTCAACAACGGCAAGCCGCTGACGGTCATCGCGACCAACGACGCCGCCCGTGAGCGCGGTCTCAAGGCCGGCGAACTGGTGCGCACGGCGGCCAAGACCCTCGGTGGCGGTGGCGGCGGCAAGCCGGACGTCGCCCAGGGCGGCGGCCAGAACCCGGCCGCCGTCGACGAGGCCGCCGAGGCCGTCGAACGCCAGATCGCCGACACCGCCAAGTAGGCGGCCCAGAGCAGGAGAAGGCCACGCATGAGAAGAGGACGCCGACTCGCGATCGACGTCGGTGACGCCCGGATCGGGGTCGCCTCCTGCGACCCCGACGGGATCCTCGCCACTCCGGTGGAGACGGTCCCGGGACGGGACGTCCCGGCGGCTCAGCGCCGGCTGAAGCAGCTCGTCGAGGAGTACGAGCCGATCGAGGTCGTCGTCGGGCTCCCTCGCTCCCTCAAGGGGGGCGAGGGGCCCGCCGCGGTCAAGGTCCGGGGCTTCACCCAGGAACTCGCACGGGCCATCGCGCCCGTCCCGGTCAGGCTGGTGGACGAACGGATGACCACGGTGACGGCGGGCCAGGGGCTGCGGGCCTCGGGGGTGAAGGCCAAGAAGGGCCGCTCGGTGATCGACCAGGCCGCGGCCGTCGTGATCCTCCAGCAGGCTCTGGAATCCGAACGGGTGTCAGGGAAATCTCCTGGCGAGGGCGTCGAAGTGGTCATCTGATCGCGATACGGTAACGTTCCGCGCGGTGCGATGGTGTGTCGAACAGCCACCGCACTGCAAGAGAGGCTGAGCGCGAGCCGGGCCACCGACGCCGGCACGAGCCACCTCGCGGCGCTAGGGGATCGATGACTGAGTATGGCCGGGGCCAAGGCTCCGAACCGTGGCATCCGGAGGACCCGTTGTACGGGGACGTCGGATACGCCGGGCAGCGGCCCGGCGGGGCCCAGTCCCCCTACGGCGGCGCGCAGCCCCCGCACTACCCCCAGCAGCCGCAGCAGCACCACGGCGACTGGGGCGGGCCGCACGCCCAGCAGGGTGCTTACGGCCAGGGGCAGCAGGGCTACCAGCAGTACCCGCAGCAGGGGCAGCCCTACCCGCAGCAGGGGCAGCCCCAGCAGGGACAGCCGTATCCCCAGCAGGGGCAGCCTCAGCAGGGACAGCCGCAGTACGGCGGGCAGCAGTATCCGCAGGGCGGTCAGCCCTACCCGGGACAGCAGTCGTACCCGGGCCAGGAGCAGTACCCGGGGCAGCACCCGCAGCCGGGGTACGAGGACGCCGCCTGGGGTGGCGGGCAGGCCGGGCAGCAGGGCCGCGTGCCCTATCCCGCCGACCCGTACGCAGCGCAGGGCGGCGCCTACGGCGCCGAACAGTCCGCTCCCCACCCGGGCCCCCCCGAGGAGCACCCGCCGTCCCCGCCGCCGAACGGGCGGCGCGCCGAGGCCGAGCCGGAACCCGACTGGGATCCGGGCCCCGACCGGGGGGAGCACGCCTTCTTCGCGGGCGGCGGCGGTGATGACGGCGACGACGACGGTGACGACGAGCCGCAGGACGGCCGCGGTGACCGGCGCGGACGTGGCGGCAAGGGCAAGAAGCGCCGCGGCGGCTGCGCCGGCCTGGCGATCGCCCTGGTGGTGGTCGGCGGTCTCGGCGGGGCCGGATATCTCGGCTACCGCTACTACGAAAATCGTTTCGGCACGGCGCCCGACTACGCGGGCACGGGAAGCGCCGAGCAGATCACGGTCACCATCCCGGGCGGCTCCACCGGTGCCGGCATCGGACGGGTGCTGAAGCAGGCCGGAGTGGTCAAGAGCGTCGACGCGTTCGTGGCCGCGCAGGAGCAGAACCCGGACGGCAAGACCATCCAGGCGGGCACCTACACCCTGCACAAGCAGATGTCCGCGGCCTCAGCCGTCGAACTGATGCTCAGCCCGAAGAGCAAGAACAACCTGATCATCGCCGAGGGATGGCGCAACGCCAAGGTCTACGAGGCGATCGACGGCCGTCTGCAGCTGAAGCCGGGCACCACCAAGGACATCGCGCACCAGGAGTGGAAGTCCTTCGGCCTTCCCGACTGGGCCGACACCGACAAGAACGTCAAGGACCCGCTGGAAGGGTTCCTCTACCCGTCCAGCTATCCCGTCGCCAAGGGCATGAAGCCCGAGGCCGTGCTCAAGCAGATGGTCGCCACGGCCAAGCAGAAGTACGGCGAGTACGGCATCGAGACCAAGGCCCAGAGCCTGAACCTCAAGAACCCGCTCCAGGTCCTGACGGTGGCGAGCCTGGTCCAGGCCGAGGGCAAGTACAAGCACGACTTCGAGAAGGTCTCCACGGTCGTCTACAACCGGCTCAAGCCGAACAACACCGAGACCAACGGGCGGCTGGACTTCGACTCGACCGTCAACTACATGCGCGGCGAGTCCAAGCTGGCCACCGGCTCCGTCGACGAACTGCGCCGGCTCGACGACCCGTACAACACCTACCGCATCCAGGGCCTGCCGCCCGGCCCGATCGACAACCCCGGCGAGGTCGCGATCAAGGCGGCGCTCGCCCCCGCCAAGGGGAACTGGTACTACTTCGTCTCGATCAACGAGAACGAGACGCTCTTCGCGGAGACCAACGCGGAACAGAACCGCAACCGGGAGAAGTACCTCGAAGAGCAGAAGAAGGGTCAATGACGGGCACCGCCGACCGGAGCCGGGCCGCCGTCCTCGGCTCCCCGATCAGCCATTCCCTCTCCCCGGTGCTGCACCGCGCCGCGTACGACGCGCTGGGGCTGACCCACTGGTCGTACGACCGCTTCGAGGTGGACGAGCAGGCGCTGCCCGGCTTCATGGACCGGCTCGGACCCGAATGGGCCGGGCTGTCGCTGACCATGCCGCTCAAGCGGGCCGTCATCCCGCTGCTCGACGCGGTCAGCGACACCGCGGCCTCGGTGGAGGCGGTGAACACCGTCGTGTTCACCGAGGACGGGCGGCGCCTGGGGGACAACACCGACGTCCCCGGAATGGTCGCCGCCCTGCGCGAACGGGGCATCGAGCAGACCGACTCGGCGGCCATCCTCGGTGCCGGCGCCACCGCCTCCTCCGCGCTCGCCGCCCTCGCCCGGATCTGCACCGGACAGGTCGTCGCCTACGTCCGCAGCCGGGCCCGGGCCGCCGAGATGCGGCGGTGGGGCGAGCGGCTCGGGGTGGACGTCCGCATCGCGGACTGGGCGGACGCCGACCAGGCGCTGCGCGCCCCGCTCGTCGTGGCCACCACACCGGCGGGCACGACGGACGCCCTGGCCGCCGCCGTCCCCGAGCGTCCCGCGACCCTCTTCGACGTGCTGTACGAGCCCTGGCCCACCGCGCTGGCGGCACGCTGGTCGATGTACGGCGGGGCCGTCGTCAGCGGCCTGGACCTGCTCGTGCACCAGGCCGTGCTCCAGGTCGAGCAGATGACGGGGCGGAGCCCCGCCCCGGTCACCGCCATGCGCGCGGCGGGCGAGCACGCCCTGACGGCCCGCCCGCACTGAGCCGCGGCGCCCGCCGGCGGAGGGCCCTGCGCACGACCGCTCGCGTCTCAGCACTCGTCCGTCTGCTGGACCGGGGACCGGTCCCGCCCGCCGGACGTGGGAGGATCGGAGGTGGCGGGCCGGAGCCGCGCACCTGGTCACGCCGTCGCCGTGCGCGAGTCCACACGTACGCAGGGCAGTACCAGAGCGCGAAGCACTGAGGAGCACCGTTGAGCAGGTTGCGCTGGCTGACCGCGGGGGAGTCCCACGGTCCCGCACTTGTCGCGACGCTGGAGGGCCTTCCCGCCGGCGTGCCCATCACCACGGAGATGGTGGCGGACCACCTGGCGCGCCGGCGGCTGGGCTATGGGCGCGGTGCCCGGATGAAGTTCGAGCGGGACGAGGTCACCTTCCTCGGCGGCGTCCGCCACGGCCTGACCCTCGGCTCTCCGGTGGCGGTCATGGTCGGCAACACCGAGTGGCCGAAGTGGGAGCAGGTCATGGCGGCCGACCCGGTGGACGAGGAGACCCTCGCCGGGCTCGCCCGCAACGCGCCGCTCACCCGGCCGCGGCCGGGCCACGCCGATCTGGCGGGCATGCAGAAGTACGGCTTCGACGAGGCCCGGCCGATCCTGGAGCGCGCCTCCGCCCGCGAGACGGCGGCCCGGGTGGCGCTGGGCGCGGTGGCACGGTCGTACCTGAAGGAGACCGCGGGCATCGAGATCGTCTCGCACGTGGTGGAGCTGGCGTCGGCGAAGGCGCCCTACGGCGTCTACCCGACCCCCGCCGACGTGGAGCGACTGGACGAGGACCCGGTGCGCTGCCTGGACGCGGACGCCTCCAAGGCGATGGTCGCGGAGATCGACCAGGCCCACAAGGACGGCGACACTCTCGGCGGCGTGGTCGAGGTCCTGGCCTACGGCGTCCCGGTGGGCCTCGGCTCGCACGTGCACTGGGACCGGCGCCTGGACGCCCGGCTGGCGGCCGCGCTGATGGGCATCCAGGCGATCAAGGGCGTCGAGGTCGGCGACGGCTTCGAGCTGGCGCGGGTGCCGGGCTCCCGGGCGCACGACGAGATCGTGACCACCGACGAGGGCATCCGCCGCGCCTCGGGCCGCTCCGGCGGCACCGAGGGCGGTCTGAGCACCGGCGAGCTGCTGCGGGTGCGGGCGGCCATGAAGCCCATCGCCACGGTGCCGCGGGCGCTGCAGACGGTGGACGTGTCCACCGGCGAGGCGGCCCAGGCGCACCACCAGCGCTCCGACGTGTGCGCGGTCCCGGCCGCCGGCATCGTGGCCGAGGCGATGGTGGCCCTGGTCGTCGCGGACGCGGTGGCCGAGAAGTTCGGCGGCGACAGCGTGCCCGAGACCCGCCGCAACGTGCGGTCCTACCTCGACAACCTGGCGATCCGATGAGCGCGCCGCTGGTGGTCCTGGTGGGCCCGATGGGCGTGGGCAAGTCCACCGTGGGGCGCCTGCTGGCGGACCGGCTCGGGGTGGAGTACCGGGACACCGACGAGGACATCGTGGCGGCGCAGGGCCGCGCCGTCTCCGACATCTTCGTGCAGGACGGCGAGCAGGCCTTCCGCGCCCTGGAGAAGGAGGCGGTGCGCCGTGCGCTCGCCGAGCACGAGGGCGTCGTCGCCCTCGGCGGCGGCGCGGTCCTGGACGCGGACACCCGCGCCCTGCTCGCCGAGCAGCGCGTCGTGTACCTGTCGATGGACGTGGAGGAAGCGGTCAGGCGGACCGGCCTGGGCGTCGCCCGGCCCCTGCTCGCCGTCAACCCGCGCCGTCAGTGGCGCGAGCTGATGGAAGCCCGCCGCCATCTGTACGAGGAGGTCGCGACGGCCGTCGTGGCCACGGACGGCCGGGACCCCGAAGAGGTCGGCCGCGCCGCACTGGACGCACTGGAGTTGAAGCAGGCATGAGCGAGGCAGTGACGCGCGTCCAGGTGGACGGCACGGAGGGGACCGATCCCTACGAGGTGCTGATCGGCCGTCAGCTCCTGGGCGAACTGGCCGGGCTCATCGGGCCCCGGGCCCAGAGGGTCGCGGTCATCCACCCCGAGGCTCTCGCCGAGACCGGGGACGCGCTGCGCGCCGACCTGGCCGAGCAGGGCTACGAGGCCGTCGCCATCCAGGTGCCGAACGCCGAGGAGGCCAAGACCGCCGAGGTCGCGGCCTACTGCTGGAAGGCGCTCGGCCAGTCGGGCTTCACCCGCACCGACGTCGTCGTCGGCGTCGGCGGCGGCGCGAGCACCGACCTCGCCGGCTTCGTGGCCGCGACCTGGCTGCGCGGGGTGCGCTGGATCGCGGTCCCGACCACCGTGCTGGCCATGGTGGACGCCGCGGTCGGCGGCAAGACCGGAATCAACACCGCCGAGGGCAAGAACCTGGTGGGAGCGTTCCACCCGCCGGTGGGTGTGCTCTGCGACCTGGCCGCGCTGGACTCCCTCCCGGTCAACGACTACGTCTCCGGGCTCGCCGAGGTCATCAAGGCCGGGTTCATCGCCGACCCGGTGATCCTGGAACTGATCGAGAAGGACCCGCAGGGGGCCCGTACCCCGGCCGGCCCGCACACCGCCGAACTGATCGAACGCGCCATCAGGGTCAAGGCGGAGGTGGTCTCCTCGGACCTGAAGGAGTCGGGCCTGCGGGAGATCCTCAACTACGGGCACACGCTCGGCCACGCGATCGAGAAGAACGAGCGGTACAAGTGGCGGCACGGCGCCGCCGTCGCCGTCGGCATGCACTTCGCCGCCGAACTCGGCCGCCTCGCGGGCCGGCTGGACGACGCCACCGCGGACCGCCACCGCGCGATCCTGGAAGCCGTCGGCCTTCCGCTGCACTACCGCTACGACCAGTGGCCCAAGCTGGTGGAGGCCATGAAGGTCGACAAGAAGTCCCGCGGCGACCGGCTCCGCTTCATCGTCCTGGACGGACTGGCCAAGCCCACCGTCCTGGAGGCCCCCGACCCGGCCGTACTGCTCGCGGCGTACGGCGAAGTGGGCCAGTAGCCGCCCGTCCGCGGGCACGTGGACCCGTCCCCGGCCGTTGCCACAACAGCGGCCGGGGACGGTACGGTTCGGGTGGGGGGCGCGCGTTCGGTCGCCGCGCGGAGTGCCCCTGGCCCAGACAGACGAGACGGAGTGGCACCGGATGCAGCACGCAGTGGGAGCCCCGCTGCCGCCGCCCCACCAGCCGGGGCACGGACCCGCGACCCCATGGTCGGCCGCACACCACCCGGTACCCCCCGGAGTGCCGAACCCCCGGATACCCCCGCCGCACCCGCCCGTGCCGGTGGCGTCGGAGAGCACAGGTCATGTGCCGCTGCCACCCGGGGCCCCGGTCGGCATGCCCAGCGCACCCGGCGCGCCCGACCTCTCCTCCGCCACCCTCGCGGTGCTGCTCATCGGCCCGGCCGGCGCGGGCAAGACCAGCGTGGCCAAGTACTGGGCCGACCACCGGCGGGTCCCCACGGCCCACATCAGCCTGGACGACGTACGCGAATGGGTGCGCTCCGGCTTCGCCGACCCGCAGGCGGGGTGGAACGACCACTCGGAGGCGCAGTACCGCCTCGCCCGCCGCACCTGCGGCTTCTCCGCCCGCAACTTCCTGGCCAACGGCATCTCCTGCATCCTCGACGACGCCGTCTTCCCGGACCGGCCGGTGGTGGGCCTCGGCGGCTGGAAGCGGCACGTGGGGCCCGGGCTGCTGCCGGTGGTGCTGCTGCCGGGGCTGGAGGTCGTCCTGGAACGCAACGCCCAGCGCACCGGGAACCGGCGTCTCACCGACGAGGAGGTGGCCCGTATCCACGGCCGCATGGCCGGCTGGTACGGGTCCGGTCTGCCGATCATCGACAACTCCGGGCTGGACATACCGTCCACGGCCCAGGCCCTGGACAAGGCCCTGACCCAAGCCCTGACAACCCCCCCGACCTGGTAGACCCCGACCCCCACCCCCGCGGCCACGTCGTGCCCGATCGCGCAGTTCCCCGCGCCCCTGAAGGCACGCACCCGTCGACGCACGTCCGCCGACTGCCAGGGGCGCGGGGAACTGCGCAAAACCCTCCACGCACCCGCACCCGAAATCCCCGCCCCGCCCGCGCAGCGCCCCCGTCGACGCCCGTCCGGCCCTCCCACCCGGCGGCATCCGCCAGACCCTCGTACGCTCGGCTCATGTCAGAGGTGTACGCGGCGCGCCGCGAGCGACTGCGAGATCGCTGCAACGCGAGCGGCAGCGCATCCGCGCTGATCTCCCACCCCGCCAACGTCCGCTATCTCGCGGGAGCCGCCCCCCGGGGCGCCGTACTGCTGCTGGGCCTCGGCCAGGACGTCCTGGTCTGCGCGGGCCCCCCGGACGACGAACTCGCCGACGGCCGCCCGGACGAGGCGCTGCGGCTGCACGCCCTGCCGGTCCCCGCGGGGGACACCGCCGTCGCCGCCGCGGATCTGGCCGCCGGGCAGGGCGCGGACTCCATGGCCGTGGAGGAGCACCACCTCACCATGGCCCGCCACCGCGCCCTGGGCTCCGTCGCCCCCCGCCTGCGGCTCACCGACCTCGGCAGCGCGGTCGAGCAGCTGCGGGTCGTCAAGGACGAGGAGGAGATCGGGCTGCTGAGGATCGGCGCGGAGATCGTCGACCAGGCCCTGAGCGAGCTGCTCGAATCGATTCTCGTGGGCCGCACGGAGCGCCACCTCGCCCTCGAACTGGAGCGCCGCCTCGTCGACCACGGCGCCGACGGCCCCGCCTTCGTCACCTCGGTCGCCACCGGCCCCAACTCCGGCCGCCGCGGTCACCGCCCCACCGACCGCAGGGTGGAGGAGGGCGACTTCCTCTCCGTCTGCCTCGGCGCGACCTACCGCGGCTACCGCTGCGAGATCGGCCGGACCTTCGTCATCGGCACCTCCCCGGCCGACTGGCAGATCGAGCTGTACGATCTTGTCTTCGCCGCTCAGCGCGCCGGACGCCAGGCCCTGGCGCCGGGTGTCGCGTACCGCGACGTGGACCGGGCCGCCCGCCATGTGCTGGACTCGGCCGGGTACGGCGGAGGCCTCGCGCCCCTGACCGGGCACGGGGTGGGGCTCGAAATCGACGAGGACCCGCAGTTGGCTCCCGCCGCCATGGGTAAACTGGACGCTTGCGTGCCAGTCACCGTCGAACCGGGGGTCCACCTCCCGGGCCGGGGCGGTGTCCGGATCGATGACACGCTCGTCGTGCGCCCCGAGGCGGACGGCGGACCCGAGCTACTCACCATCACGACCAAGGAGCTGCTCGCGCTGTAGGGCGCGCGCCCCGGGGTCGTACGTCAGTCCAGGAGATTCCGCAACCGTGGCTTCCACGAACGACCTCAAGAACGGCCTGGTGCTCAAGCTCGACGGCGGCCAGCTGTGGTCCGTCGTCGAGTTCCAGCACGTCAAGCCCGGCAAGGGCCCGGCCTTCGTGCGCACCAAGCTCAAGAACGTGCTCTCCGGCAAGGTCGTCGACAAGACGTTCAACGCCGGTGTCAAGGTCGAAACGGCCACCGTCGACAAGCGGGACATGCAGTTCTCGTACAAGGACGGCGAGTACTTCGTCTTCATGGACATGGAGACGTACGACCAGCTGCACATCGACCCGAAGGCCGTCGGCGACGCCGCGAACTTCCTGATCGAGGGCTTCACCGCCGTCGTCGCCCAGCACGAGGGCGAGGTGCTCTTCGTGGAGCTGCCGGCCGCCGTCGAGCTGGTCATCGCCGAGACCGAGCCGGGCGTCCAGGGCGACCGCTCCACCGGTGGCACCAAGCCCGCCACGCTGGAGACCGGCCACCAGAT
The DNA here is from genome assembly GCF_040650555.1 of Streptomyces sp. NPDC048664. Lineage (NCBI taxonomy): Bacteria > Bacillati > Actinomycetota > Actinomycetes > Kitasatosporales > Streptomycetaceae > Streptomyces > Streptomyces sp. NPDC048664. The sequence goes on along the minus strand of NZ_JBEZHK010000003.1, from coordinate 39,282 downwards.
CCAGGTGCCGCTCTTCATCACCACCGGCGAGAAGATCAAGGTCGACACCCGCACCAGCGACTACCTCGGCCGGGTGAACAGCTAACCGTGGCTGCCCGTAACACGGCCCGCAAGCGTGCCTTCCAGATCCTCTTCGAGGGGGACCAGCGCGGGGCCGACGTCCTGACGGTCCTCGCGGACTGGATCCGGCACTCGCGCAACGACACCCGTCAGCCGCCGGTGAGCGAGTTCACCATGCAGCTGGTCGAGGGCTACGCGGAACGCGCCCGGCGCATCGACGAGCTGATCGCGCAGTACGCGGTCGGCTGGACGCTCGACCGGATGCCCGTGGTCGACCGCAACATCCTGCGTCTCGGCGCCTACGAGCTGATCTGGGTGGACGACACCCCGGACGCCGTGGTGCTGGACGAGATGGTGCAGCTCGCCAAGGAGTTCTCCACGGACGAGTCGCCCTCGTTCGTCAACGGTCTGCTCGGCCGGCTGAAGGACCTGAAGCCGTCCCTGCGCCGTGACGAGGCCTGAGGCGTTCGGACCACCCGGCCACAGGCAGGCGACAGAAACGCCGGAGGGGCCCGCAGCGTGCTGCTGCGGGCCCCTCCGGCGTTCTCAGCCACTCCCGTCACTCCCGTGACCAACTCTGCCCAAAGGTCGCTCCCGGCCCCCGCAGCACCCCTCAGGGCCGCACCACGGCCCCTCACAACGCCGCCGGGGTGGCCCGGACCCTGTGGTCCCGGCCACCCCGGCGGCACGTTTCTGCTGGGTGGGGCGGTCAGCCTTCCTCGTGGGCGACCGCACGGCGCGCGTCGGCGTCCAGCACACCCCAGCTGATCAGCTGCTCGGTCAGGACCGAGGGCGACTGGTCGTAGATGACCGCGAGGGTGCGCAGGTCGTCCTGGCGGATCGACAGCACCTTGCCGTTGTAGTCGCCGCGCTGGGACTGGATCGTCGCCGCGTAGCGCTGGAGAGGGCCCGCCTTCTCCGCCGGCACGTTGGCCAGGCGCTCAAGGTCGAGGACGAGCTTCGGCGGCGGCTCGGCGGCGCCCCCGGGCGTGGTGCCGGGCAGCAGCTCCTGCACCGGGACCCCGTAGAAATCCGCCAGCTCGGCGAGACGCTGCACGGTGACGGCGCGGTCGCCGCGCTCGTACGAACCGACCACGACCGCCTTCCAGCGTCCCTGGGACTTCTCCTCCACACCGTGGAGGGAAAGGCCCTGCTGGGTGCGGATCGCCCGGAGCTTGGCCCCGAGCTGTTTGGCGTATTCGCTGGACATATAGCTCCCCGGACACGGTGTCGACGTGCGGCCAAGCCGCGCGGCTGGTGACTCACTGTGAGGTTACGCAGCGTGACTCTTCCCCGTCAAGCTGAATGGTCCGGACCGACCTTTCCGTGGTAGGCGGGCCGCGACAGGGCCATGCGGGTGATGTGCGGCGGCAGGGGGGTGAACGGCCGCCGTCGAGGGCCTGGTAGCGTGTATGGCGCAATTCCGACGTCCTTTAAGATCCGTCCCGTGAGGCGGAGAAGGGGGTCCGTTTCGTATGGACACGCAGCATTCCGATGCCCGGCCCGTCCTCGAAGGTCCTGACATCGCGCGGGTGTTGACCCGTATCGCGCATGAGATCGTCGAGCGCGCCAGAGGCGCCGAGGACGTGGTTCTCCTCGGCATCCCGACCCGGGGCGTCTTCCTCGCCCGCCGGCTCGCCGACAAGCTGGAGCAGGTCACCGGCCGCGCCATCCCGGTCGGCTCGCTCGACATCACCATGTACCGCGACGATCTGCGGATGCACCCGCCCCGCGCGCTGGCCCGCACCGAGATCCCCGGCGACGGCATCGAGGGCCGCCTGGTCGTCCTCGTCGACGACGTGCTCTTCTCCGGCCGGACCATCCGCGCCGCCCTGGACGCCCTGAACGACATCGGGCGCCCCCGCGCGGTCCAGCTCGCCGTGCTGGTGGACCGAGGCCACCGGGAGCTGCCGATCCGCGCCGACTACGTCGGCAAGAACCTCCCCACGTCGCTGCGGGAGACGGTCAAGGTCCAGCTCGCCGAGGAGGACGGTCGCGACACCGTGCTGCTCGGTGTGAAGCGGACCGCCCCGGACGCGGAGCACTAGCACCGGGGCGTACGCCACCTCTGGACGCCCCGCGCGTGCGCCTCCGTGCGCGCCCGCGTGCCCGAAACTTCCCGAACCTCCCGATTGAACTGTCTTACGGAGCCTGAAAGATGCAGCGTCATCTCATCTCGGCCGCCGACCTCACCCGCGACGACGCCGTCCTGATCCTCGACACCGCCGAGGAGATGGCCAGGGTCGCGGACCGGCCGATCAAGAAGCTGCCGACCCTGCGCGGCCGCACGGTGGTCAACCTCTTCTTCGAGGACTCCACCCGGACCCGGATCTCCTTCGAGGCCGCCGAGAAGCGGCTGTCGGCGGACGTGATCAACTTCACCGCGAAGGGCTCCAGCGTCTCCAAGGGCGAGTCCCTCAAGGACACCGCCCAGACCCTGGAGGCCATGGGCGTCGACGCCGTCGTCATCCGGCACGGCGCCTCCGGCGCCCCCTACCGCCTCGCCACCTCCGGCTGGATCGACGCCGCCGTCATCAACGCCGGCGACGGCACCCACCAGCACCCCACCCAGGCCCTGCTCGACGCCTTCACCATGCGCCGCCGCCTGATCGGGCCGGACACCGGCCTGGGCCGCGACCTCGCCGGCAAGCGCGTCACCCTCGTCGGCGACGTCCTGCACAGCCGGGTCGCCCGCTCCAACGTCGACCTGCTGCACACCCTCGGCGCCGAGGTCACCCTGGTCGCCCCGCCGACCCTGCTGCCCGTCGGTGTCGGCGCCTGGCCCTGCGAGGTCTCCTACGACCTCGACAGCACGCTGCCCAAGTCCGACGCGGTGATGATGCTGCGCGTCCAGCGCGAGCGCATGAACGCCGCGTTCTTCCCCACCGAGCGCGAGTACTCGCGCCGCTACGGACTCGACGGCGACCGCATGGCGCGCATGCCCGAGGACGCCATCGTGATGCACCCCGGCCCGATGGTCCGCGGCATGGAGATCACCGCCGAGGTCGCCGACTCAGCGCGCTGCACCGCCGTGGAGCAGGTCGCGAACGGCGTGTCGATCCGCATGGCCGTCCTGTACCTGCTGCTCGGCGGCAACGAGCCCGCCCTCACCCCCGCCCGTACCACCGAGGAGAAGTGACCACCATGAGCAAGACCCTGATCCGCGGTGCGCGGGTGCTCGGCGGCGACCCTCAGGACATCCTGATCGACGGCGAGACCATCGAGGCCGTCGGCACCGGACTGTCCGCCGAGGGCGCGGAGGTCGTCGAGGCCGCGGGCAAGGTGCTGCTGCCGGGCCTCGTCGACCTGCACACCCATCTGCGCGAGCCCGGCCGCGAGGACTCCGAGACGGTCCTGACCGGTACCCGCGCCGCCGCGAGCGGCGGCTTCACCGCCGTGTTCGCCATGGCCAACACCTTCCCGGTCGCCGACACCGCCGGTGTGGTCGAGCAGGTCTACCGGCTCGGCCGGGAGCACGGCTACTGCGACGTCCAGCCCATCGGCGCCGTCACCGTGGGCCTGGAGGGGCGCAAGCTGGCCGAGCTCGGCGCCATGCACGAGTCCGCGGCGGGCGTCACCGTCTTCTCCGACGACGGCAAGTGCGTGGACGACGCGGTGATCATGCGCCGCGCGCTGGAGTACGTGAAGGCGTTCGGAGGAGTGGTCGCCCAGCACGCCCAGGAGCCCCGGCTGACCGAGGGCGCCCAGATGAACGAGGGCGTCGTCTCCGCGGAGCTCGGCCTCGGCGGCTGGCCCGCCGTCGCCGAGGAGTCGATCATCGCGCGCGACGTGCTGCTCGCCGAGCACGTCGGCTCCCGGGTGCACATCTGCCATCTGTCGACCGCCGGGTCCGTCGAGATCGTGCGCTGGGCCAAGTCCCGCGGCATCGACGTGACCGCCGAGGTCACCCCGCACCACCTCCTGCTCACCGACGAACTGGTGCGCTCCTACGACCCGGTCTACAAGGTCAACCCGCCGCTGCGCACCGAGCGCGACGTGAGGGCGCTGCGCGAGGCGCTCGCCGACGGCACGATCGACATCGTCGCCACCGACCACGCCCCGCACCCGCACGAGGACAAGGACTGCGAGTGGGCCGCCGCCGCCATGGGCATGGTCGGCCTGGAGACCGCGCTGTCCGTCGTCCAGGAGACGATGGTCGACACCGGGCTGCTCGACTGGGCCGGTGTCGCCGACCGCATGTCCGTCCAGCCCGCGCGGATCGGCCGCGCCGCCGGCCACGGCCGCCCCGTCTCGGCGGGCGAGCCCGCCAACCTCACGCTGGTCGACACGGCATACCGTGGGTCCGTGGACCCCGCGGGCTTCGCCTCGCGCAGCCGCAACACCCCGTACGAGGGCCGTGAGCTGCCGGGCCGTGTCACCCACACCTGGCTCCGGGGCAAGGCCACGCTCGTCGACGGGAAGCTCACGTGACACTTATCGATCTCTCGGCTGCCGCGCACACAGCCGTACTCGCCGCCTCGGAGAAGTCGGCCCCGGTGACCGACTGGCCCGCCCGGATCGGCTGGCTCGTGGGCATCGTCCTCTTCGTCGCGCTCGTCTACTGGCTGATGCGCGAGGGCTGGAAGTGGCGCGGCACCCTCCAGAGCGACCTGCCCGAGCCGCCGGACGCGCCGACGGAGCCCGGCGAGGCCACACTGACGATGAGCGGCCGCTACCACGGCTCCACCACCGCCGGGCAGTGGCTGGACCGCATCGTGGCGCACGGCCTGGGAACCCGCAGCAGGGTGGAGCTCACCCTCACTCACGCGGGCCTGGTCGTCGTACGACCCGGAGCGAGGGACTTCTTCGTCCCGGCGGCGCGGCTGCGCGAGGCCAGGCTCGACAAGGGCATCGCGGGCAAGGTCCTCACCGAGGGCGGTCTGCTGGTCGTCACCTGGGAGCTGGGCGACAAGCTGATCGACTCCGGGTTCCGCTCCGACCACGCGGCCGAGCACAACGAATGGGTCGACACCCTGAACCAGATGATCAACACGACGGAAGGCGCACGATGACGACCTCCACCAGGGGAGCCTCCAGGGTTCCCGCCGTACTCGTCCTGGAGGACGGCCGGATCTTCCGGGGCCGTGCCTACGGGGCCGTGGGGGTGACCTTCGGCGAAGCCGTGTTCTCCACCGGGATGACCGGCTACCAGGAGACCCTCACCGACCCGTCGTACCACCGCCAGGTCGTCGTGATGACCGCCCCCCACGTCGGCAACACCGGCGTCAACGACGAGGACCCCGAGTCCCAGCGCATCTGGGTCGCGGGCTACGTCGTGCGCGACCCCGCGCGCGTGCCCTCCAACTGGCGCGCCAAGCGCTCGCTGGACGAGGAACTGCGCCGGCAGGGTGTCGTCGGCATCAGCGGCATCGACACCCGGGCGCTCACCCGCCACCTGCGCGAGAGCGGCGCCATGCGCGTCGGCATCTTCTCCGGCGCCGCGCTCCCCGACGAGGGCACCATGCTCGCCGAGGTGCGCCAGGCCCCCGAGATGAAGGGCGCCGACCTGTCCGCGGAGGTCGCCACCGAGCAGGCCTACGTGGTCCCCGCGATCGGCGAGAAGAAGTTCACCGTCGCCGCCGTCGACCTCGGCATCAAGGGCATGACCCCGCACCGCATGGCCGAGCGCGGCATCGAGGTGCACGTCCTGCCCGCCACGGCGAGCACCGAGGACGTGTACGCGGTGAACCCGGACGGCGTGTTCTTCTCCAACGGGCCGGGTGACCCGGCCACCGCCGACCACCCGGTCTCCGTCATGCGGGCCGTCCTGGAACGCGGCACCCCCCTGTTCGGGATCTGCTTCGGCAACCAGATCCTCGGCCGCGCCCTCGGGTTCGGCACCTACAAGCTGAAGTACGGCCACCGCGGCATCAACCAGCCCGTGCAGGACCGCACGACCGGCAAGGTCGAGGTCACCGCGCACAACCACGGCTTCGCCGTGGACGCCCCGCTCGACAAGGTGTCCGACACCCCCTACGGCCGGGCCGAGGTCTCCCACGTCTGCCTCAACGACAGCGTGGTGGAGGGCCTGCGGTTGCTCGACCGGCCCGCCTTCAGCGTCCAGTACCACCCCGAAGCGGCAGCGGGTCCCCACGACGCCGCCTACCTGTTCGACCGCTTCGTCTCCCTGATGGAGGACCAGCGTGCCTAAGCGCACCGATATCCAGTCCGTCCTGGTCATCGGATCGGGTCCGATCGTCATCGGCCAGGCCGCCGAGTTCGACTACTCCGGCACCCAGGCGTGCCGGGTCCTGAGGGCCGAGGGCCTGCGGGTCGTCCTGGTCAACTCCAACCCGGCGACGATCATGACCGACCCCGAGATCGCCGACGCCACCTACGTCGAGCCGATCACCCCGGAGTTCGTCGAGAAGATCATCGCCAAGGAGCGGCCGGACGTGCTGCTGCCCACCCTGGGCGGCCAGACGGCCCTCAACACGGCGATCTCCCTGCACGAGTCGGGCGTCCTGGAGAAGTACGGCGTCGAGCTGATCGGCGCCAACGTGGAGGCGATCCACAAGGGCGAGGACCGCGACCGCTTCAAGGAGGTCGTGAGGGCCGTCCGGCGCAGCATCGGGCACGGTGAGTCCGCCCGGTCCGTGATCTGCCACACCATGGACGAGGTGCTGGCCGGCGTCGAGGAGCTCGGCGGCTACCCCGTCGTCGTCCGCCCCTCCTTCACCATGGGCGGCGCCGGATCCGGCTTCGCCCACGACGAGGACGAGCTGCGCCGGATCGCCGGCCAGGGCCTGACCCTCTCGCCGACCACCGAGGTGCTCCTGGAGGAGTCCATCCTCGGCTGGAAGGAGTACGAGCTGGAGCTGATGCGCGACAAGAACGACAACGTCGTGGTCGTCTGCTCCATCGAGAACTTCGACCCCATGGGCGTGCACACCGGCGACTCGATCACCGTCGCCCCGGCCATGACGCTGACCGACCGCGAGTACCAGGTCCTGCGCGACGTCGGCATCGCCGTCATCCGCGAGGTCGGTGTCGACACCGGCGGCTGCAACATCCAGTTCGCGGTGAACCCCGAGGACGGCCGGGTCATCGTCATCGAGATGAACCCGCGCGTGTCGCGCTCGTCCGCCCTGGCCTCCAAGGCGACCGGCTTCCCGATCGCGAAGATCGCCGCCAAGCTGGCCGTCGGCTACACGCTGGACGAGATCCCGAACGACATCACGCAGGAGACCCCCGCCTCCTTCGAGCCCACCCTCGACTACGTCGTGGTCAAGGCCCCGCGGTTCGCGTTCGAGAAGTTCCCGTCCGCCGACAGCACCCTGACCACGACCATGAAGTCCGTCGGCGAGGCCATGGCCATCGGCCGCAACTTCACCGAGGCCTTCCAGAAGGCGCTGCGCTCCCTGGAGAAGAAGGGCAGCCAGTTCACCTTCGTCGGCGACCCGGGTGACAAGACGCGGCTCCTGGAGGAGTCCGTCCGCCCGACCGACGGCCGGATCAACACCGTCATGGGAGCCATCCGCGCCGGGGCCACCCCGCAGGAGGTCTTCGAGTACACGAAGATCGACCCCTGGTTCGTGGACCAGCTCTTCCTGCTCAAGGAGATCGCGGACGAACTGGCGGCGGCCGAGCGCCTGAACGCCGAGCTGCTCGCCGAGGCCAAGCGGCACGGCTTCTCCGACCAGCAGATCGCCGAGATCCGCGGGCTGCGCGAGGACGTCGTGCGCGAGGTGCGCCACGCGCTCGGCGTACGCCCCGTCTACAAGACGGTCGACACCTGCGCCGCCGAGTTCGCCGCGCGGACGCCGTACTTCTACTCCTCCTACGACGAGGAGACCGAGGTCGCGCCCCGCACCAAGCCCGCGGTGATCATCCTGGGCTCGGGACCCAACCGGATCGGCCAGGGCATCGAGTTCGACTACTCCTGCGTCCACGCCTCCTTCGCGCTCAGCGACGCGGGCTACGAGACCGTGATGGTCAACTGCAACCCCGAGACCGTCTCCACCGACTACGACACCTCCGACCGGCTCTACTTCGAGCCGCTCACCCTCGAGGACGTGCTGGAGATCGTCCACGCCGAGCAGCAGGCCGGTCCGGTCGCGGGCGTCGTGGTCCAGCTCGGCGGCCAGACCCCGCTGGGCCTGTCGCAGGCGCTCAAGGACAACGGCGTGCCGATCGTGGGCACCTCCCCGGAGGCGATCCACGCCGCCGAGGACCGCGGCGCGTTCGGCCGCGTGCTCGCCGAGGCCGGTCTGCCCGCGCCCAAGCACGGCACCGCGACGACCTTCGCCGAGGCCAAGGCCATCGCCGACGAGATCGGCTACCCCGTCCTCGTCCGGCCCTCGTACGTGCTCGGCGGGCGGGGCATGGAGATCGTCTACGACGAGACCCGGCTGGCCGCCTACATCGCCGAGTCCACCGAGATCAGCCCCTCGCGGCCGGTGCTCGTGGACCGCTTCCTCGACGACGCGATCGAGATCGACGTCGACGCGCTCTACGACGGCCGGGAGCTCTACCTCGGCGGCGTCATGGAGCACATCGAGGAGGCCGGGATCCACTCCGGCGACTCCGCCTGCGCCCTGCCCCCGATCACCCTGGGCGGGCACGACGTCAAGCGGCTGCGCGCCTCGACCGAGGCCATCGCACGCGGGGTCGGCGTCCGCGGTCTGATCAACATCCAGTTCGCGATGGCGGGTGACATCCTCTACGTCCTGGAGGCCAACCCGCGCGCCTCCCGGACCGTCCCCTTCACCTCGAAGGCGACCGCCGTGCCGCTCGCCAAGGCCGCCGCCCGGATCTCGCTGGGCGCGACCATCGCGGAGCTGCGCGCCGAGGGACTGCTGCCCGCGCACGGCGACGGCGGCGAACTGCCGCTCGACGCGCCGATCTCCGTCAAGGAGGCCGTGATGCCGTGGTCCCGGTTCCGCGACATCCACGGACGCGGCGTGGACACGATCCTCGGCCCGGAGATGCGCTCCACCGGCGAGGTCATGGGCATCGACTCCGTCTTCGGCACCGCCTACGCCAAGTCGCAGGCGGGGGCCTACGGACCGCTGCCGACCAAGGGCCGCGCCTTCATCTCGGTGGCCAACCGGGACAAGCGGTCGATGATCTTCCCGGCGCGCGAACTGGTCGCCCACGGCTTCGAACTGCTCGCCACCTCGGGCACCGCCGAGGTGCTCAAGCGCAACGGCATCCACGCCACCGTGGTGCGCAAGCAGTCCGAGGGGACCGGCCCGAACGGCGAGCGGACCATCGTCCAGCTCATCCACGACGGCGACGTCGACCTGATCGTCAACACGCCGTACGGCACCGGCGGCCGGCTCGACGGCTACGACATCCGCACCGCGGCCGTGGCCCGCGCCGTGCCCTGCCTGACCACGGTCCAGGCCCTCGCCGCGGCCGTCCAGGGCATCGACGCCCTCAACCACGGCGACGTGGGCGTCCGCTCCCTCCAGGAACACGCCGAACACCTGACCGCGGCCCGCGACTAGCAACGCCCCGAGGGGGACACCGGAAACGGTGTCCCCCTCTTCATGAGGGCATGAGGACACCCACGATGTACAAGATCTTCTTCCGCCTGGTCTTCCGGCGGATGGACCCGGAGCAGGCGCACCACCTCGCCTTCCGCTGGATCCGCCTCGCCGTCCGGGTCCCCGTGCTGCGCACCTTCGTCGCCGCGGTCCTCGCGCCGCGCCACAAGGAACTGCGTACGGAGGCGTTCGGCCTGCGGATGCACGGCCCGTTCGGGCTCGCGGCCGGCTTCGACAAGAACGCGGTCGCGATCGACGGCATGTCGATGCTGGGCTTCGACCACGTCGAGATCGGCACGGTGACGGGCGAGCCGCAGCCCGGCAACCCCAGGAAGCGGCTGTTCCGCCTGGTCGCGGACCGGGCGCTGATCAACCGCATGGGCTTCAACAACGACGGCTCCCTGGCCGTCGCGGCACGCCTCGCCGCGCGCAGGGAGGTCTTCCGGACGACCGTCGGCGTCAACATCGGCAAGACCAAGGTCGTCCCCGAGGCGGAGGCCGCCGCCGACTACGTGAAGTCGGCCGAGCGGCTCGCACCGCACGCCGACTACCTGGTGGTCAACGTCTCCTCCCCGAACACCCCGGGGCTGCGCAGTCTCCAGGCGACCGAGGCCCTGCGGCCCCTGCTCGGCGCGGTGCGCGAGGCCGCCGACCGGACGGTCACGGGCCGCCGCGTGCCGCTTCTGGTGAAGATCGCCCCCGACCTCGCCGACGAGGACGTCGACGCCGTCGCCGACCTCGCCGTGGAACTCGGCCTGGACGGGATCATCGCCACCAACACCACCATCGCGCGCGACAGCCTCGGCCTGAGGTCCGCGCCCGCGCTGACGCAGGAGACCGGCGGCCTGTCGGGCGCGCCGCTCAAGGAACGCTCGCTGCAGGTGCTGCGCCGCCTCTACGCGCGCGTGGGCGACCGCATCACCCTGGTGGGCGTCGGCGGCATCGAGGACGCCGAGGACGCCTGGCAGCGCATCCTGGCCGGCGCCACGCTGGTCCAGGGCTACAGCGCGTTCATCTACGAGGGCCCCCTGTGGGCCCGCGCCGTCCACAAGGGCCTCGCGGCGCGCCTGCGCACCAGCCCGTACGCCACCCTCGCCGACGCGGTCGGCGCCGATGTGAGGAAGCCCGCATGACCCTGGAACCCTTCGGCGCGCGCCTTCGCCGGGCGATGGACGAGCGGGGTCCGCTGTGCGTCGGCATCGACCCGCACGCCTCCCTGCTCACCGCCTGGGGCCTCAGCGACGACATCGCGGGCCTGGAGCGGTTCAGCCGCACCGTGGTGGAGGCCATGGCCGAGCGGGTCGCCGTCCTCAAGCCGCAGAGCGCCTTCTTCGAGCGCTTCGGCTCGCGCGGCCTGGCCGTCCTGGAGAAGACCGTCGGCGAGGCGCGGGCGGCCGGGGCGCTGGTGGTCATGGACGCCAAGCGCGGCGACATCGGCTCCACCATGGCCGCCTACGCCGAGTCCTTCCTGCACGAGGACTCCCCGCTGTTCTCCGACGCGCTCACCGTCTCCCCGTACCTCGGCTACGGCTCCCTGAAGCCCGCCGTGGACCTGGCGCGGCAGAGCGGCACCGGACTCTTCGTCCTCGCCCTGACCTCGAACCCCGAGGGCGGCGAGGTGCAGCACGCGCTGCGGCCAGACGGACGGAACGTGGGGGCGACGATGCTCGCCCACCTGGCGGCCGAGAACGCCGGCGAGGAGGCTCTGGGGTCCTTCGGGGCGGTCGTGGGCGCCACGCTCGGCGATCTGTCGTCGTACGACCTGGACGTCAACGGGCCGCTGCTCGCGCCCGGAATCGGCGCCCAGGGCGCCACCGCGGCCGATCTGCCGACGGTCTTCGGGTCGGCCGCGCGCAACGTGGTGCCCAACGTGAGCCGGGGTGTGCTGCGTCACGGCCCCGACGTCGTGGCGCTGCGTGACGCGGCGGAACGCTTCGCGCGGGAGATCCGGGCCGCCGTGGCGGGCGACGCGACCCCGTGACCGGGCCCCGCGAGGGCCCGCGCGGGCGCGGTGCGGGTGGCTCGCGTCTCATTACAGCCTCAAATCCGGACCGATATGTCCTAAAAGTCCGTCTCGACGGAGGCTGACCAGGACTTTTCCGCTGTTCTCGCTGACTCAGGCGCACTTGACCGCTAGTCTCCGACGAGAGTCAACGGGCGAGCGTGTTGCTCGTGGCTCCCCAGGTGTGGGGCGACTAGGTTCCTCACCGGTCCGTATCCGATCAGTTCGACATCCGAGGTGACGTAGGCGTGGCTCTTCCGCCCCTTACCCCTGAACAGCGCGCAGCCGCGCTCGAAAAGGCCGCCGCGGCTCGCCGGGAGCGGGCCGAGGTCAAGAATCGACTCAAGCACTCCGGCGCCTCCCTGCACGAGGTGATCAAGCAGGGGCAGGAGAACGACGTCATCGGCAAGATGAAGGTCTCCGCCCTCCTGGAGTCCCTGCCGGGCGTCGGCAAGGTCCGCGCCAAGCAGATCATGGAGCGGCTCGGCATCTCCGAGAGCCGCCGCGTGCGCGGCCTCGGCACCAACCAGATCGCCTCCCTGGAGCGCGAGTTCGGTGGCGCCGCCGGCTGAGTCCTGGGCACTCCGGGATTACTGGAATAATCGCCGCATGAGTGAACGTCCGCGGCTGACCGTGCTCTCCGGCCCCTCCGGGGTCGGTAAGAGCACGGTCGTCGCCCATATGCGCAAGAAACACCCCGAGGTCTGGCTCTCGGTGTCGGCGACGACCCGTAAGCCCCGCCCCGGCGAGAAGCACGGAGTCCACTACTTCTTCGTCACCGACGACGAGATGGACAAGCTGATCGCCAACGGCGAGCTTCTCGAATGGGCCGAGTTCGCCGGCAACCGCTACGGCACCCCGCGGGCCGCGGTGCTGGAGCACCTGGAGTCGGGTGTGCCGGTGCTGCTGGAGATCGACCTCCAGGGCGCCCGGCAGGTCCGCGAGTCCATGGCGGAGGCCCAGCTGGTGTTCCTGGCTCCCCCCTCCTGGGAGGAGCTCGTGCGCAGACTCACCGGACGGGGCACCGAGCCGCCCGAGGTGATCGAGCGCCGTCTCCAGGCGGCCAAGATCGAGCTGGCGGCCGAGCCCGAGTTCGACGAGACCCTGGTCAACACCTCGGTCGAGGACGTGGCCCGCGAGCTGCTAGCCTTGATGAACGTTGTGTGATCAGGATTGTGTGATCAGGTCTGATCTTTTTCCCATCTTCGGAAGGTAGAGCGTGTCCTCTTCCATCACCACGCCCGAGGGCATCATCAACCCGCCGATCGATGAGCTCCTTGAGGCCACCGACTCGAAGTACAGCCTCGTGATCTACGCGGCCAAGCGTGCCCGCCAGATCAACGCGTACTACTCGCAGCTCGGCGAGGGCCTGCTCGAGTACGTCGGTCCCCTCGTCGACACCCACGTCCACGAGAAGCCGCTCTCGATCGCCCTGCGTGAGATCAACGCGGGCCTGCTGACCTCCGAGGCCATCGAGGGCCCCGCGCAGTAGGTCAGGCGAGCGGGTCGGTGGAGTAAGTCGTATCCGCGGACCGCAATGGTTTTGTCCACAGGCCCGGCAGCGACAGCTGCCGGGCCTGTGGTCTGCTGGGAACAGGGATTGTCGAGTGCGGGGAGGCCCGGTGGGCAAGCCGAAGGTCGTTCTGGGAGTCGGCGGCGGGATCGCCGCGTACAAGGCGTGTGAGCTGTTGCGCAGGCTCAGCGAGTCCGGACACGACGTCCGTGTGGTGCCGACCGCCTCCGCGCTGCACTTCGTGGGCGCCGCCACCTGGTCCGCCCTGTCCGGCCACCCCGTCTCCACCGAGGTCTGGGACGACGTCCACGAGGTCCCGCACGTGCGGATCGGCCAGCACGCCGATCTGGTGGTCGTGGCCCCGGCGACGGCCGACCTGCTCGCCAAGGCGGCCCACGGCCTCGCCGACGACCTGCTCACCAACACCCTGCTCACCGCGCGGTGCCCCGTCGTCTTCGCCCCGGCGATGCACACGGAGATGTGGGAGCACCCGGCCACCCAGGAGAACGTGGCGACCCTCAGACGCCGTGGTGCCGTCGTGATCGAACCGGCCGTGGGCCGGCTGACCGGTGTGGACACCGGCAAGGGCCGGCTGCCCGACCCCGCGGAGATCTTCGACGTCTGCCGCGGGGTGCTGGCCCGGGGCGTGCGCGAGCCGGACCTTTCCGGACACCACGTGGTGGTCAGCGCGGGCGGCACCCGGGAGCCCCTCGACCCCGTCCGCTTCCTCGGCAACCGCTCCTCCGGCAAGCAGGGATACGCCCTCGCCCGCACCGCCGTGGCCCGCGGCGCCCGGGTGACCCTGATCGCCGCGAACACGAGCCTGCCGGACCCCGCCGGGGTGGACGTCGTCCAGGTCGGGACCGCCGTCCAGCTGCGCGAGGCGGTGCTCAAGGCGGCCGCCGACGCGGACGCCGTGGTCATGGCCGCGGCGGTCGCCGACTTCCGCCCGGCGGTGTACGCGTCGGGGAAGATCAAGAAGAAGGACGGCCAGGAGCCGGAGCCCGTCGCCCTGGTCCGAAATCCAGACATTCTCGCGGAGCTCTCGGCCGACCGCGCCCGGCCCGGCCAGGTGGTGGTCGGCTTCGCCGCGGAGACGGACGACGTGCTGGTCAACGGCCGTGCCAAGCTGGCACGCAAGGGATGCGACCTGCTCGTCGTGAACGAGGTGGGGGAGCGCAGGACCTTCGGCTCCGAGGAGAACGAGGCGGTCGTCCTGGGTGCCGACGGCACGGAGACCGCCGTGCCCCACGGCCCCAAGGAGGCGCTGGCCGAAACCGTGTGGGACCTGGTCGCCGGCCGCCTGGCCTGAAAGGTCTCTTCGTACGACTGGGCGCGCGCCGCGTGCACATTCGCGCGTGGCGACCCTGGAAAAGAGTGCACGCCATTGGGCAGAATGCCCGTGCCGCAGGTCACAGCGCTCTCGCGAAGCGAGACGCCTTCCCCGGCGGTCGAGCGCGACCGATAAACTGTTTCTCGGACGACGCCGGGCGCAGCCCCCGTCCCGTCCGCCCATGATCAGACAGCAGCCGCTGCAACCACAGGGAGCGTTGTGTCCCGTCGCCTGTTCACCTCGGAGTCCGTGACCGAGGGCCACCCCGACAAGATCGCTGACCAGATCAGCGACACGATTCTCGACGCGCTTCTGCGTGAGGACCCCTCGTCCCGCGTCGCCGTCGAGACGCTGATCACCACCGGCCTGGTGCATGTGGCCGGAGAGGTCACCACCAAGACCTACGCGGACATCGCGACCCTCGTCCGCAGCAAGATCCTCGAGATCGGCTACGACTCCTCGAAGAAGGGGTTCGACGGCGCGTCCTGCGGGGTCTCGGTCTCGATCGGTGCCCAGTCCCCGGACATCGCGCAGGGTGTGGACACGGCGTACGAGAACCGTGTGGAGGGCGACGAGGACGAGCTGGACCGCCAGGGCGCCGGCGACCAGGGCCTGATGTTCGGCTACGCCTCGGACGAGACGCCGACGCTGATGCCGCTGCCGATCTTCCTCGCGCACCGTCTGTCCAAGCGCCTGTCCGACGTCCGCAAGAACGGCACCATCCCCTACCTGCGCCCGGACGGCAAGACCCAGGTCACCATCGAGTACGACGGTGACAAGGCGGTCCGCCTGGACACCGTCGTGGTCTCCTCCCAGCACGCGAGCGACATCGACCTGGAGTCGCTGCTGGCGCCCGACATCCGCGAGTTCGTGGTGGAGCCGGAGCTGAAGGCCCTGCTGGACGAGGGCATCAAGCTGGAGACGGACGGCTACCGCCTCCTGGTCAACCCCACCGGCCGCTTCGAGATCGGCGGCCCGATGGGCGACGCGGGCCTCACCGGCCGGAAGATCATCATCGACACGTACGGCGGCATGGCCCGCCACGGCGGCGGCGCCTTCTCCGGCAAGGACCCGTCCAAGGTGGACCGCTCCGCGGCGTACGCGATGCGCTGGGTCGCGAAGAACGTGGTCGCGGCCGGGCTCGCCTCCCGCTGCGAGGTCCAGGTCGCGTACGCGATCGGCAAGGCCGAGCCGGTCGGCCTGTTCGTGGAGACCTTCGGCACCAACAAGGTCGAGAACGAGAAGATCGAGAAGGCGATCGACCAGGTCTTCGACCTGCGTCCGGCCGCGATCATCCGCGATCTCGACCTGCTGCGCCCGATCTACTCCCAGACCGCGGCGTACGGCCACTTCGGCCGTGAGCTCCCCGACTTCACCTGGGAGCGCACGGACCGCGTGGACGCGCTGCGCGCGGCGGTCGGGCTGTAGGCCCTGCCACACGCCTTGTCCCACGAGGCCCGGCACCCCCGTCACGGGGGTGCCGGGCCTCGGTGCCACCCGGCGCCCGGGCCGGTGTCAGTGGCGTTTGGTAAGAATGCAGGCGTGAGCAGCGGGAACGGTCAGCAGTCGGCGGGCGGGTCCAAGGCCGCACCGCCCGAGCAGCTTGCGCTGATCCGTGAGGCCGTGCGCAAGGCCAAGGAACCCCGGGCCAAGCCTCGGACCTGGCGCGGGGCCGAACTCGCCGAGCGGCTGCCGGTCGCCCGTGTGCTGGTCGACAAGGGTGTCCTGCACCTGGACCGGTACTTCGACTACGCCGTGCCCAAGGAGCTCGACGCGGCGGCCCAGCCCGGGGTGAGGGTGCGGGTCCGCTTCGGCGCCGGGGGACGCACGGTGCGCGAGGGGCGGCGCGAGGGCGGGAAACTCATCGACGGGTTCCTCGTCGAACGGGTCGCCGAGTCGGAGTACACCGGGCCCCTCGCGGCCCTGGCCCAGGTCGTGTCACCGGAGCCCGTCCTGACGCCGGACCTGCTCGAACTCGCCCGGGCCGTCGCCGACCGCTACGCGGGCAGCCTCGCCGACGTGCTCCAGCTCGCCGTCCCCCCGCGCCACGCCCGGGCCGAGGCCGCCGAGACGGGGCCCCCACCCCCACCGCCCGCCGCCCCCGCTCCCGGCCCCTGGCAGCGCTACGGCAGAGGGCCCCGGTTTCTGCGGTCCCTGGCCTCGGGCGGCGCCCCCCGGGCCGTGTGGACCGCCCTGCCCGGCCCCGAGTGGGCCGAGGAGATCGCCCGGGCCGTGCAGGCCACGCTCGCCTCGGGGCGCGGTGCCCTGGTCGTCGTGCCCGCCGGACGGCCCGCCGCGCGCGTCGACGCGGCGCTCAAGGACCTGATGGGCGAGGGCCTGCACGCGCTCCTCACCGCCGACGCCGGGCAGGAGCGGCGCTACCGGGAATGGCTCGCCGTGCGCCGGGGAGCGGTGCGGGCCGTCGTCGGCACGCGGGCCGCCATGTTCGCGCCGGTGCGCGACCTCGGGCTCGTCGTCGTCTGGGACGACGGGGACAGCAGCCACAGCGACGACAACGCCCCCTTCCCGCACGTCCGTGAGGTGCTGGAGCTGCGCGCCGCACGCGACCAGTGCGCGTTCCTGCTGGGCAGCCGCGGCTGCACCGTCGAGGCCGCCCAGCTCGTGGAGAGCGGATGGGCCGCGCCCCTGGTGGCCGACCGCGAGCAGGTGCGGGCCACCGCGCCACTGGTGCGGACCGTGGGCGACGGGGATCTCGCGCGCGACGAGGCCGCGCGGGCGGCCCGCCTGCCGACGCTCGCCTGGGAGGTCATACGCGAGGGACTGCGGCGGGGACCCGTGCTGGTGCAGGTGCCCCGGCGGGGCTATGTGCCCCGCCTGGCCTGCGGGAACTGCCGCGCCCCCGCACGCTGCCGGCACTGCGCGGGGCCGTTGGCCGCGCGGGAGGCGGGGGATCTGTGCTGCGGCTGGTGCGGGCGGATGGAGAGCGCCTGGCACTGCCCCGAGTGCGGGGCGTTCCGGCTGCGTGCGCAGGTCGTGGGGGCGCGGCGTACCGCCGAGGAGCTGGGCCGGGCGTTCGCGTCGGTGCCGGTGCGCACGTCCGGGCGGGAGCAGGTGCTGGACACGGTGCCGGGCACGCCCGCCCTGGTCGTCAGCACCCCGGGCGCCGAGCCGGTCGCCGAGGGCGGGTACGCGGCGGCCGTGCTGCTGGACGCGTGGGCCATGCTGGGGCGGCCGGATCTGCGGGCGGGGGAGGAGGCTCTGCGGCGGTGGATCGGCGCGGGTGCGCTGGTGCGACCGCAGGGAGCCGGGGGGACCGTCGTGGTCGTCGCCGATCCCACCCTGCGGCCGGTGCAGGCGCTGGTGCGGTGGGACCCCGTCGGGCACGCGGTGCGGGAGCTGTCCGAGCGGGCCGAGCTGGGGTTTCCGCCGGTGTCCCGGATGGCGGCGGTGACCGGGCCGGTCGGGGCGGTGACGGACTTCCTCGCCGGGGTTCGGCTGCCCGCGGACGCCCAGGTGCTGGGACCGGTGGAGGTTCCCGCGGCCCCCGGCTCCGCGCCGGTCGGCTCGCCGCCGGGGGAGCGGGCGCTGGTGCGGGTGCCGCCGGGCAGTGGGGCGGCGCTCGCCGCGGTGTTGAAGGCGGGGGTGGCCGAACGGCTGGCGCGGGGGGGCCGGGAGGCCGTGCGGGTCCGGGTCGACCCGCCGGACATCGGCTGACGCTCCCGGGCGCCCCCTTCGGGTTGGTCCGTTGCGGGTGGGATGCGGGTGAGTGGGAGGTCTGCGCGGTTCCCCGCGCCCCTTCGGGGGTGGTTTCCGCGCGTCGTGAGGTGTGGGTCGGTGGGGGCTGGTCGCGCGGTTCCCCGCGCCCCTGGCGAGCACGTTGCGCGCGCTCATCGAGGGGCGCGGGGAACCGCGCGAGCGACCACGACGGACCCGCGGACGTGACGCGGACCAGGAGGCAGTGGTCCGGCGTCAGCCGTTCCGCGGGCCGGGGAAGGGGGCCGGGGTGGTCGAGGGCTGGGTGGGCATGGCACGGGCCGCCGGCACCGTGGGCAGCCCCGCGCTCACGTTGAGGGCGCGGGGCCCCGCGGGTTCGGGGGCCCGGTCGGCCTCCGCGGGGGGCGGCGTGACCGCGCGACGGGCGCCGTAACGCCGGTGCACCGCCTGCTTGGTGACCCCGAGCGCCGAGCCCACCGCGTCCCAGGAGAAGCCGAGCGAACGGTCGAAGTCCACGGCGGCCGTCACGAGCGTCTCGACGCTGTCCCGCAGCTCCTGGGCGAGACGGACGGTCGGGGCGGGAGCACGTCCGTAGACGACGAACCCCGTGGACGGACCGGAGCGGCGCGGACGGTAGACGTTGCCCAACTGGGCGGTGAGGGTGCGCAGTGCGTCCACCTGCCGGCGGACCCGCTCGATGTCCCGCACCAGCAAGTGCAGGCTCGCCCGGGCCTGGGCGTCGTGGGTTGCGTGGTCGGCCATGAACAAGCCTCTCGAACCGGCGTTGCGAAGGATCGGACCGCCGTCGCGGCCCGTTGTGCGGTCAACTCTTTCTTGACCAACGCGCTTTTGGGTCTGGGGTCACGGTGCGGGGGCGCAAGGGCATATGCCGTACGCCCCCGTCTCCCCTCAGCCCTCATAGACTGGTGCGCCGCCCCACCGAACCGGCGTCAGCCGCGAGGTGCGGGTCCGTCAGAGTTCCCGCCCCGAGAGGCCGTCAACCACCCATGAGGCTCGTCTTCGCAGGTACCCCCGAGGTCGCTGTCCCCGCCCTGGACGCCCTGATCGCGTCCGAGCGGCACGAGGTGGCCGCCGTCGTCACCCGGCCCGACGCTCCGGCGGGACGCGGGCGCAGGCTGGTCGCCAGCCCCGTGGCCGAGCGGGCGGCGGAGGCGGGCATCGAGATCCTCAGGCCGACCAGGCCCCGGGACGAGGACTTCCTCGCCCGGCTGCGGGAGATCGCGCCCGACTGCTGCCCCGTCGTCGCCTACGGCGCGCTCCTGCCGCGGGTGGCCCTCGACGTGCCCGCGCACGGCTGGGTCAACCTCCACTTCTCCCTGCTGCCCGCCTGGCGCGGCGCCGCCCCCGTGCAGCACTCGCTGCTGGCGGGCGACGAGATCACCGGAGCCTCGACCTTCCTCATCGAGGAGGGGCTCGACTCCGGCCCGGTCTACGGCACGGTCACCGAGGAGATCCGTCCCACCGACACCAGCGGCGACCTGCTCACCCGCCTCGCCTTCGCCGGCGCGGGCCTGCTGGAGGCGACCATGGACGGCATCGAGGACGGCAGCCTGAAAGCCGTGCCCCAGCCCGCCGAGGGCGTCACC
Organism: Streptomyces sp. NPDC048664; assembly: GCF_040650555.1. Lineage (NCBI taxonomy): Bacteria > Bacillati > Actinomycetota > Actinomycetes > Kitasatosporales > Streptomycetaceae > Streptomyces > Streptomyces sp. NPDC048664. Next base: position 19,601 of record NZ_JBEZHK010000003.1, on the reverse strand, counting down.
CTCGCGCCGAAGATCAACGTGGAGGACGCGCACGTCGACTGGTCGGCGCCCGCCCTGCGCGTCGACCGCATGGTGCGCGCCTGCACCCCCGCGCCCGGCGCCTGGACCGCCTTCCGCGGTGAGCGCCTCAAGCTGATCCAGGCGGTGCCGGTGCCCGACCGGACCGACCTCGCCCCCGGGCAGCTGGCGGTCGGCAAGAACAACGTGTACGCCGGCACCGGCTCCTACGCGGTCGAGCTGCTGTGGGTGCAGGCCCAGGGCAAGAAGCCGATGCGGGCCGCGGACTGGGCGCGCGGGGTGCGGATCGCCGCCGGGGAGAACCTGGGCGGCTGACCTCCCCGGCCCGCCCGACAGCCAGGGACGTACGCTTGAGGGCGCACGTCATCCCACACCCGGAGCACATTTTTCGTGAGCGACCAGCGCCGTCGTCCCGGCAAGCCGTACCGCAGGCCCCAGAAGGACCCCGTCCGTATCCTCGCCTTCGAGGCCCTCAGGGCCGTCGACGAACGGGACGCGTACGCGAACCTCGTTCTGCCGCCCCTGCTGCGCAAGGCGCGGGAGAAGGGCGACTTCGACGGGCGTGACGCGGCGCTCGCCACGGAGCTGGTCTACGGCACGCTGCGCCTGCAGGGGACGTACGACGCGATCGTCGCGTCCTGTGTGGACCGGCCGCTGCGCGAGGTCGACCCGCCCGTCCTCGACGTGCTGAACCTGGGCGTCCACCAGCTGCTCGGCACCCGTATCCCCTCCCACGCGGCGGTGTCCGCCACCGTCGAGCTGGCCCGGGTCGTGCTCGGCGACGGACGGGCCAAGTTCGTCAACGCCGTGCTGCGCAAGGTCGCGCAGGACGACCTCGACGGCTGGCTGGGGCGGGTGGCGCCGCCGTACGACGAGGACCCCGAGGAGCATCTGGCCGTGGTGCACTCGCACCCGCGCTGGGTGGTCTCCGCCCTGTGGGACTCCCTGGGCGGCCCCCGCGCGGGCATCGAGGACCTGCTGGAGGCGGACAACGAGCGGCCCGAGGTGACGCTCGTCGCGCGTCCCGGCCGCGCGGGCACCGAGGAACTGCTGCGCGAGGAGGCCGCGATGCCGGGGCGCTGGTCCCCGTACGCGGTCCGGCTCACCGAGGGCGGCGAGCCCGGTGCCGTCGACGCCGTGCGCGAGGGCCGCGCGGGCGTCCAGGACGAGGGCAGTCAGCTCGTCGCGCTGGCCCTCGCGAACGCGCCCCTCACGGGCCCCGACGAGAAGTGGCTCGACGGCTGCGCGGGACCCGGCGGCAAGGCGGCCCTGCTGGCGGCGCTCGCCGCGGAGCGCGGGGCGGTGCTGCTGGCCTCCGAGAAGCAGCCGCACCGTGCCGGCCTGGTGGCGAAGGCGCTCGACGGGAACCCGGGCCCCTACCAGGTCATCGCCGCCGACGGTACCCGCCCGCCGTGGCGGCCCGGCAGCTTCGACCGGGTCCTGGTGGACGTGCCCTGCACCGGTCTCGGTGCGCTGCGCCGCCGGCCCGAGGCCCGCTGGCGGCGCCGCCCCGAGGACCTGGACGGCTTCGCGCCGCTCCAGCGCGCGCTGCTGCGCACGGCCCTCGACTCCGCGCGGGTCGGCGGCGTCGTCGGCTACGCCACCTGCTCGCCGCATCTGGCGGAGACGCGGGCCGTGGTCGCCGACGTCCTCAAGGAGGCTCCCGGAGCCGAGCTCCTGGACGCCCGGCCCCTGCTCCCCGGCGTCCCGGCGCTCGGCGAGGGCCCCGACGTCCAGCTGTGGCCCCATCTGCACGGCACCGACGCGATGTACCTGGCCTTGCTGCGCCGCACGTCCTGACCCGTCCGACGGGCCCCGAAGCCCGGCTCGAGAATGCCGCGGGGCGGCCTGTGGGCGCCCGTGCGCCCCGGAGTCGGTCCCGGGGCCCCGGCGGGTCCGGGAACGCCCTTCGACGGCCTCCCCGGCGGGTACCCGGCGGTCCAGGGGGCGGACCGGGGGCAACAACCGGCCCCGGGCATGGCAGGCTTGGGTCATGGCCGTGCAGATCAACCCCAGCATCCTGTCCGCGGACTTCGCCCGCCTCGCCGAGGAGGCGAAGGCGGTCGAGGGCGCCGACTGGCTCCACGTCGACGTCATGGACAACCACTTCGTCCCGAACCTCACGCTCGGCGTGCCGGTCGTGGAGTCGCTGGCCCGTGCCACGGACACCCCGCTGGACTGCCATCTGATGATCGAGGACGCCGACCGGTGGGCACCGCAGTACGTCGAGGCGGGCGCCGGATCCGTCACCTTCCACGTCGAGGCGGCCGCCGCGCCGGTGCGCCTCGCCCGTGAGATCCGGGCCAAGGGCGCCCGCGCCTCCATGGCCCTGAAGCCCGCGACCCCCATCGAGCCGTACGAGGACCTGCTGCCCGAGCTGGACATGCTGCTGATCATGACGGTCGAGCCCGGCTTCGGCGGGCAGGCCTTCCTGGACATCATGCTGCCGAAGATCCGCCGCACCCGCGAGCTCATCAGCAAGCACGGCCTCGAACTGTGGCTCCAGGTCGACGGCGGAGTCTCGGCCTCCACCATCGAACAGTGCGCGGAGGCGGGAGCGGACGTCTTCGTCGCCGGCTCGGCCGTGTACGGGGCCGCGGACCCGTCCGCGGCGGTCCGGGCACTGCGTACCCAGGCGGAGCGGGCCACGTCCCGAGCGTCATGGGCGTGCGACGACTGAGACAACGGAACCTGAACGACGTCCGTCCGGGCTGATCAAGCACGCCGGATCTGCAAGGATGAACGGCGAATGCAGAGTGTGAACAGCAGTGAGGAGAGGGCCGTGTCGGGTATGTCGGCGGGCCGGTCAGCCATGCGGATGGGACCCGCTGAGCTGGTGCAGGCGGCGGCCATGGCCCGTCGCTTCTATCTCGAGGGCAAGTCCAAGATCCAGATCGCGGAGGAGTTCGGCGTCAGCCGCTTCAAAGTGGCCCGGGTCCTGGAGACCGCTCTCGAACGGGATCTCGTGCGGATCGAGATCCGGGTTCCGGCCGAGCTGGACGCGGAGCGCTCCGACGCGCTGCGCGCCCGCTACGGCCTCAGGCACGCCGTCGTGGTCGAGTCCCCGGCCGAGGCGGCCGAGGAGTCGCCCGACCCGGAGAACCTCGGCGAGGTGGCGGCCGACCTGCTCGGCGAGCTGGTCGCCGAGGGCGATGTGCTGGGCCTGGCCTGGGGGCGCTCCACCATCCACATGGCGGCGGCCCTGGACCGGCTGCCGCCCTGCACGGTGGTGCAGCTGACCGGTGTCTACGACGCCGGGACCTCCGAGCGCGGCTCGGTGGAGGCCGTGCGCCGCGCGGCTCAGGTCTCGGGCGGTGACGCCCACCCCATCTACGCGCCGATGCTGCTGCCGGACGCGGCGACGGCCGCGGCGCTGCGCAACCAGACGGGGATCGCCCGCGCCTTCGAGTACTTCGACAAGGTGACGGTCGCCTGTGTCTCCATCGGCTCCTGGGAGCCGGGCATCTCGACGGTGCACGACATGCTGAGCGACGACGAGCGGGCGCACTACGCCTCCCTCGGCGTCGCCGCCGAGATGGCCGCGCACCTCTTCGACACCGAGGGCCGCCGGGTCGGACGGGACCTGGGGGAGCGGTGCATCACCGTCAAGGCCGACCAGCTGCGCCGCATCCCGGAGGTCGTGGCCATCGCGGGCGGACAGCGCAAGGCCGCCGCGATCGACGCGGTGCTGCGGTCCGGGCTCGTCACCAGCCTGGTGACGGACACGGCCGCGGCGGACTCCCTCCTGACGGCGGGACCGGCGCCGGGGCCCGCCCTCCACCGGGCGGACCCGGACGGGTGACCGCCCCCGGCCCCCGCGGGGCCGACGCGACGGCAGCCCCCGGCAGGGCGGGTCCGTCGCGGTGACCGTGCCCGGCCGGGCGGGTCTGTCGTGGTGCTCCCGCATTCGGCCGGGCGTTTCGCGGGAGGTGCCCGGCCCGGCCGCACGGGCCTGCTGTGGTGTTTGCCTCCGGCCACGCGGGGCCGCCGCGGTGCCCCGCGTGCGGACGCGCGGCGGCTCCCCCGCCGTCGCGCCTGGTGCACAGGGCCGTCGTGGCGCGGGCGTCCGTGCCATCCTGAGGCCGTACGTCCCTCGCGTGCCCGGTGCCTGGGCGCCTCCTCCGACTCGTTCAGGGCGGTACTGACATGCGCGACGACCTCGCCAACGGACGCCTGGTCACACTGGACCTCCAGGGCGCCGTGGACAAGGCCGCGTTCATGGAGCGGATCGTCGTCGCCCTGAACCTGCCGGGCTGGTTCGGCCGCAACTGGGACGCCCTCGCCGACTCGCTCACCGACCACACCGTCTGGCCGCCCGGTGCCGCGGACAAGGGCCTGCTGATCGTGGTGCGGGGCTGGCAGCAGTGGGCGAAGGCACGGCCCGAGGAGTGGGCGACGGCCCGGGAGGTGTTCGCCGCCGCGATGGACCGGATGCCGGCGCTCACGGTGGCCCTGGTCCTTGGAGGATCCCACGAGGACCCCGCTGACCTGCCTGGATGATCCGTCCAGGGACCGCACGCGGTGCGCCATGGGAGAATGAAGTACGTGCTCTCCCCCTGGCTGTCCTGTCCGGGGGCCGCCTCTGAACGACTGGGATGTGCAGCACGTGCGTTTCCTCAATGACATCCAGCCCGCGTACGACCTGACGTACGACGACGTCTTCATGGTGCCGAGGCGCAGCGCCGTGGGCTCCCGCCAGGGTGTGGACCTCGCCGCCCCGGACGGCACGGGCACCACCATCCCGCTGGTCGTGGCCAACATGACCGCCATCGCGGGCCGTCGCATGGCGGAGACGATGGCGCGTCGCGGCGGTCTGGTCGTCATTCCCCAGGACATCCCGATCGACGTGGTGACCGAGGTGATCTCCTGGGTCAAGAGCCGCCACCTGGTGCTGGACACCCCGATCGTGCTCGCCCCCCACCAGACCGTCGCCGACGCGCTGGCGCTGCTGCCCAAGCGCGCGCACAACGCCGGCGTCGTCGTGGACGAGGAGCAGCGCCCGGTCGGCGTGGTGACCGACACCGACCTGTCCGGCGTGGACCGCTTCACCCAGCTCGAAGTCGTGATGTCGCGGGACCTGCTGCTCCTGGACGCCGGAATCGACCCGCGCGAGGCCTTCCACCGCCTCGACGCCGCCAACCGCCGCTACGCTCCCGCCGTCGACGAGGACGGCAGGCTCGCCGGCATCCTCACCCGCAAGGGCGCCCTGCGCGCCACGCTCTACACCCCGGCCACCGACGCGGACGGCAGGCTGCGGATCGCCGCCGCCGTCGGCATCAACGGCGATGTCGCGGGCAGGGCCAAGCAGTTGCTCGACGCGGGCGTCGACACGCTCGTCATCGACACCGCGCACGGCCACCAGGAGACGATGCTCAACGCCATCAGGACCGTGCGGGCGCTGGACCCGCAGGTGCCGATCGTGGCGGGCAACATCGTCGCCGCCGAGGGCGTGCGCGATCTGGTCGAGGCGGGCGCGGACATCATCAAGGTCGGGGTCGGTCCCGGCGCCATGTGCACCACCCGCATGATGACGGGCGTGGGCCGCCCGCAGTTCTCGGCCGTCCTGGAGTGCGCCGCGGAGGCGCGCAGGTTCGGCAAGCACGTGTGGGCCGACGGCGGTGTCCGCCACCCGCGCGACGTCGCGATGGCCCTGGCCGCCGGCGCGTCCAACGTGATGATCGGCTCCTGGTTCGCGGGCACGTACGAGTCTCCGGGCGACCTCCAGCAGGACGCGAACGGCCGCCTCTACAAGGAGTCCTTCGGCATGGCGTCGGCGCGCGCGGTGCGCAACCGGACGTCGGAGGAGTCGGCGTACGACCGTGCCCGCAAGGCCCTGTTCGAGGAGGGCATCTCGACCTCCCGGATGTTCCTGGACCCGGACCGTCCCGGGGTGGAGGACCTGGTCGACTCGATCATCGCGGGCGTCCGCTCCTCGTGCACCTACGCGGGCGCGAACTCCCTTCAGGAGTTCGCCGAGCGGGCCGTCGTGGGCGTCCAGAGCGCCGCGGGCTACGCCGAGGGCAAGCCGCTGCACGCCAGCTGGAGCTGACCGGACCCGCACCGTCGTGGCCCCCGTGGCCCCTGTTCGCCCTTCGGGGCGAACAGGGGCCACGGCCGTGTCCGGGCGGCCGCCGCGGGCCGCCCGGACACGGACCGGCGCGGTCGTGCCGCCCGCTCGTGGTCTACTTCCTGTATGGCCACCGCCGCTCCCGGCCCGCCGCCGTGGAGTTCGGGCCGACCGCAGTCATCACAGGTCATCGCAGAGAAGTGAACCGCCCGCCTTGCTGAACGATCTCGACGAACGCATCGTCCACGCCCTCGCCGAGGACGCCCGCCGCTCCTACGCGGACATCGGGCAGATGATCGGCCTCTCCGCCCCCGCCGTGAAGCGGCGCGTGGACCGGCTGCGCGCGACCGGAGCCATCACCGGGTTCACCGTCCGGGTGGATCCGGGCGCGCTCGGCTGGGAGACGGAAGGGTTCGTGGAGATCTACTGCCGGCGCAACACCTCTCCGGAGACCATCCAGCGGGGCCTGGAGCGCTATCAGGAGGTCGTGGCCGCCTCCACCGTCACCGGGGAGGCGGACGCCGTCGCCCAGGTCTTCGCCTCCGACATGCGCCACTTCGAGCGGGTCCTGGAGCGGATCGCCGGGGAGCCGTTCGTGGAGCGCACCAAGTCGGTGCTCGTCCTGTCACCGCTGCTGCGCCGCTTCTCGTCGGGTTCGCCGACCTAGGTGTATTGACCCGCGTAAACAACCCTGCGGGTCAATACACCTAGGCCTGGGCTCACCCGGCCGTCTTGCGCGCCAGCGCGTTGTTCCCGATCGAGTTGCGCACGCTGAAGCTGACGGCGTCCGACCGGTAGCGGTCGTCCGACCACTCCACCGGGCGCCCTTCGCGCGTGGTCGTGACCCGGCGGACCCGCAGCAGCGGGCTGGTGCGGCGCACCCCGAGCAGTTCGGCGTCCTGGGCGCCCGCCGAGACCGCGTCGATCACGTGTTCCCCGTACGCGAAGACCAGGCCCGTGTCCTCGTACAGCCGCTGGGTGACGGAGGCGCAGCCGGGCTCTATCGCCGCCACGGCCGGTGAGATCCAGTCGGCGTACACGGTCCGCTCCAGCAGGACCGGCTCGCCGTCCAGCCCCCGCACCCTCAGGACGTGCAGCACCCGGCTGCCCGCGGGCAGTTGGAGGCGCACCGCGTCCTCCTTGGTGGCCGGCCGGTACTCCTGCGCCACCACGTGCCCGGTCGCCTCGCGGCCCATCGCCCGCGCCCACTGCGCGAAGCTGCGCAGCTCGGCGAAGCTCTGGCTGCGGCGGCTGGCCAGGACGACACGGCGCGCCCCCTGCCGCGAACCGATGAGTCCCTCGGCGGTCAGGGCCGCGACGGCCTGGCGGACCGTGCCCCGCGAGACGCCGTAGTGGGACGCGAGGTCGGTCTCGGTGGGCAGCAGCGCGCCCACTGTGTACTCCTCGCGGTCGATCGCGCGTCGCAGCTCGTCCGCGATCTCCTCATGTCGGGCCGGCATGCTTCCCCTCTGGTCTGACAGCTGTGCACAGTCTGGCCAGCGTAATCGAGACCTGAGCGTGATCTGCACCGATCGCGAATGTGCAGGCAAGTAGTGGTCAGGGTTTCGCCTCCGTTCACGAACACGTCACCCACGACGGGCGTACTGGGGCCAACTTGTTCAGACAAGTCCTCCCTCCCCATCTGAGCCTTCATGCGTACTCCTGGAGAGACCGTGACCGTGTTCCAGCCGAGAACGGCCGCCCTCGCCGGTGGCCTCGTCGTCGCCGCCCTCGCCCTCAGCGCCTGTGGCGCCGCCCCCGACGACAAGTCGACCACCGCGGACGGCAAGAGCGCGGCCTCCGCGACGTCGGCCGCGGACTTCGGCGGCCTCGACGCCCTCGTCAAGGCGGCCAAGAAGGAGGGCGCGCTGCACGCGATCGCCCTGCCCCGCGACTGGGCCAACTACGGCGCCCTGCTCGACGGCTTCCAGAAGAAGTACGGCATCAAGGTCACGGTCGAGAACCCGGACGGGACCAGCTCGCAGGAGATCCAGGCCGTCGCCTCCCGCAAGGGCCAGGACCGCGCCCCCGACGTCCTGGACATCGGCAGCTCCTTCACCGCCAGCGCCGCCCAGCAGGGACTGCTCGCCTCGTACAAGGTGGCGGGCTACGGCGACATCCCCGCCACGCAGAAGGACCCGCAGGCCCGCTGGTTCAACGACTACGGCGGCTACGTCTCCATCGGCTGCGACGCCAAGCGCGTCAAGGAGTGCCCGACCACGTTCAAGGACCTTCTCAAGCCCCAGTACAAGGGCCAGGTCGCGCTCAACGGCAACCCGACCAAGTCCGGTTCGGCCTTCGGCGGCGTCTACGCGGCGGCCATCGCGAACGGCGGCTCCTTCGACGACATCCAGCCCGGCATCGACTTCTTCGCCAAGCTGAAGAAGAGCGGCAACTACACGCCCGTCGAGTCGACGCCGGCCACCGTCGAGAAGGGCGAGACCCCGATCAGCATCGACTGGGACTACCTGAACGCCGGCTACTCGCAGGAGTTCAAGTCCAAGGGCCTGGACTGGAAGATCGCCGTCCCGAGCGACGGCAAGTACGCCCAGTACTACTCGCAGGCCATCAACAAGAACGCCCCCCACCCGGCCGCCGCGCGCCTGTGGGAGGAGTACCTGTACAGCACCGAGGGCCAGAACCTCTGGCTCCAGGGCCACGCCCGCCCCGTGCTGATGCCCGCCCTGGACAGGGCCGGCACGCTGGACAAGACCGCGGCCGCCGCCCTCCCGCAGGTCAGCGGCACCCCCTCGTTCCCGACCAAGGCCCAGCAGGACAAGGCGAGCGCGGTCCTGACGCAGGGCTGGGGCAAGGCCGTCTCCGGATGACCGCCGTCCTCACCGAGGCCGAACCGGCGTCCGCCGCTGCCCCGCAGCAGCGGCGGCGCCGCCGTTCGTTCGGCGCGCTCGCCGTCCTCCCGCTGCTGGCGTTCACGGCGATCGCCTTCGGCGTCCCCGCCCTCGCCATGCTCAACGGCGCCTTCACCGCCACGGACCAGGCGACCGGCGCCACCTCGTACACCACGGCCAACCTGACCGACTCCCTGCACGGCGCCTATCTGACGGCGCTGGCCGGCAGCATCAAGCTGTCCGCCCTCTCCGCACTGATCGGTACCGTCTTCGGCCTGCTGCTCGCGCAGGCCGTGGTCACCTCCCGCTTCCGGGCCGTGCGCGAGGCCGTGCTGACGGCGTCCGGGGTCCTCGCCAACTTCGGCGGCGTCCCCCTCGCGTTCGCCTTCGTCGCCACCCTGGGCAACTCCGGCGTGGTGACCCGGCACCTGGGGCTCCAGGACAAGGGCTGGAACCTCTACAGCTTCTGGGGCCTGGTGATCGTCTACCTGTACTTCCTGATCCCGCTGATGGTCCTCACCATCACCCCCGCGCTGGAGGGCCTGCGCGTCCAGTGGCGCGAGGCCGCGCAGAACAACGGCGCCACCGCCTTCCAGTACTGGCGGCACGTGGCCCTGCCCGTGCTGCTGCCCTCGCTGCTCGGCGGGTTCGTGCTGCTGTTCGGCAGCGCGTTCGCCGCGTACGCCACCGCCGCGGCCATGGTCGGCAGCGCCGTCCCGCTGGTCACCCTGCAGATCGCCGACGCCCTCGGCGGCAACGTCCTGGTCGGGCAGGAGCACGTGGCACTCGCGCTCAGCCTCGACATGGTCCTTGTCGCGGGCCTGGTCATGGCCGTGTACCTGCCCCTGCAACGACGGAGCACCCGATGGCTCGCCTGAACCTGTGGCGCTGGGCCGTCTGGGCCTTCGCCGGCCTGTACTTCCTGGTCCCGCTCGCAGCCTCCGTGATCTTCACGCTGGACGTGCCCGGCCAGGGCGTCACCTTCGACGCCTACACCAAGATCGTCTCCACCTCCGGCTTCACCGCCAGCCTGCTGCTCTCGCTGGAGCTGGCCGCCGCGACCATCGCCCTGGTCCTGCTGCTGATGGTGCCGGCCATGGTCGCGCTGCGGCTCGGCGCGCCGAAGCTGCGTCCGGTCGTGGAGGTGGTCTGCTCCCTGCCCCTGGTCGTCCCGCCGATCGCCTTCGTCGCGGGGCTGTCCACCGTGCTCAAGTGGGGCCCCGACCACCTGTCCCGCACACCGCTGTTCCAGACGTTCGTGGCGATCCAGAACCCGGACTTCCCGTTCGTGCTGGTCCTCGCCTACGTCGTGATGGCACTGCCGTTCGTGCACCGGGCCCTGGACGCCGGACTGCGCGCCATCGACGTGCGCACCCTGGTCGAGGCGGCCCGCAGCTGCGGGGCGAGCTGGCCCAGGGCGCTGGTCCAGGCCGTGCTGCCCAATCTGCGTGCCGCCCTGCTGAACGCCTCGTTCCTCACCCTGGCCCTGGTCCTCGGCGAGTTCACCGTCGCGCAGCTGCTCGGATTCACCCCCTTCGCCGTGTGGATCTACAGCATCGGCGGCGAGCAGGCCCAGCTGTCCGTCGCCGTCTCCGTGCTCAGCCTGCTCGTCACCTGGGCCCTGCTCCTGTCGCTCGCCACCTTCGGCGGACGCTCCCGTATCACCTCCCGTACCGCCGCCAAGGGATGACCCACATGACCCTCGACAAGGCCGCCACCGTCGAATTCCGCGGACTGCGCAGGGAGTTCGGCCCGACCCTCGCGCTCGACGGACTCGACCTGACCGCCCGGCCCGGAGAACTCCTCGCCCTGCTCGGCCCGTCCGGCTGCGGCAAGACCACCGCGCTGCGCATGCTCGCCGGGTTCGAACACCCCGACTCCGGTGAGGTGCTCGTGGACGGCGAGGACGTCACCCGGGTCCCGGCACACCGCCGCGACGCCGGAATGGTCTTCCAGTCGTACAGCCTCTTCCCGCACCTGAGCGTCCTCGACAACGTCGCGTTCGGGCTGCGCATGCGCAAGGTGGGCACGGCCGAACGCCGCACCCGCGCCGCCGAACTGCTCGACCTGGTCGGACTCGGCGACAAGGGCGCGCGCTACCCCCACCAGCTCTCCGGCGGGCAGCAGCAGCGGGTGGCCCTGGCCCGCGCCCTGGCCCTGCGCCCGCGCGTGCTGCTGCTGGACGAACCGCTGTCCGCGCTCGACGCCAAGGTGCGCCTGACGCTGCGCGAGGAGATCCGGCGGCTCCAGCAGGAACTCGGCATCACCACCCTGTTCGTCACCCACGACCAGGAGGAGGCCCTGTCCATGGCGGACCGTGTCGCGGTGATGCGCGCCGGGAGGCTGGAGCAGTGCGCGGCCCCCGCCGATCTGTACGGCCGCCCGGCCACCGCCTTCGTCGCCGAGTTCGTCGGCACGATGAGCCGCGTCCCCGGCTGCCTGGCCTCGGGCTCCGTGGAGGTGCTCGGACAGAAGCTGCCCGTCGACGGGCGGACGCCCGACGCGACCGAGGTGGACGTGCTGGTGCGTCCCGAGGCCGTCCGGGTGAGCGCCGACGAGAAGGGCGACGCACGCGTGGTCGCCACGGCGTTCCTCGGCGCGAGCGTCCGGTTGACGGTACGCCTCGCCGACGCGACCGAGGTCAAGGCCGACCTGCCGGCCCACGAGGCGTCCGGCCTGGCCGCCGGCGCCATGGTGACGGTGACGTTGCCGCCCCGCCCGGTGCTGGTCGCCGAGCGCGCCCGCTGACCTCGCCCGCTTCCCTCGATCTCCCCCCATGAAAGAGACAACCGTGACTCAACTGCCTCTTCAGGCTGTCCTGTTCGACATGGACGGCACGCTCGTGGACACCGAGCGGCTGTGGTGGGAGGCGGTGGAGCGGGTCGCCGGCCGGCTCGGCGGCACCCTGACCGAGCGGGACCAGCCCGAGGTGCTCGGCCGCCCCGTCGAGCACACGGCCGCCTGGCTGGCCGGGGTCACCGGGGCCGCGGCCGAGGACGTCGCCGCCGACCTGCACCGCGAGTTCGCCGACCGGGTGCGCGACGGCATCGTGCCCCGCCCGGGAGCGCTGGACCTGCTCGACGCCCTCGCGCGCGAGGGCGTGCCCACCGCGCTCGTCACCGCCTCCCCGAGGTCGGTCGCCGACACCGTCCTCGACGCCCTGGGGCCGGAGCGCTTCGCGGTCACCGTCACCGCGGACGACACCCCGCACACCAAGCCGGCCCCCGATCCGTACCTGGCCGCCTGCCGCGCCCTGCGGGTCGACCCGGCCGCCTGCGTCGCCGTCGAGGACACCCTGACGGGGGTGGCCTCGGCCGAGGCCGCGGGCTGCGCCCTGCTCGCCGTCCCCTCCCTCGCGCCGATCGAGGCGGCGCCGGGGCGGACCGTGCGGGACAGTCTGGAAGGGGTCACGCCCGCGACCCTGGCCGCCCTGCTGCCGTACGCACTGAAGGTGATGAGCTGGAACCTGTGGCTCGGCGGCAGCGAGGTGGACGAGCACCGGGCCAAGCAGCTCAAGGCGATCCTGGAGACCGGCGCCGACGTGGTGGGCCTCCAGGAGACGGGCGGCACCGCGGCCGGGGAGCTCGCCGAGGCGCTCGGCTGGCACCACCACCGGGCCGGGGAGAACCTGGGGGTGATCAGCCGCCATCCGATCACCGCCCGCTTCGGCGATCCGGACGTGGGCTTCCACGGGGCGGCGGGCGTACGGATCCGGGTCGGCGCCGGCCACGAGGTCGACGTCTGGACGGCGCACCTGCACTACACGCCCTACGGGCCCTACGAATCGGCCTTCGACGGGCTGCCCCCGGCGCGGCTGATCGCCCACGAGGACAGACGGCTCACCGAGATGCGGGACACCCTCACGCGGATCGGCGCGACGCGCGACGACCACGTCCCCGTCGTCCTCACCGGCGACTTCAACTGCCCCTCCCACCTGGACTGGCCCGAGGTCGCCTGGCCCGTGACGAAGGCGGCCGAGGAGGCGGGGCTGCGCGACTCCTACCGCGAGGCGCACCCGGACCCCCTCGCCGACCCGGGCCCCACCTGGTCCCCGATCCACCCGGTGCACGAGGACGGCAGCGGACGCCCGGAGCCGCAGGACCGTATCGACTACGTCCTGCACCAGGGCCTCACGGTGCTCGACGCGCGCACCCACGTCAGCGGGACCCCGCGGCCCTGGCCCCACGTCAGCGGCAACGACTGGCCCTCGGACCACGCCGCGGTCGTCACCACGTTCGCCGTGCCGCGCACGCGACAGCCGGCGGACGCCGTCTGACGCCCCGTCCTGAGCCGGCCGGCCCGGGGGTTACCGGGGGCAACCGTTGCGATCGTCGCACGTCATCCCGTAGGTTGTGCGATCTCGCTACCAGCGGGTAATCCCTGCGGGTGGTCGATGCCTGGTCGAACGCCTGGTCAATGCCCGCCCCAGCCACCCGATCGTCCTGCCGCCCTGGGGAGTTCATGCGCCGGTTCTTCGGTCGTCCCACCACGGTCCGCGCGCGGATCGTGGCGCTCACGCTCGCCCCGGCGGTCGCGCTGATGACGATGTGGAGCTTCGCCATGGTGTCCGTCACCGGCGAGGTCCGCGCGCTCATCCGGGTCCAGGGCGTGTACGTGGACTTCGCCTCACCCGTGGACGCGGCGGTCGGGCAGATCCAGATCGAACGACGCCAGGCCGCCGCCTACCTGGGCGGACCCAGGAGCTCGGGAGCCCCCGTCGCCCTGCTGGAGCAGGAACGCCGCACCGACCGGGCCGTGGCCTCCATGCGCGAGGCGATCCGCGACGGGGATCGCGGCCGGCTGACCGTCCGCCAGCGGCAGGTGCTGGACTCCGTCCTGACCGCCACCGACGGGCTGGAGGGGCTGCGGCAGCGCGTCCTGTCCCGTGACATCTCCTTCGACCGGGCGGTCGCCGAGTACAGCACCCTCGTGGAACCGGGCTTCGCCGTGCAGTCCGCGCTCACCGCCCTCCAGGCCGGCCAGCTGGCCCGCGAGGCGCAGGTGGTCAGCGAGCTGGTGCGGGTACGGGAGTTCGTCTCGCGCGAGGACGCCCTCGTCGCCGGCGCGCGGGCGGCCGGACGGGTGTCGGACGCCCAGTACGACGCCCTGACGGCGACGATCGAGGACCGGCGCGTCTTCGAGCGGACCTATGTGCCCTCGCTGCCCACCGACTCGCGTACCCTCTTCGAGGACTTCCAGCGCGGCTCGGTCCACCGGGCCCTGACCGACGGCGAGGACGCCCTGCTGCGGGCCGGCGCCGACGGCGCGGGCCGGGCCGTCGCGGCCGGTTCGTGGCGCACCACCACCGACCGTGCGGTCAAGCAGTACATGCTGCTGTGCACGCAGTCGGCGAAGAACTCCGCCGCACGAGGACGGGCCTTCGCCTACCGTGAACTGACGAAGGCGGCCGTCGTCGGCGTGCTCGGACTGGCCGCCGTGGGCCTGTCGCTGTGGTTCTCGGTCCGTGGCGCCCGGCGCATCTCGCGCCGGCTGGAGTCGCTCCGGGACGCCGCCGACGTGCTGAGCACACGTCAGTTGCCGGACGTGATGGAACGGCTGAGCGCCGGAGAGGAGGTGGACGCCCTGACCGCGGCGCCACCCCTGGCCGACGCCGAAGCGGGCTACGACGAGATCGGGCAGGTCGGCCGGTCCTTCAACGCCGCACGCCTTGCCGCGGTCGAGGCCGCCGTGAAGCAGGCCACTCTGCGCCGCGGGCTGTTCGCGGTGCTCCTCAACATCGCCCGGCGCAACCAGGCGCTCGTGCACCGCCAGCTCAAGCTGGTCGACATGCTGGAGCGGCGCACGGACGACCCGGACATCCTCCAGGAACTGTTCCGGATCGACCATCTGACCACCCGTATGCGCCGCCACGCGGAAAGCCTGATCATCCTCTCGGGCGCGGCACCCGGCCGCAGATGGCGGCGCCCCGTGCCCCTGGCCGACGTGGTGAGTTCCGCGGTCGGCGAGATCGAGGACTACGCGCGGGTCGTGGTCCCGCCGATGCCGCAGGTGGGTGTCGCCGCGGACGTCGTCGCCGACATCGTGCACCTGATCGCCGAACTCGTCGAGAACGCGGCGGTGTTCTCGCCGCCGCACACCCAGGTCACCCTGCGCACCGGCAGCGCCCACGGCGGCTTCGTCCTGGAGATCGACGACCGGGGGCTCGGCCTGAACGCCGAGGAGATCGACGAGGCCCACCGCACCCTCACCTCGCCGGACGACTTCGACCCGACGCGGCACGACCGGCTCGGGCTGTACGTGGTGGGACGGCTCGCCGCCCGGCACGGCATCCGGGTCACCCTGTGCCGCTCTCCCTACGGCGGTACGACCGCGGTCGTGCTGCTGCCGCAGGCGGTGCTCGCCGACGTGGAGCCTTCGGCGCGGCAGGACCACGCACCGGGCGACGCGCCGGACCAATCGCGCGACCACGCACCAGCCGCCGCGCCGGGCCACGCACCGGTCCACGCGCTCCCGCTGCGCCGCAGGACGCCACTGCCGGCCGCGGCGCCCACCCCGTCGCGGTCTCCGTCGAGCGGGGCGCCCCGGGAGGACGGGCGGGAGCACGGGCGCCTGACGGCGGTCCCCGCCAGGGACATGGAGGACGTGAAGCCGGTCGGATCCGCGAAGGACCCCGGGCACGGCCGCACACCGGACACCGTGCACCCCCGCTCCGCCGAGCGGGGAGCCGGTACCGCCCCGGCCCCCGGCGCGCCCGCCCTGCCCGTCCGCGTCCGCCAGACCTCCCTCGCCCCCGAACTGCGCACCGACGCGCGACCCGGCGCCGGCCCGCCCGCGCGCGACAGCGCCGGCGAGCCCAGCGCCGAGGAGATGCGGGACATTTTCGGCGCCTTCCAGCGCGGCCTGGACCGCGGCCGCAAGGGCGTCCCCACGACCACCGCGCCCGCCGAGCGGACCGGTACCCCCACGGAGCGAACCACCACCGAGGAAGGGACGGACGCCGACGATGCGCCCTGACCAGAGCCCTGAGTACGGGGACGAGGACACCCAGCCGCCCGGCACGGACCTCGGCTGGCTGCTCGACGACCTTGTGGCGAGGACCGACCACGTCCGCCAGGCCGTGCTGCTGACCGCGGACGGCCTCCCCCTGAGCTGCTCGGAGGGCATGCGCAGGAAGGACATCGAGCATCTGGCCGCGGTGTGCTCGGGCTTCCACAGCCTCGCGCACTCGGCGGGGCAGCGGTTCGGCGCCGGGCAGGTGCGCCAGACCATGGTGATGCTGGACGACGCCTATCTGTTCATCACCCCGGCCGGCAACGGGAGCAGGCTCGCCGTGATGAGCGAGGTGCAGACCGACGTCGGCCAGCTCGCCCACGAGATGGAACTGCTGGTGCGCCGCGTCGGCCGCCACATGGACGCGGCCATCCGCTCGGCCGCGGACCCGGGCGCCCTCTGATCCGCCGGTGACAGACGACCACTGGTACGAGGACGAGACCGGGTCGATGGTGCGGCCCTACACCGTCACGCGCGGCCGCACCCGGCCCTCGGACCGGCACATCATCGATCTGATGTCCCAGGTGACCGCCCTGGAGGAGCAGGACGGACGGCAGGGCCTGGACCATGCCGCCGCCGCCCTGCTGGAACTCGTGCGCCGCGGGCCGAGGCCGGTCGTGGAGCTCGCGGCGGACGCCGACCTGCCCCTGACCGTCGTCCGCGTCCTGCTCGGCGACCTCGCCGAGGCGGGCCTGGTGCGCGTCGACGCGCCGCGCCGGTCCCCGGCGGGCGGACCCGTGGCCGACCCCGGGCTGCTGCAGGAGATCATGGAGCGGCTGCGGGAGATCTAGGGCGCCACACCCCCTGTGACCTGCGTCTCGGTGACGCGGGCGGAGGGGGCGGCGTGCAACGAATCGCCGCCTGGACCCTCGCGGACGCAACGAACCGCGCACCCGCGCGCAACGGCTCCTCCTTGTTCGGCCAAGACCGCCGAACGTACCGTCTAACAGGCCCCTTCCGGGCCGTCCAACCCCTTCGGTACCGGTGGAGACCAAGCATGCGCACCGCCCTGCTCCAAAGCTCCGGACACCCCGGCTCCGTCGCCGAGAACCTCACGGTCCTCGACGCCGCCGCGGGCCGTGCGGCCGCCGCGGGCGCCGGGCTCCTGGTCACGCCGGAGATGTTCCTCACCGGGTACGCGATCGGCGACGACATCGCCGCGCTCGCCGAGCCCGCCGACGGGGACGGCGCCGACGCGATCGCCGACATCGCCCGGCGGCACGGCCTCGCCCTCGCCTACGGCTATCCCGAGCGCGACGGCGCGAGCGTCTTCAACTCCGTCCAGCTGATCTCGGCCGACGGGACCCGTCTCGCGAACTACCGCAAGACCCATCTCTTCGGCTGCTTCGAGCGCGACCACTTCACCCCGGGCGAGCAGCCGGTGGTCCAGGCCGACCTGAACGGCCTCCGCGTCGGCCTGATGATCTGCTACGACGTCGAGTTCCCGGAGAACGTCCGCGCCCACGCCCTGGCCGGCACCGACCTCCTGCTGGTCCCGACCGCGCAGATGCACCCGTTCCAGTTCGTCGCCGAGTCCCTCGTCCCGGTGCGGGCCTTCGAGAACCAGATGTACATCGCGTACGTCAACCGCGTCGGCCCCGAAGGGGAGTTCGAGTTCGTCGGGCTCTCCACCCTCGCCGGTCCCGACGGGATCGCCCGCACCCGCGCGGGCCGGGTGGAGGAGACCGTCCTCGCCGACGTCGACCCCGCCCACCTCGCCGCCTCACGCGAGGCGAACCCGTACCTGAAGGACCGCCGCCCCGGTCTGTACGGGTCCCTCGTCTGACCCCCCCGAGCCTCACCGAGTTCCCCCGCGCAAGGAGTCCGTACCCCATGACGTCCACGGTGCCCAACGCCGTCCAGCACACCGACGGGCAGCAGCCGCCGATCACCATGTTCGGGCCGGACTTCCCCTACGCCTACGACGACTTCCTCGCCCACCCGGCGGGCCTCGGGCAGATACCCGCGACCGAGCACGGCGCCGAGGTCGCGGTGATCGGCGGCGGCCTGTCCGGCGTCGTGGCGGCGTACGAGCTGATGAAGATGGGCCTCAAGCCCGTCGTCTACGAGGCCGACCAGATCGGCGGCCGGCTGCGCACCGTCGGCTTCGAGGGCTGCGACCCCGCCCTCACCGCCGAGATGGGCGCCATGCGCTTCCCGCCGTCCTCCACCGCCCTCCAGCACTACATCGACCTGGTCGGCCTGGAGACCAGCCCGTTCCCCAACCCGTTGGCCGAGGCGACCCCCTCGACCGTCGTGGACCTCAAGGGCGAGAGCCACTACGCCGAGACGGTGGACGACCTGCCGCAGGTCTACAGGGACGTGGCCGAGGCCTGGAACTCCTGCCTGGAGGAGGGCGCGGACTTCTCCGACATGAACCGCGCCCTGCGCGAGCGCGACGTGCCGCGCATCCGCGAGATCTGGTCACGCCTGGTCGAGAAGCTGGACAACCAGACCTTCTACGGCTTCCTGTGCGACTCGGACGCCTTCAAGTCCTTCCGCCACCGCGAGATCTTCGGCCAGGTCGGCTTCGGCACCGGCGGCTGGGACACCGACTTCCCCAACTCCATCCTGGAGATCCTGCGCGTCGTCTACACCGAGGCCGACGACCACCACCGCGGCATCGTCGGCGGCTCCCAGCAGCTGCCGCTGCGCCTGTGGGAGCGTGAGCCCCAGAAGATCGTCCACTGGCCGTACGGGACGTCCCTGAGCTCCCTGCACGAGGGCGGCGCGCCGCGCCCGGCGGTGACCCGCCTGCACCGCACCGCCGGCAACGCGATCACCGTCACCGACGCGAACGGCGACATCCGCACCTACCCTGCGGCGATCTTCACCGCCCAGTCCTGGATGCTGCTCTCCAAGATCGACTGCTCCGACGAGCTGTTCCCGATCGACCACTGGACGGCGATCGAGCGCACCCACTACATGGAGTCCAGCAAGCTGTTCGTCCCCGTCGACCGGCCCTTCTGGCTGGACAAGGACGAGGAGACCGGCCGGGACGTCATGTCGATGACGCTCACCGACCGCATGACGCGCGGCACCTATCTGCTGGACGACGGCCCGGACCGGCCCGCCGTCATCTGCCTCTCCTACACCTGGTGCGACGACAGCCTGAAGTGGCTGCCGCTGTCCGCGAACGAGCGGATGGAGGTCATGCTCAAGTCGCTCGGGGAGATCTACCCGAAGGTCGACATCAGGAAGCACGTCATCGGCAACCCGGTCACGGTCTCCTGGGAGAACGAGCCCTACTTCATGGGCGCGTTCAAGGCGAACCTGCCCGGCCACTACCGCTACCAGCGCCGCCTGTTCACCCACTTCATGCAGGACCGGCTGCCCGCCGACAAGCGGGGCATCTTCCTCGCCGGCGACGACATCTCCTGGACGGCCGGCTGGGCCGAGGGCGCCATCCAGACCGCGCTCAACGCCGTGTGGGGCGTCATGCACCACTTCGGCGGCGCGAGCGACCCGGTCAACCCCGGTCCCGGCGACGTCTACGACGAGATCGCGCCGGTGGAGCTTCCCGAGGACTGAGCGGGATCCCGAGGAACCGCGAACGGGGCGGGCACCGGTCGACCGAAGCACTGGCGACGGTGAACGACCCCGAGATCCAGCGGCCCATCACCGAGCTGGGGATGGTCAAGTCGGTGGAGATCGGT